>DATJST010000528.1:0-5009 GCA_035503975.1 Acidimicrobiales bacterium | reverse complement strand
GGTAGCCGGGTCGTCCGGACTGGCTCCGACGTGGCGCCACACGTCTCGCGCGACAGCCTCGACTAACGCTTCCGGGACCCCGGTACGCACTACTACGTAACCGCTCTCTTCGATCTCTTTGCGCAGACCAAGGTCAGTGCTGTGCAGTTTCTCCTCGTTCATAGTTCGGTCACCTCAACTCTTCCTTATCAGACCAACCCACGCTGGCCCTACCACATATTGTCCGGACACCATCCCTGGCCGCGGCGCAGCCAGCTGAAAACGGGCCAGGTCAACACCTTTAGTCGTCTCTTGATGCACCGATAAACACATCGCCTTCACTCGTTGTCGTAATCCCACCCTACCGACCGAAGCCCGACCGGGCAATCGAAACACCCGTCGTCACCGCCAAGCCGAC
This sequence comes from Acidimicrobiales bacterium, assembly GCA_035503975.1. Taxonomy (GTDB): domain Bacteria; phylum Actinomycetota; class Acidimicrobiia; order Acidimicrobiales; family Palsa-688; genus DATJMJ01. The sequence continues at coordinate 4,612 of DATJST010000528.1, read as the reverse complement.
GGGCCACAACGCCCGTGACGCCTACCCGCATTGACCTCACTCAGCTCGACAGGAGATCGAGGTCACCGCTCGTCTGAGCCTCGGCTGGGCGCGCCGGCCACAAAGTACGCCCGCGGCGCTGGCCACTCGGGAGTATTACGAACTTGTGGCAAAAGCCCGCCAACGACCGTGTCCGCGCTGGTCAGCCACCCCTTGTTTAGGCGGGCAAAGCCTTCAGCGGGGCGCCGGGAGTGCCAATCCGAGCGGCGGCAACCACCTGGCAGGGGCCAAATTGTAGTTCGTAGGACGCTCGCAGTATGTTGGACCGACGGGCAGGAGAGGCCGGAAAGGTTGAAAGGAATTGAGGTTACTTGTAATCGGAGGATCGGGATATGTCGGCCGGATGGTCCTCCCCCATCTAGCCCGAGAGCACGAGATCACGATCTTCGACCTTGTCGAGCCCAAGCCCGGGCCGTGGGTGCACGTCATCGGGGATGTGCAGGACGTGGAGCGCGTGACGTCCACCCTGGCCGAAATAGATGCGCTTGTCTATATGGCAATGAACACGCAAAGCAATCCCGGAAGCGTCCCAACGGTCGCCAACGCATTCGATGTAAATGTCAAAGGGGTCTATTTCGCTTTCTCGACCGCCAGGGACAACGGAGTACCTCACGGTGTTTACACGAGCAGCATGAGCGTATTTAGTGAGCGTGAGGGACTTTACCCCGATGAGTCTGCCGCCCCCGATGCCACCGACTACTACGGTCTGACCAAGCGCCTAGGGGAGGAGGTCTGTAAAGCCTTGGTGGCCGACGGCGGGATCACCATTACAGCTTTGCGGCTTTGTTTCCCCGTGGACGACGATGCGCCACCCCCTACCGAGTCGGAATTCCGTGCCACAACATTCACAAGAGCTAAAGACGTGGCCGGGGCCATCCTTGCCGCGCTCGAGTATAGGAACGGCTTTGACATTTTCACGATAAGCGGGGATACAAGTGAACGTATGATGCGTCTCTCGAAGGCGAGGAAGGTCCTCAACTGGCAACCAACTTCCGCTTCCCATTCTTCTCCCCAAGCTCCGGACAAGATTTCGGAGCGGGTACAGTAAAGCGCGTCCCGGGCTCATGACCTCAACGGCTATCCCTTCTCGCCTGCACGTCAGTGTGGAGCGACCGAAGGATTTCGACCGCTACTGGGTGTCGGTAATGGATGAGGCGGCAAGGCTCCCGCTCGCCCCTGCGTTAGAACATCTACCTCAGCGGTCGACCCTCTCGGCTGACGTGTACGACCTCCGCTATACCAGCCTCGACAATCTGAGGATCGCCGCTTGGTACTGTGTCCCCACGGCCAATTGTGCTACTCCCCCCTATCCCGGTTTGATATTAAGCCCGGGTTATATTTCCGAGCCGGCAGTTCCCAAGTCCTTGGCCAAGCAGGGTTATGCGGTGGTGGCCTTAGCGCCGCGGGGGAAGCTTCGGTCGAACACCTCGTTCAACCCGGGTTATCCCGGCCTCTTGGTGAGAGATATTGCCGACCGGGACACTTACGGGTATCGCGGCTTTTACATGGACGCCTGCCGAGCGATGGACTTCATGCTCGGGCGGCCCGAAGTGGACTCGAGCCGAATAGGGGCCTACGGAGGAAGCCAAGGCGGCGCCCTGTCGCTCGTACTGGCGGCGCTGCATGCCGGGTCGGTGGCATGCTGCGCCGTTGGCGCTCCTTTCCTGTGTGGCATTTGGGACGCCACCCGGCTGACGCACTCCTACCCCTACGAGGAGATAAACGAATTCGTTCGGGCTCATCCCGATCTCGGGCCACAGGTCAAAAGTACGGTGGCTTATTACGACGTGCTCAACTTTGCCAGCATGATCACGTGCCCAACCCTCGTCCACATCGGGCTGGCAGACGATATCTGCCCGCCCGAAACCGGGCTGTACCTCCACGAGTCGCTGACCTGCCCCAAGGAACTGTTGATGATGGAAGGTTGTGCACACGACGCCGGCGCCTACTTTTTCGCTGAAAATGTCCGTCGTTTCCTGGCCGAGCACCTACATCCGGTTGCCGCCGGCTAGCTGTCCTCGTCCCAAGGCCACGGGGAAATGACCGATAAGCCTTCTCACTTCGAGACCTACTGGGGACGGCTGGACGATGAGCTCGCCAACCTGTCGAGCCGACCGGTGCTCGAGGCGCTACCTCGGCATTCAAGCGAGCATTTCACGGTGTACGCCGTCAGGCTAACGAGTTATGGTCCTTACCGAATCTTCGGCTTTTTCAGTATGCCGAAGGGGTCGGGCCCTTTCCCGGCCCTCTTCGAGGTGCCGCGCTATGGCAGCGTCAACAACGTTCCTCACTGGAACGACCGCCGTCGCTACGTCGTCCTCACGCTCATGCACCGCGGCCAGCGCTTCGCCGATGAGCCATACGCGGCCGCCTACCCGGGCTTGCTGACGGACGGCATCGACGACCCGGACAAGTTCATCTACAAAGGAATAGTTGCGGATTGCCTGCGTGGCGTGGAGTTCTTGCTCGGCCGTCCCGAGGTTGACGCCGGCCGCGTCGGGATACGCGGCAACGACGTGGCCCTGTTGGTGGCGGCCCGGCGGCACGCCTTTCGGGCGGTTCAGGTCGAGGCCACATTTTTCTACAGGGCGCTCGAAGCACGTCACATGACCGACGAGTACCCGTTGGAGGAGCTGAACGACTACGTACGGGTGAGACCGTCCGTGGAGGTGGCGGTAGCGGCGACGCTTGGCTTGTTTGACCCCGTCCACCATGCACCAGCCGTCAAAGCGGCCACCGTGCTCGGGGTGGGCCCGGGCCTCGGGCTGGACGGGCGGACCTGGTTGCGGCCCTTGCTGGAGGCGCTGGGCGCAGGGGTTGAGGAGTACCAACTCACCCACAGAGGCGGAGACGACGCGGACTGGTTCGACGCCTGGTTGGGTCGTCAACTGGGCACAGAACCGATGTCACGCTTCGACCCGGTGCCGGGATGAAGACCTCCGGCTGGTACCGCGAACTGGGTTTGCGCCCGGTCATCAACGCGGCGGCGACACTTACATCGCTCGGGGGTTCGCTTATGCCCCGACCGGTGCTCGAGTCAATGGCCGACGCGGCCGGCTCCTTTGTCGACATTGTCGAGTTGCAGGAACGAGTCGGGACGCGGCTGGCCCAACTGACACACAACGAGGCGGCCTGTGTCGTATCGGGCGCAGCCGCGGGCATAACCCTGGCTGTGGCGGCCTGTATTGCCGGATCCGACCCGGACCTCGTCGGAGGGTTCCCCGACATCGACAGCGTAAAGAGGCCGGAGGTTGTCATAGAAAAACGCCAGCGTAATGGATGGGAGTACGCTGCCGCGCTGACGGGAGCCCGGATCGTAGAATACGAAGACACGGCCGGGGGGCTCGAGGCTGTTATTTCAGAGCGCACTGCTTGCGTACTGACCTTCGCCGGCGCCCGGTTTGGGACCGACGTTGCCTCAGTGCAGCGTGTGGCCGAGGTCGCCCATGCCCGTTCTGTTCCCGTCATTGTCGACGCCGCTGCCCAAATTCCACCTATATCCTCTCTTTGGAATTACACACGCGACGCGGGCGCAGATCTCCTAATAGTGAGCGGCGGAAAAGGACTACGTGGGCCTCAGTGCAGCGGCATGGTCCTGGGGGCAAAACACCTCGTCGAATCGTGCCGTGCGAATGGGAGCCCCAACATGTCGATCGGTCGGGGCATGAAAGTCGGTAAAGAAGAAATGATCGCCTTATTGGCGGCGGTTACGTGGTACCTCGAACAGGACGAACCCGCCATGATCGCTTGGTACGAATCAGCGGTCCGGTACTGGATTGAGGGGCTGGCCGGCATACCCGGGGTCGTCGCATGGCGCGGCTATCCCAGCGAGGCCGGACAACCTTTTGGAAGGGCCATCGTGCGAATCACCAGCCCCTGCCGCTGGACACGCGATGAGATCGTTCAAGAGCTATGGGATGGCGATCCCCGCGTGGCCGTGGGAGTGGTCGGCGATGACGCGATCGCGCTGAACCCGCAGACCCTTGGCCCTGGCGAAGACGAGACTGTGCTGGCCAGGCTTCGTGCCCTCCTGCACCCGCCGGCATGGCAATGATTTCGCCTCATGGACCTGGCGAACCGGCTCGCTGGCTCTCCCCGGGCAGGGGCTCGAGGCGTGGGGCGGCCCGTGCCATCAAGGCCGCGGCGACGTCCGGCGGCACCGGTACGTTCGAGCCCTGGAAGCCGTGGAAAGGACGGAAAGACCCGAGATCGGCGTCCTCGAGCAGCTCCGACCTGAGCAATGGCGGGCCGATGCGGAAATCGAACCGAATGTCGGTCCGCCATCGAAAGTGGTCGGGGTCCGATAGCTGGACCGGGTGCTCGTAGGTCTTGGACACGACCGTCGCGACGTAGTAGATGCCAGGGTCCTTCGGCCCCGTGACCTGAAGCCATACCCGGTCGCCAACCGCTATCCGGTCCCGATAGCGCGGCGTGCCCCACCAGTGCAACCGGGCGGCCACTGTGGCGTCAAGGTCGTGATCCCGGGGGCTATCTTCAAAGATCCAGTCACCCATCGGCTCCCATAGTAGAGGTAGTGCAATGAGGCACGGACTTCTGGCCGTTGTGGGCGACC
>DATJST010000527.1:0-2225 GCA_035503975.1 Acidimicrobiales bacterium | reverse complement strand
CGACCCCTCCTTGACCCCAAGCCCGCTCCCCCCTTACTCGCCTGCGGACGCCAGCTCGTGCGCCCGCAGCGCCGTCCCCGACAAGCGGGCTGCCTGTCCACGGCTCACCAGGTCCAGCGCGGTACGAACGCCGAGCAGGCGCCTGCCCTGGCATTGCGCCAACCCAAACCCCACCATGCGGGCGATCGTGCGCGGCCCGATGGCGTTGCGCCCCATCCCGGCGCCGAGCCCGACGGAGGCGAACAGGTCGGCTGCCTCCACAACCGCGTACTCCTCAACATCAGCTACCACAAGCGCCAGCCGGCGCCACAGCAGCACGGTCGAAGGCCCGACGATGGGTCCCCAACAGTCAAACACGTAGCCTGCACCTGGCCCGAACCGACCACTACCCGGGCAAAGGGGCACAACGGTGAGCTCGGCGGGTACCTGGGCGAAAGCGACAGTCATGATGAGGCTCCTTTCGGGGCGAGAGTCCCCGCGTTTGTTGTCCTGGACCGTTGATGCCGGCCGCCTGCGGCGGCCTCCGGGCATCAACGTCCTGGGAGCCCCATTTCGCCGGCGCCGTACCGGGGTCAAGGGTCGGCCGCAGGCCGAGCGAGGACACGTAGCGAAGCGGAGTCCCGCAGCGGCCCTTGACGCCGGGCCCCGAGGCGCCGGCGAACCCACCCGTGGAGAAAGCGACCAGGCCCTAGCCGGCGGGCCCTTAGCTTTAGCGACTTCCCATTGGGGGGTCAGCGTTCGATGGCCGCGGCGGGAGCAGGGGAGTGGGTTAGCTGCTGGTTGGGCAAGCTCGTGGGAGGCGCATCTCCTCCTGGCACGGCGTTCATGTGGCGGCCGTCGGCGAGGTGTGGGAAGGATTGCGCCAATAGGTCGCCGAGCTTGGGCGGGACAGCGGAGGAGGGGACCGCACCGGCGGGCGTGTCGCACTCGGCCCGGGGCGCCGTGGCTCGGGCGGCTATGTCGCTGGCGAGCTGGCTGGCTCTGGCGCGCAGCTGGTTGATCGTTCCGGAATGCGCGAACGGACGCTCCAGGGCAGCAGCTACGGACATCTTCTCCCGGTCCAGCTCTGCCAGTTCTGTCGCGATGGTGGTGGGGAGGTGGTCGAGCCGGCGAAGCCGGTTCTCGATGGCGACGATGACGCTGTGTGGGTGGTCGCTCGTCAGCTCGGGCCCTTGCAAGCGAAGCTGGGAGCGCGGGACACCGACGAGGACCATGTCGGCGCCGCGGCTGCTGGCGGTGGCCCAGGCAGTGGCCTCCACAGTTATGCCGTCCACCGTCGCCACCTGGCCCAGGTCCACCTCGCGGTCGGGACGCAGGCGTTCGGCCGCCGTACGGAGCCGGGCGAGCAGGGCGGCCCCGGCGTCGGCGCGCTGGGCAAAGCTCTCGCCGTCGACACTGACCAAGGGCTGGTCTCCGTTGTGCTGGCGGGCTGCCTGCGCGGCGGCCACCTGGTCCAGTTCCCGGTACAAGGAGGCCTGTTTGGCAAGGAGCCGAGTGGTGTCCCGGCCGAGCCGCTCGTGGTCTCGCTGCCAGGCGCGTTGCAAGCGTTCGAGACGAGCGAGCTCACTCGACACTTCCGCTTGCTCGATGAGCCTTGGGTCTCCCGCAGCGAGGGCTTTGACTTCGGCGTAGGACAGGGCGGCGTCACCGATGTCGGTGATCTCTCGGACGTCGAGGCGGCCGCGCATCAACTGGCCGATGAAGCGGGCCTTTCTCTCGACCGTCTGCCAGGTATAGGTGTCGAAGCTGCCTTCGGTCACGTAGCGCAGGATCTCGACTTCGGCGTTTTGGTTGCCCTGGCGCAGGATGCGGCCTTCGCGCTGGGCCAGGTCGGCGGGCCGCCAAGGGCAGTCGAGGTGGTGCAGAGCAACGGCGCGGGCTTGCACGTTGGTCCCGACCCCCATCTTCTCGGTCGAGCCGATGAGCACCGAGACGGCCCCTGAACGGCAAGCGGCGAACAGGTCGGCCTTGGCCTGGTCGGTGGCGGCTTCGTGTATGAACTTCACAGCGTCTTTGGGGATGCCGCGCCCGACAAGCTGGCGGCGCAGCTCGTGGTAGACGTCCCATCGATCGGCGGAAGGGGTGCCGAGGTCACAGAAGACGAGCTGGAGAGCGCCCGGCCGGGGGTGGGGCTCGCCACCGGCATCCATGAAAATGTCGTCTCGGTGCTCGGCCCATACCCGGGATATGCGTTCGGCGGCCACGTCCAATTTCGTGATCCCGGC
>DATJST010000526.1:0-6167 GCA_035503975.1 Acidimicrobiales bacterium | reverse complement strand
CAACGCGCCGGGTCTGGACAAGCACCGCCACTGCCACGGTCCGCGCCCCGCCACACCACGGTGGAAAGACCTGAGAGGGCGCTTTCTTCAAATACTTGGGGGAAGATCGCAAGCTCCCGTTCACCTCGGGCCAACTCGGGGGAAATCTCGACCAGGCCACGCCGGTGGAGACCGGCGACCACATCACCCTACAACCTGCCAAAGCCACCCCGTCCGCCGCCGGGAGGTCGCCCACCGTACACGCCCTGCTTGTCTCTGGGCTTTCCCTATCTGGCGCGCCCTGTCCCTGACGCTCCCTACCCTTGCCGCGCCCAGGCCAGAGCCCGGTTAGCTGGATCTAGCGATGGACCTCTATCTCGACCCACGCCACTTTGCCATACCCCTCCCGGCGGACGCCCCATGACCGAGTGAGGCGCTCGGCTGTGTGCCAGCCCCGCCTACCGGCAGTTTCCTCGTCGAACGATCGGAGACTGGGGAGGTCATCGGTGGCCGCGTCTCGCACCTCGATGCGCACAGTGGCGGCCTGAACGTCGACGGTGATGCCGAAGGGCTCCGCTCCGTAGGAAAGCAAGTTCCTGCTCATCGCTCACTGTTGAGCACCCGTCCGTACACATCCAAGTAGGCGTCGATCATCCGGTCGCGGCCGAAGCGAGTCACCGCCTGGGCGCGAATGGCCCGGCGATCGAGAATGGCCGCTCGTTTGACGGCGAGGACGGCGTCCTCAACACCGTCGACCAGGAAACCGGTGCGAGCATTGTCTACGAGCTCCGGCATCGACCCCCGTCGTGAGGCCACTACCGGTGTCCCGCAGGCCATGGCTTCGACGACGCTGAAGCCGAACGGCTCGTCGAAGTTGACCAGGTGGAGGAGGGCATAAGCTCCTCCGAGGAGGGCGTTGCGATCCTCGCCGCCCACTGGCCCGATGTAGCGGACGCGCTTGTCATCGAGGCGGGGCGCAATACCAGCATCGAAGTAAACCTGGTCCTGGATGATGCCGGCCATGACGAGTGGCATCCCGGCACGGGCGGCGACGTCAATGGCCTCGACCGCCCCTTTGTCCGGGTGGATGCGACCAAAGAAAAGCAAGTAATTTCCCGGGGAAGCCCGGGGGGTGAAGGCACCAGTGTCTATCCCGTGATGGATCGTGGCAAGATAATCGAGGTCGGGATGGCGGTCAGCGTCGCTGATTGCGACGTAGCCGGTACGCGCATTGTATTTTCTGAACACGGGGAGGATGCGCGGCGAGGAGAACCCGTGGATTGTAGTGATAACCGGAGTGGGCACGAGCCCGGAATATGTGAGTGGAAGAAAGTCGAAACTGTTGTGGATAATGTCGAACTCAGCGGCCTGCTCGAACGCTTGGGCTATGTGCAGGCATTCGGAGACTTTGGGCTCGGCGCCGGGGTCCTCCGAGTACGCGTGCGCCACGACCGACACGAGACGGGCGGCAGTTTTTGAGTCGCCGGTGGCGAACAGCGTGACGTCCACGCCCCGCTCTACGAGGCCCTCGGTGAGCAGGGATGCGAACTGCTCCCACGGGCCGTAGTGCTGGGGAGGAGTCCGCCAGGAGATCGGGGCCAGGACCGCCACCCGCCATGGCGCCGCTCCGCACGCCGCGCTCATCGATCGCTGATCTGCCTCGGCCGTGCCGGCGGCCCTAACTGTTGACCGAAGGTCACCAGCAGTCTGGCCGATATGAACAAATGCCTGTGGGAACCGCAGGCATTTGCCTCCGAATTTAGCGCCCGGGGTCGTCGAGAGCCGAATGTCATCAGGGCACGCTTTCGGGGGCCCCGGTCATAATCAAGCGGAGCAGCCCGGCCATGTCCACTCGAGCGAAGCCGACGGCGCTGTCCGAAAACCCGTAAGGCAGCACGATCGACTTCCCGTGGGCAAGCGCCCCGCACGAATAAACCACATTGGGCACATATCCCTCCCGTTCGTCTTCGTTCGCGACGAGCAGCGGGCAGGTAAGCGTGCCGATCACGCGACGGGGGTCATCCAGGCCGAGCAAAATAGCCCCGATGCTGTACTCGCGCATCGGCCCCACTCCGTGGGTCAAAACCAGCCAACCTTCGACGGTCTCGAGCGGCGACCCGCAATTGCCGACCTGGACCAGGTCCCACGGTCGCGTTGGCAAAGGCAGGGTCGTCGCCTGGTCCCAATGGCTGAGGTCATCAGAGGTGGTGATGGCTAACCGCTCGCGGTCCCAGCGCGACAAGGCCACGTACTGGCCTCCGACCTTTCTCGGGAACAACGCCATGCCTTTGTTCGTGGCGAACGGCCCCGAGAACTGGGAGATGCGGAAAGTACGGAAGTCCGTGGTCGTCAGCAGCTGAGGTGCTATGAGCGCGTGGTCGAACGCCGTATAGGTGGCGAAGTATGTGACGCCACCGTCATCGCCCACGAAACGCACAAAGCGGGCGTCTTCCATGCCCTGGGCCTCAGCCGGGCCGTGTGGCCAGAGCACGCGCTCGGAGATTTGCGTCCCAGTTGGGAACTCGATTGCGTAGTTGTTGGCTGCCACCCAGCGGAGCCCCACCACGGCGTCCCTGACCGCTGCTCTGGACAGGAGGTCGGAATGCAGCGAGGAGATAGCCAGGTCCAGATCTGCGGGCCCAAAGACGGGGTCGAGGCGGTCGAGGACGAGGGTGGCGGCCTGATTGTCGCATCCCCGTTCCGCCAACTTGGCATGGAAGAGGCGCTTGTTGTAAGGCCCGGGAGACCAATGGCCGTGGCCGACGAACTTGCCCGGGTCATCGAGACGGACTTCCCCCGCCCCATCGACAGTACCGGTACGGAACTCTATCGACGAGATGTGGCCCTCGCCTATGGCCCGCAAGCTCATCACGAAACGAGCCTCGCCGGGGGCCAAACCACTCTGGTCGGGGTGGGCGACGACGGACGGATTGAACAGGGCCGCGCCTTCGAGCGACAGCTCGCGAGTGAAGTACGCGCCCGTCAGGAGCTTCTTTTCAGCAGGGACGTCGTCGCCGTCGCCGAGACGCCGGGAGGCGAGGCGGAAGTGGCTCAACCATATGTCCTCGAGGTGGCGGTGGCGGTGGCCAAACCGTCGCTTCAGGTCAGCGAGGGTGGTCGTGACGTCGCCGGCGTCCATGGCCAGGATGCGTTCAGTGACGGAGACGGCGCGCGAATCGCCTCGGGGCATCTCTTCGCCGGGGACGAACAGTACAGCAATAACCCGGCGGTGGTCGGGGAAAATCCGAAGCGTCCCCCTCGACACCAAGGGTAGTGCCGGCTCGTTGCCGCTCAACGCCGGGCCCGGTCCAGACGGCACCCATGCTGCAATGTGGCGATCAGCGCCAGCGTGGACTCCGTGCCTTGGTTGAGGTTGGGGCCGTCGGCACTGAGCCCGTCGTAGCTTCCACCGCTGTCCGGGTCGAACATGAGGGTATGTGCGTCGTTATCGCCGAGGAACCAGGCCACGGCGGCATCGATTCCCGCCGCCCAACGGTCATCTTTGACGTGGGCCGCAGCCCGAGCGCAGGCGTCGGCCAGGGCGGCAACCTCGATCGGCTGCTGGTCGAAGGCGGGCCTTGGATCTCCGGGGCCGCTCCCTCCCACCGGAGTTACTGACAGGTGCCCGTCGCTTGTCTCGTGGTCCAGCAGCCACGCCAACAGATCGAGCCCGTCGTCCACCAGGACCTGGCGGCCCAGGGCCACGCCGGCCGCGATCATCGAGTCAGGCAGCACGGCGTTGGCGTAAGAAAGGCGAGGTTCGGGCCAAGGCCACGAGCGACACGCGGAGCGCTCACCAACAACCTCGACGGCGGCGCCGAGCAAGTCAATGGCGTGGCGATGACCTGGGTGAACGGAGAGAACCTCGTGCGCACCCAGCGCCGCGAAGGCCATCGCCCGGGGCCACGGCGAACGCTGCTGGGCACCCCGGTCGAAGTGAGCGAGGGCGGCCTGGCGCATCAGGTCATACGGGCTGTTGGCGGCGACCGTGCCCAATCCCCACAGGCTCCGGCCCCAACAGTCCCCCACGCCGTAAGGGCCGCGCCACCTCCCGTCCCTGTCGCGACGGTTCCGAAAGTCGCCTCCGACGCCCTGGGCACCGGCCACGAACCGTAGCGCTTTCCGGGCGAGTTCGATGACGACGGCGCTGGGGTCAGCTTCACGGCTGGTGACCACCAGGAGGCGGGCCATGTCGTCGGTGCAGTAGCCGTGCTCTGCACGGGGGCTGGTATGGTCGGCATGCTCGAACGTGCCGTGCTCGTCGCTAATCCGCGCCAGGTACTCGAAGGTGGGCTGCGGGCAGGTCAAGCGGGTACAGCTTTGGATCTGACCAGGAGGCTCTCGGCCAGGCCGGCGTACTGGCCACCAATTGCGGGCCAACCGAAACCGGGGGCGATACGAGCAGCTTCGCGTGCCATAGTCGCGGCGCGACCGGGCTCGGTGAGGAAGAGCCGCAGCGCGGCGCCCAGAGCCGTGGCGTCGCCGTGGGGGACAACCGTGCCAGCCCCGCTAGAAAGCAGTTCCACTGCGTGTGGAAAAGCGGTGGCCACGACCGGTGTGCCGGCGGCGATGGCATCGACGAGCACCCCGGAGGTGACCTGGTCACGCGAGTCGTAAGGCAGCACGACAACAGAGGCGTCCTGAATTAGCGCTGTCAGCGAGCTCAGGTCGCGATATGCAGGGTCGAAGGTGACCGATGAAGCCAACCCCCTGGACTGTGCCCGTGCCATCAACATGTCCCGGTAGGCCTCGCCCTCCGACGAGAGGACCTTGGGGTGCGTGCTACCGGCGACTACATAGCGTGGAGGAGGGTACAGGTCCTTGAGGTGCACCATGGCGTCTATGGCCGATTCGATACCTTTGCCCGGGCCGAGCAGGCCCCAAGTGAGCAACAGCGGACGGCCCCTTCGGTGGGCCGGCCGTCGGGGCGCCGGGGTGACAGCACCGTGGGGGATCATTGTCACTTTCAATGGGTCGACGTCGAAACGGCTGCACAACCGCCGCCGAGCAGTCATGGCCATGACCACGACGACGCTGGCCGCCTTTGCGACCGTTTCCAAGACTTTTCTCTGATGGTCAGTCGGTTCGAGCAGCACGGTGTGGGCAACAACGATCGATGGGACCGTGAGCCGATGGAGAATGTCAATGACCTCTTCGCCATCGGCTCCGCCGTACAAGCCGTAGTCGTGCTGCACGATCGCGACGTCACAGCCGTTCAGCGTTTCGCTCGCACCAGCCAACGAGGCGGGTACGCCGTTGTCCATCTCCGTCAACACTCTCGCGTCAGACGATGTCGCCCCGTCTGCGAGCCGGACGACACCCACTGCGGCCCCGTTGGCTTCGAGCCCGCGGGCCAGGGCGGCGCTGAAGGTGGCCAGGCCGCACGGTGTCGGCGGGTAAGTACTGAGTATGCCGAAGAGGCGTCCTCGTCGGCGCGTCATATCAGAGGTGGTCGGCGTTGTGACAACGCTCACGGACAAGCTCCTCACAGTGGCTCGGTCGAAGCCAACCTAAACAGGCGGCCGCCACCGCCCAACCCAAGTCTGGGCTCTCCCGAGAGTGTTCGATCACCCTACCCGTTCAAACGGACAAGCGGGCGGGACTTCTCAAGGGCGAGGTTCACCGCCGCAACAAAATGGCGCTCTGGCAAGCTCCAAACGCATCGTTCTTAAAAAACGCGGAATTCTAGAAATATGTTGCTAGTAATCTCTAACTAGAGTAGGGTGGTTCCCAGACGTTCGAAGTGAGACGATCACAGAGAGGAGGGCGGAGTGATAGCACGGGGTTCGCCCACAAAGGTCGGCCCACCTGGGTGAAACCGGCCCGGGAGGGCGGCGTCATGTCGTCCCGCTCGGGTCAGACCGACCGTCATCGGTACCGGTCCCTCGAATACAACGGCCCAATGTCCTGGTGCACGATAGTGCGCCTTTGAGACGAGGAGGTCCCCCCCACAAGAGTGGAACTGGCGACGATGACTGGCTCACAAACCAGTGTAGGAATGACCCAAGGACGACCTTTCGAGGTCGTCCTTGGGTTGGTTATTTTGATGGCTCCTCCGTCGTCGCTTCCGCAAAAGATCGAGGGCGGCCACGGCATCCCCGCTCAATTGGCACCCCGGCGCTGGCCGAAAGATTGGCCCCCTACAGGCTGGTCCCTCCGAATACTAGCCGGGCGCTGGCGTTGGCTGG
>DATJST010000525.1:0-11350 GCA_035503975.1 Acidimicrobiales bacterium | reverse complement strand
CCTTGCGCAACCGCCCCGAGCACGCCGAGGGCATCGAGCGAGCCATGCGCTGGCTCGGGCTCGACTGGGACGAGGGCCCTTACTTCCAGTCCCAGCGCGGTGAGCTCTACGAAGCCGCCCTCGACCAGCTGGTGAGCAAGGGCCTCGTTTACGCGTGCGACTGCACCGCCGAGCAGGTGGCCGAGCGCAACAAGGCGTCCGGCCGACCGCCGGGCTATGACGGCCATTGCCGCGAGCGCGGCTTGGCGCCCGAGCTCGGCCGGTTGCTCCGCTTCCGTACCCCGGGCGCAGGCACGACTTCGTGGGCCGACGTGGTCCGGGGCGAGGTCACTTACGAGAACTCCTCGATCGAAGACTTCAGCGTGCGCAAGTCCAACGGCCAGCCATTGTTCATCCTGGCCAACGTGGTGGACGACGGCGACATGGCGATCAGCCACGTGGTCCGGGGCGAAGACCATGTCCCAAACACGCCCAAGTACATCTTGCTCTGGGAGGCCCTCGAGCTCGGGCCTACACCCGTCTTCGCCCACCTGCCTCTGCTGGTCAATGCCGCACGGCAGAAGCTTTCCAAGCGGCGTGACAAGGTCGCCCTGGAGGACTACCGCGACGAGGGCTACTTGCCTGAGGCCATGGCCAACTACCTCGCTTTGCTCGGCTGGTCGCCGGGGGGCGACCGTGAGATCCTGAGCCGGTCCGAGCTCATAGCGGAGTTCCGCCTGGAGAACGTGCGGTCCTCCCCCGCCTTCTTCGACGAGAGGAAATTGTCCGACGTCAACGCCTTGTACCTGCGCGCTCTCCCCACGGCCGAGCTGGTCAAGCGCGCCCAGGAGTGGCTCGACGAGCGCTGGGCGCCGATCGCCGGCCTCGTCCAGGAGAGGGCCAGGACCCTCGGAGAGATCTACGGGATGGTCGATTTCCTGTTCCTGCCTGAGGTCGCGGTCGACGAGGCGGACTGGCGCAAGCTGCGCCGCCAGCAGCCGGCGTTCGCCGCCATCCTGGAAGCTGTCGACGCCGGCTTGGCCACCTGCGAGTGGGAGGCGGAGGCAATCCGGGAGGCGACCCTCCAGGGCGGCCAGAAGGTTGGGGTCGCCAACCTCGGCAAGGCTCAGGCCCCCGTGCGCCTCGCCGTGACGGGACGCCTGGTGGGGCCACCGCTGTTCGAATCGCTCGTACTACTCGGGCGCCGGAGGGCCCTCGCCCGCCTGGCCGCCGCCAGGCAGCGGGCAGCGGAAGAGGACCGGGCGGGGCCGCCTCCTGCGCAGTAGCAAGGGCCAAGGCGTGCCGAGGTCCTCGGCCTCGGCCTCGGCGGAGGTAGCCCCACTCGCTTCGGCCCAGAGCGAGGCGCGCCGCGGAGGCAGTAAGGCCCCGTCGCCGACGCCGACGCCGACGCCGACGCGGGTTAGGTTCCGGGTGCAGAAGCGGTTCTGGGTGTAGGAGAGTTCGCCTACGCAACGCCAGCGCGACCAGAACCTTCCAGCGCGACCAGAACCAGCCCCTGCGCGCCCGCCGGACGCCACCCGTGCACGTCGGACGCCGCCCGTGCACGTCGGCACGGAGGTCCGGCTCTCCTCGGCTAACATGACCCCTGCCCGTTCGGGGGTGGTGTAATCGGCAGCACGACAGGTTCTGGCCCTGTTAGTGGGGGTTCGAGTCCTCCCCCCCGAGCCCACCATGCGGGACAAAGCCCCAGGCCAGCGAGCCTGGGACTGCTGTGTTGGACGGCATCTTGTACAACCTGTGGTCCGAGAGCTTGATCACAAGCTGTCGGAAGCGTCCCGGTTCAAACCCACCAAGGCGTGGCCTCCAGCCAGTCCTGCGGGACGGGATGGCGGCAAGGACTCATGGACCGTCGGCACTGGCGCGGACACAACCAACGGCCCTAGGAGGGCGAGCACTCAGGGCGCGAAAATACGTGCATGGTTGATGAGGAGACGGAACTGCGGCAGGTCCGGCGTCAGATTGATTCTTTGAACATGACCCGGTTGACCGGTCCCTTCGACCCCCCGACACAGGAACTCTACGAGCGCCTTTGCCGCCAGGAACGCTACCTGCTGCTGCACCTCCGGGTCGCCTGAGCGCCGCCGCCCGGGCCTAGGCACCAAGGGTGTCCCGGCCCCTCAGGCACTGGACGTTGTCGATGCAGTCCGGGCCCAAAGGGCCGCCAGTGCCGAAGCCACAACGTGGTCAGTTCATCCCTCGTTCTCGCCCGCCACCAGGCGGAGCGGCAGCGGGACAGCCACCGGACGCTTCTGCAAGTCACCGACTTCGTCGACGGCCCTGCACGTTAACGCCGAGACGGCCAGCTGCAGCGCCGGTCCACAGGTCCGGGCCTGGCAGTAGCCCATGCCGCAGCGAGTGACGCTGCGCACGTCCCGTACCCGCGAGGCGCCCCCACGAACCGCTGCGTCCACCGCGCCCCAGGTCGATTGCTCGCATCGGCAGAACGTGGTCGCTGGCTCCAGCCACGACACCCAGTTGGGGCCGATCGGGTAGAGCTCCTGTAACCGGGCGGCAAAACGGCGGGCCTGCACCAGGCGACGAGCAAGGGCCGCTCGCTCGGTCACGTCACGGTTGTCAGGCAGCCCCAGGTACGAGGCCGCTCCATGCCCGGCGACCGCACCCTCCACCTCGGCCACTTCGGCTCCCGCCACTCCGGTGAGCTCCCCGGCGGCGTACAGGCCGGGGACCGAAGTGCTCATGGACGGGCTGGTCGCGACGCTGACTGCCGGGTGGCGGCCTTCGGCCCGTTCGGCCGCTCCCAACTGGCGGGCCAGCTCCAGGCGCGGGACGAAGCCGTAGGAAACACACACAGCGTCGGCCTCGACGACCCGTTCCGTTCCTGGGACCGGCGTCCAGTCCGGCCCGAGGCGGGCCAGCACGGCGCGCTCCACGTGGTCGCCGCCTTCGCAGCGCACAACCGCCCGGCCCGTGAGCAAACGTGCCCCACGCCGAGCCAGCACCGCGGCATAACCAGCCACCTCCACGAGCTTGCTCGGGTGCCGGAGCAGGGACGCCAAACCGCCTCCCGATGAACGAGCGGGCGCCGCCTCGACCAAGATGGTCCTGGCCCCGGCGGCAGCGAGCGCCGCGGCCACCGGCCAGAGGAACGGGCCGGTCCCCGCCACCACTACCCGCCGGCCCACGTTCACGTGCTGCGACTTGAGCAAAGACTGGGCCGCGCCGGCAGTCACCACTCCCGGCAGATCCCACCCCGGGAACGGGAGCGTCAGCTCGGTGGCCCCTGTGGCCAGCACCAATGCCGCGGGGTACAAGACGGGCTCGGCCGCTCCGTCAAGGCGCACCGCGAAGCCGCCGGGCGCTCTCCCGAGCGACCACACACTGCGGCCGAGCAGGAGCTCTACACCCGGCGCGCCCGCCAGGTGGTGGAACCGCGCCGGCAGGCTCGGCCCAGCCGCTGAGGCCGTGCTGGCGCCGACGTCCCACATGGGTTGGCGGAAATACTGCCCCCCTAGCCGGCCAGCGGAGTCCACCACCGCCACCCGAGCACCCCTTCGGGCGGCCGCCGAGGCCGCCGCCATACCTGCCGGACCGGCACCGACGACTACGACGTCAACCCGGCCGGCTGCTGGGTCGTCCCACCGCGCACCGCCCTGCGCCGCACCGCCCCAGCCTGCACCGCCCGGCCATGCCCCGCCCCGCATTGCACCGCCCCGCGCCGCACCGCCCCGGCCTGCACCGCCCGGCGATGCCCAGCCCTGCGCCGCACCGCCCGGCGATGCCCCGGCCCGCCCCACCCGCTCGCGCCTACCCAGGTCAGGCATCGCCTCGCCAACTCCGCTGCGCTCATGCCCGTCTTCTTCGGGGCCCGCTGCTCCCGGCCCCGCCGAACTCGACCAGCGAACGTCGTCACCGTCTTGGAGCGCCACCAGGCACGCTCGAACCGCCCGCTCGCCATTGAGGTCGACAAGGCAGTCGAAGCAGGTCCCGATCCCGCAGAAGAGCCCCCGGGGCTGACCGCCCAACCGGGTGGTCCGCCAAGCCCGCAGGCCTTCCTGCCAGAGGGCGCCGGCGACAGTCGTGCCGAAAGGAGCAGTTAGCTCCCGCCCGTCAAAGCGGAACCGGACTGGGCGCCCACCTGCCCCCGGTGCCATTTGGGCGGCGCCGCCCGGCACCTCGGCCCCGGTCCCTGTGCGCGCCGCGGCTTCTCCGGTCTGTTCGCTCGCCCCGGCTCCGGCGCGGGCGCCCGCGACCCGTGGCCCCGACCGCCGGAGCGCCCCCTCGAACGCCTGCCCCGCGACCTGCTGGCCAGGAGCCTCGGGCCAGCCCGCTGGGCCGCCCGCCCTTTGCTCGTTCCCCCACCGGTCGGCGGTGAACGCCCCAGTGTCGATCGGAGGCGGCTCCCCCAGAACCAAGGCCCAAATGATCTCGGCCGTAACCTCGGCCAGGCCGACGCCGGCACCTTCGTGACCAGTGGCGTGGAGCAGCCCGCCCACAACCGCGTCAGGCCCGATGATCGGGAGCCGGTCTGGCGTCGCAGGCCGGAAACCCACGTAAGCGCGCATGAGCCGGGCTCGGGCCAGGGCCGGGACCAACGCCACCGACCTGCGGGCTATGGCAGCGATCAGCTCGGCATCGAACTCCGACGACCACCCGACGAACTCGCGCGACGACCCAAGGAGCACGGTCCCTGCCCGCGTCCCCTCGACGACCGCGGAGCAGGTCCAGCCACTGCCCGGCTCGTGCACAGCGCCGACGTAACCGGCTTCGTAGATCTTTCTCTGGACGAGCGGGGCCAGGGGCTCGGTTACCAGCACATGGCCCCTGCGGGGCTCCACCGGCAGGTGGGTGCCCAACCGGCGAGCGACTTCGGCCGCCCACGGCCCGGCCGCGTTGACGACGTAGCGCCCCAAGCTCAGCCGCCCCCGGGTGGTCCGCAGGGCGCGGACGGCACCGTTGCTGTCGTGCTCGGCGGCGAGCACGTCCGCCCCGGCGACGACGCGGCCGCCGTGGCGAAGGAGTTCGCGCACATGGAAGTCCACGGCCAGCATCGGCTGCACCTGGCAGTCCTGCGGGTACAGCACGCCACCATGCAGTGCCGGTGAGACCGCCGGCTCCAGCTCGCGCAGCGCCGGGCCGGTCAGCAAGTCGACGGTAACACCCTCGGCCCGTTGCAACTCGGCGAGCGCCCACAGGGCGGACAGTTCGTCGGCGTCCCGGGCGACGACCAGGCTGCCCTTGGCCTCGAACTCGAACGCTCCGCCGGCGCGTGCAGCCAGCTCCTGCCAGCGCTCCAGGCCGCGCAGCGCCAGGGCCAGGTCGGGGCCGGGCAGCTTGTCCGACACCAACAAGTTGCCCTCCCCCGCCGAACTGGTGCCGTTCGCCGGGTTGCCCCGATCGAGCACGCACACATCGACACCGGACGCAGCCAAGCGCGCCCCGATCGCAGTCCCGACTATCCCGGCCCCGATGACGGCGACGTCAGCTGCGGCCGGCAGCTCATCGGTCACCCCTCAGGCTTCGCGGCCCAAAAGGAACCCGTGAGGGAACGGGTCGTCGGGGTCGAGCAGATAGGTCGCCAGTCCCGTGATCCAGGCGCGGCCGCGCACGGTGGGGACGACCGCAGCGAAGTTGCCCACCTCGCCCGTCCCCACGAGGCGGCCAACGAAACGGGTGCCGAGCAGGGACGCGTGCACGTAATCCTCCTCGAGCCCGAGCTGGCCCCGGGCGTACAGCTGCGCCATTCGGGCCGAGGTCCCGGTGCCGCACGGCGAGCGGTCGATCCACCCAGGATGGATCGCCACGGCGGCCCGGCCGGACACCGTCCCGTCGCCTGGCTCGGTGAAAGCCACGTGGTGGCAAGCGTCGATAGACGGCTGCTCGGGATGGGCGAACTCGAGCTGCTCGTTCACGGCGGCCATGATCGCCAGGCCCGTCCTGATCAGCGGGTCCTGGAGGCCGGGGCGGACCGCCAAGCCGACCGCCGCTGCGGGCAGGAGGGCATAGAAGTTGCCCCCCCAGGCGAGGTCGAGCTCCACCTCGCCGGTACCGTCGACGCAGACGGTGGCGTCGCGGAGGTGCAGGTAAGAGGGGACGTTTCGGACCGTGACCCCCTTCGCCCGCCCGTCCTCGACCTCCACCGCCGCCTCCACCAGGCCGGCGGGGGTATCGAGGCGGATGACGGTCGTGGGCTCCTTGACCGGCACCATGCCTGTCTCGACCAGCACGGTGGCGGTACCGATGGTCCCGTGGCCGCACATCGGGAGGCAACCGGAGACTTCGATGAAGATCACGCCGAAGTCGGCGTCGGGCCGGGTGGCCGATTGCAGGATGGCTCCCGACATCGCGCTGTGGCCGCGCGGCTCGTGCATGAGCAGGGCCCGAAGGTCGTCGCGCTCGTTCATCACGTGCAGCCGGCGCTCGGCCATGGTCGCCCCGGGGAGCTCACCGACACCCGAAGTGACCACGCGGGTGGGCATCCCCTCGGTGTGGCTCTCAACCGCCCCGATCGTCACGCAGGAGCGCATCACGTGGCCTTCAAGAACCGGCGGACGGCATCCCTCACTTCGTCAGCCTCGGCGAGAGGCAGCGGGAGGCGGGGCAGGCGTACCGGGCCGCCGTACCAACCGACCTCTTCCTGGGCGATCTTCACGGCCTGGACGAACCTCGGGTCGGCGTCCCAACGCAGTAAAGGCAGGAAGGCCATGTAACGCTCTTTGGCTTCGGCCCAGCGGCTCTCCCGGCACAGTTCGTAGAGCTCTACCGACTGGCGGGGGAAGGCGTTGGCGAAGCCCGAGATCCAGGCCGTGGCGCCCATGAACATGGCCTCGACGAACGTGTCGTCAGAGCCGCAGATCACCTCGAGCCGTGGTGCCGCTTGGCGGACCGCCGCCACTCGCCTGATGTCCTGAGAGAACTCCTTGACGGCGACGACCTGCTCGATCTCGGCCAGGCGAGCGAGCAGAGAAGGTGTCAGGTCGACCCGCGTCGAGAACGGGTTGTTGTAGGCGATGATCGGGAGCCCGACACGGGCAACCTCCGCGAAGTGGGCCACGACTTCGTCGGCAGTGGGCGCGTGCGAGGTCGGGGGTAAGCACATGACGCCACGGCAACCCGCCTGAGCAGCGTGCTCAGCCCAGCGTTGCGCTTCGCGCGCCGACTTGGCCGAGACGCCCGGCACGACCTCTACTCGGTCTCCAACGCTGTCCACGGCCGACTTCACCACCTGCGCGCGCTCGTCATCGGTCAGCGCCTCGTACTCCCCGAGCGAGCCCACCGGGACGATACCGGTAACGCCGCCCTCGGCCAGGTGCGAGCAATGCTGCTCATGGGCGGCAAGGTCGAGGGCCCCGTCGGGGCCGAAGGGGGTGCTTGCGGCAACAAGGACACCAGCGAAGCGGGGGCGTGTTGACGTTTGGACCATCTCCTCGTGAAGGGCCTTGACGGCCAATGGCCAGGCTAGACGGCGCCTTGCTCCTCCCTCCCCCGAGCTGGCCTCTTCGGGTCCCGCTGGGTCGTTCGGGGTAGTCACCCACGGCGGGCTGTACGCTCGCATGGGAGCGTGCAGATTTGATCGCCGAGCCTGAGCCGCACGGGTTGGGCGGCTCCCCCTGGCAGCAACGAGCGAGCGCACCGAGCAAGGCGGTAGGGCGACTCCGGAGGCGGCTCTTGCGGTTCAACGCACGCCGGCCGTGGCGGCCTCTTGCGGTTCGACGCATGCCGGCCGTGGCGGGCGTCACTGCCGTAGTGGCCCTGCGGGCCGGCTCGGCTTTGGAACTTCTGGAACACGGCCGTCCGGGACGTAGCGCCAGGCGGCTGAGCCGTTACTTCGGGAGCTTGTCCGCCTTGGGCAGCACCTGGACCTTGAGCGCCCGGAGCACCGTGTACTTACCCACGACGGTGAGGCTGAGCAGCTGGTAACCCTCGGTCAGGGCGGCGTGCGTCGACGCCTTGGTCCCGAGCCAGTACTGCGTGCCGCCGTCCAAGTCGACATAGGTGACGCTGCCCATCGACCTCGACGTCGGGTTGGGGTTGGACGGGCCTCCGGTGATCGTGATGGTCATGCACTGCGCCGAGACGTAATCGATGTCCGCCACGTCGGTCGATCGGCTGAACCGGTACACGACGGGGGCTGTCTGGGCCACCCCGTAGGAAAGGCATGTCAAGGGACCGGCCACAGTGGTGGTACGCGCCAGCGGCGCCGCAGCGGCCGCGGTGGGGGCAATGACGGCTCCGGCAATCACCAGGGCGGCGCCGGCACCAGCAGCACGGCGACGGAACGACATGCCCACCTATCGGAAAGCCGGGCCCGCGCCTGAAGCCGGCCCTGACACGAGGCCGCGGACACTGGCTACCCTCGGGACGCCACCAGGGCGGCGCCAGCCGGCTCCCCCACTTGACGTGGTGATCGAGCGGCCCATGGTCGACCGGTCTGCCCCACCGTGGACTGGATAGGAGGACACGGTTCTTCTGCTTTGCCGACTTTATGCCGAAAAACGGCAGGAACTCGGCAAAGCGGAAGCGTCAGTGTCAGGAACTCGGCAACGTCGCTGGAGCACGCAGCGTGGTCGGTGCCGAGCCTACCGGCGGCCCGCAATGGTCGAGCCGGTCGCCGGCTAGCCACCTGAGGGGAAAGGCAAAGAGAGTTAATAAGAGGTAAGCCGCCAAGGGCGCTGGCCGAACATTAGGGAGTGGGTTTGAGCACCGCGGTCCTAAGCGGCCGCCAAACGCTCAGGCGGCTGCGCCTGGGCGTCATCGCGACAATCGGCAGCATCGCCCTGTTCACGGCCGCGGTCTTACTGCCGGGCCCTAACCACCTGCGGCTCGCGACGTTCCTCTCGCTCCTGGTCCCGGCCGCTCTTAGCTCGCTCGGGTTCGCTTTGGCGTTGCATTGGTCCGGCCCGGGACGGCGCTCAGAGCTCATCGTGTACGGCTGGTCGTTCTGCGGCATCGTCCTCATCAGCGTCGCCATTGCCCTCAACGGTGGTGCCCGGAGCCCCCTCTACCTCCTCTACGCCGAGCCCATGCTGATCGCCGCCTGCTTCTACCCGAGGCCGGCCCAGATCGCGGTGAACGTCATATGCGCCTGTGCGTACCTGGTCATTGTGGCCGCCGTCCGCTGGGACCTGTCCTTGTCCGCCTCGCTCATGCGCGCCTCGATCATGCTCATGCTCATCTTCATAGGCAGCCTCATGACCGCGGAAAAGGACGAGGCCGTGCGTGAATCGGCCCGCCGGGCGAACCTCCTCGGCGCCGTGGCCGGCGCGGCACGCGACGTGAACCTGGTCGAAGTGTCCCGTTCGCTGGAAGCTGTCGTCACCGCCTTGGGCGGCCTGGGGCTCGACTGGGGCCATGTCTCGCTCGTCGAACGGGCCAGCGGCACCTACCGCATCGTGCAGGGGCGCAACATCCCAGACGAGTACACCAGCGCCAGCCCACCGCTCACGGCAGGGATCGTCGGTGCCGTGTACGCCGAGCGGGCCACCGTCCTTCTCGACTGCGACGCCTCCCGTAGCTACGTCGTACCCGTACTGGAGGTGTCCAAGCCCCTCACTGCGGTCATCGGTTGCCCGTTATGGGTCGATGGCGAGCTGACCGGGGTGCTCTGCGGCGCCAGTGTCAAGCCCGGCGGGCTACTCCCCCACGATATCGAGGCGTTCGAACTGCTCGGCGGCATCGCCAGCCGCGCCCTGGAGGGCTCGCAGCGCTTGCAGGACCTAGCCGAAAGTGAAGCGCTCACACGCCACAAGGCCTATCACGACGACCTCACCGGGCTGGCCAACCGGGCACTGCTCGGCTTGCGCCTGCGCGAGGCGCTTACCTCGGCGCCCCCAGGGGGCGAGCGCAACGTCGCCCTGCTCCTCCTCGACCTGCACGACTTCAAACTGGTCAACGATGCGGTGGGGCACACCACGGCGGACAAGATCCTCGTCGTCATCGCCGGGCGCCTGCTCGGCTGTGCCCGCGACTGCGATACCGTGGCGCGGCTGTCAGGCGACGAATTCGCGGTCCTGGTGCCGGATGTGGGCCCTGGCAACCTGGACCGGCTCGCCCAGCGGCTGCTGCATGCCGTGAGCGAGCCCATCGACGTTGACGGCCACAGCCTCTCGGTCGACGCCAGCGCCGGCATCGCGGTGCGAAGCCCGACCGCAGTCACCGACGACGAGCAGGAAGCAGCCGCCATCGAGCTGCTGAGCAACGCCGACGTCGCCGTCTACGAGGCCAAACGCGCCGGCAAGCACTCCCACGTCCTTTTCGACCAGGCCATGGCGGACCGGGTGCGCCAACGCCTCACCATGGGCGCCGAGCTCCCGCGCGCCATCCACTCGGGCGACATGAAGGTCTTCTACCAGCCCATATTCGACCTCGCCAACCGTTCCATCATCGGTTTCGAGGCCCTGCTGCGCTGGGCCCATCCCCGGCTCGGCAACGTGCCGCCGGCGGATTTCATCCCCTTGGCCGAAGAAAATGGCACCATCCTCGAGATCGGCCGCTGGGTGCTCCGCGAGGCTTGTGCCGAGCTGCAGGCGTTGCGCAACGAGAACCGGGCGTGGGCCGGGCTGACGATGAGCATCAACCTTTCTGCCCGCCAGCTCCGCGACCCCGAGCTGCTCGAGGAGGTCCAGCAGACGCTGCTCGAGACAAAGGTCCCGCCCGCGCAGCTCACGCTGGAGATCACGGAGTCGAGCCTGCTGCATGACGCAGCGGGGTCGCGCGCGAAGGTGGCCGCCCTCGGCGCCCTCGGGGTGCGCATCGCGCTCGACGACTTCGGGACCGGCTACTCGTCGCTGTCCTACCTGCGCCAGCTCCAGGTGCACTGCCTGAAGATCGACAAGTCGTTCGTCGACGGCGTGGAGGACAGGCAGTCGTGCACAAGCGTGCGTACCGAGCCGGCCCTCATACGTAGCATTGCCGAGCTCAGCGGGGCGCTCGGGCTGGACACCGTGGCCGAGGGCATCGAAACCGAGACGCAGCTCGCCGAGCTCAAGCAGCTGGGCTGCCACCTGGGCCAGGGCTATGTCTTTTCGCCGGCGGTGACCCCGGACAAAGTGCGTGCGTTGCTCGGCCTTGCGCACCGGCGGCCGGTCTCCCTGGCCGCGGCTGACAGCAGGCCTTTGGACGCCGCACCCCGCCACGGCGCGCCGCTCGCTGCCGGAGCCGCCGTGACCGACTGAGCGCCCTTCTCAGCGGTCGTCCAGGACGGCCCCAGGCCCGACCGGAGGCCCCGTCGGTGCGGGCATGGCCGCCAGTTCGGCTGGCGTCTTGGCTGCGGGCTGACCGGCTGCGGGCTGACCGGCTGCGCGCTGACCGGCTGCGCGCTGACCGGCTGCGGGCGGTTGGCTCCTGGCGTGCCGGAGCGCCCGGCTGTCGAGCACCAATTGCTGGAAAAGGG
>DATJST010000524.1:0-3003 GCA_035503975.1 Acidimicrobiales bacterium | reverse complement strand
CTAGCTCTCTCACGCTGTGGCGGGGCACCAAAATCCCCCTTGCTACGTGCGCTCTTGCGCTTAGGTTGGCCTGGCACGGCCGAACATGCGACGTGCGGTGTCTCAGATGATGGGCGGTGGATCCTCCAGCGCCGCGGTCTTTTCGGGGTTGAGCCGGGACCAGATAGAGGTGAACTGGCCGCCGACCGCCTCGCCGGTGACCACTATCGGCCCTTCGGGCATGTCCAGCACGAGCGCAGGGCTCGAGTTGACCTCAAGAAGGCGTACGGGGGGCGGTTCGTCCCGGCTCGGGTGGATCTCGGGCCCGAAAAGCCTCTCGCCAACTTTGATGAGAAGCTGGTGTACCCGCTCGGCACCAACGATAGGGTGCCTGGCTGCGCTCCGGGCGCGGCCTGCGTCGGATATGAGCACGACGTCGGGGTCGAGCAGGCTTAGGGCCCTCTCTTCGTCGCCAGCGAGCACGGAGTTCATGAGCTGCAAGAGCAGTTCAGCCGACGCCGGGGACGGACGGGGGCTCTCGTCGCTGCGCCGGGCGGAGCGTACCTTCCGCCTGGCGCGCGAGACGAGTTGCCTGCACGCCGCCTCGCTCTTTCCGAGCGCCTGGGCGATCGCCCCGTAGGGCTCGCCGAACACGTCGCCGAGGAGGAAAGCGACTCGCTCGCTCGGGCCGAGCGTGTCGAGCATGACCAGGAAACCGAGGGTCAGCGACTCAGCGAGCTCGGTCGTTCCCTCGACGTCCCGAGCGGTGGGGACGGCGTCGGGGAGCCACGGCCCGACGTAGACCTCTCGCCTCCGGCGCTGTGCCCGCAGGCGGTCGAGAGCCAGACGGGCAGTGACGGTGGTGAGCCAACCGGCCGGGTTGTCGACGCTGGCGGTGTCGCCTGCAGCCCAACGGATCCATGCCTCCTGGACGACGTCTTCCGCGTCGGCCAGCGAGCCCGTGATCCTATAGGCCAAGCCGTTCAGGCGCGCGCGCTCACCCACAAAGGCGTCGAGGCTGCCCGGAGTAGATCTCGGGCTCACGCCGCCCTCGGGAGGGTGGGCCCCTCCGCCGGTGCCCCGGCAGCGAGCATCCCGGCGCGCTGGCCGCTGGCCATGGCGGCGTCCGAGAGCCATCCCGATGGCCCCACCCAGTCGCCTGCCACGTATAGCCCCGGGGGCCCGGGCACCGCCACTGCGGGCCGGCCAGCCAGGCCGTCCTTGGGACCGGGGAGCACATGGGTGACGACGTGGACAGCCAGGAACCTCTCCTCAACGATCTGGTCTTCGGTGATCCCCGCCAGGGCTGCGAACCGGTGGAGCTCGGCTGAGTCCGGCCCTGGCTCGCGGGCGCCGTACCGCATGACGTGGACCACGGACCCTCCGGCGGGCGCTAGCCCACCTGGCGGACAGTGGCGCGCCAGGTACAGGGGCTGGTCCAGGCCAATCACCACTGAAGGGTGGGGCCCCCGCAGCCCAAGGTCCAAGCAGGCGGCAGTGACTGGTGGGCCGAGCTCGGGCCAGTCTGGTTCGACCGGCAACAGCTGGCGGGCGGTGCTGGGGCCGCCGGCGGCGACGACCACCGCGGCAGCCGGGAGTACCTCGTCCCCGGCCAGGGCGACCTCCCATCCACCCGGGACGGCGCTGATACCGGTGGCGGCTTGGTGGGCCCGTAAGGTGGCACCGGCCGCCGCGGCGGCCGACGAGAGGCCCTCGACGAGGCGTGCAAATCCCTCGTCGAGGTAGGATACGCCCCGGCGGGCGCTCTTTATCCTGGAAATGGCGAAGTCGGCAGGCATGCCCTCGAGGTCGGTCACGTAGGTGGTCACCCGTACCAACATCCGGGCCAGGTCAGATAGCTCACGACTTCCCCCCAAGGACTCGACCCATTCTTGCGCGCTCCGGCCCGCCCATTTGGCAGCAGGCGTCGTCAGCAGCCTGGCGGCGAACAA
Source organism: Acidimicrobiales bacterium (assembly GCA_035503975.1). Lineage (GTDB taxonomy): Bacteria > Actinomycetota > Acidimicrobiia > Acidimicrobiales > Palsa-688 > DATJMJ01. Next base: position 1,072 of record DATJST010000524.1, on the reverse strand, counting down.
GCCCAACCGGCCGCCTGGCGGCCGCACAAGCTCCCCACCGCGCACAACGCGGGCCCCCCGCAGCGGCGGTCGGTGACCGGGGTGAGGCACCCCCAGGTCGCGCAGTACGCGCCAGGCCTCGCCGCCTCTGCACAGGGCGTGAGGCCCCTGGTTGAACCCGTAGCCGCCCTGCTTATCGGTGCGGGCCCGGCCTCCTGGGCTGCATGCATCCACCACGACCACCGACTTCCCCGCCCGGGCGGCGGTGGCAGCAGCCGTCAACCCTGCCAACCCCGCTCCGACAACAACCACAGCTTCCTTGTCGCGTCCTCGCACGCACGTATGACGCCGCCGCCCACGCTCCTGTGACGTCCCGCAACCCGAACGCCCTCATCTTCATTGGCCAGCACCGCTGCTTTTTTTCGATGCGGCACCGAGTAAAACCGCTAGCGCAGGAGATTATCGGCGTGTCGCTTGCCTGCCACCCCTTCCCGGATGGGAGATCGCGGCGTTATCACGCCGGTCGACATGTCGAGCACGCCCGGGTAATTCGGGGGGAACCCGGGGCCCGAGCACGTGGCAGGCGCGTTGTCGGCGTCGCAGGAAGTGACGGCAACGTAGGCGGTGCCGGGCTTGAACGAACCCCGGAGAGCCGCCACGATGTCGTCAGGGTTGTCCGTGGTAAACGACCCCCCGCGAGGAGGTCGCCCAAGCAATGTCGTCTATTGACTGGGTCAGCTTGAGCACAGACAGCTGCCGGGGAAATATCAGGCCCGGTAACGCAGATCTGCTCTTTGTCGCCTTGGCTGTCGAGCACGAAGTCGCCCGCGAAGCGTGGCGCCGGCGACGGCATCGCCCCACGGGCCTACGCGCCTATTCCGTTTCCAGCCCGGGCTCGATCGCGTGGGGCCCTACTGAACTGGCGGCCTGCGACCGTACGGTCTCGCCGGCGCCGCCCGGCTGGATGTCGGGGCGGGCGACAGCGAGGTACATGACGAGGGCGAGGACCGCCAAAGCGAAGACGATGGCGGTGGGGCCGTCCCCGAAGTTGATCCCGCTGAGGGCGTGAGGCTTGCTGATGTAATCGGCGAAC
>DATJST010000523.1:0-3528 GCA_035503975.1 Acidimicrobiales bacterium | reverse complement strand
CGGCCAGGGAGCCAAAGCCTCGCCCGGCGAAAAAGCTCCGTCTTATATAGCTTTGTAGGGCTTCGACTCTGGGCTTATCGTCCACCGTCAACTGCTCGAAGCGGCAGTGATCCGCAGCGGTTCCGTATTACCCATCCGTTCCACCCGTTGAAGGGCAAGGAGTACGAGCTGGTCGGCTTCGCTCACACCTGGGGTGAGCACCGGGTGTTCTTCCGCAAGCCCGGAGACCAGCGTGTCTGCTCGCTCCCGGCGAGCTGGACCGACGTGGAAGGGCCCGATCCCTTCGTAGTCATGTCTGCCGGCCGGTCGCTGTTCCGCCCAGCCGATCTGCTTGCGCTGGCCGCTCTGCTCGACGGCCTGCGCCCGCTGAGACCTCGCCGTCGTGTAAGGCGGACTATGCCGGAAGTGTAAGGTGGATTCTGCCGGGACGCTACGTCCCTGCCGCCCCTCGCCACCTATGGACCTCATGAGTTCCAGCTGGAGAGTGAGGAGTTTCTAAGAATGATGCTTGACAACCGTCAATAAGTCGGCATAATGAGACTTACATCATTGTGATTATCGGGAGGTGTGATGGTCAGAAGGAAGCCGGACCCCAAAGAGGAGGCGCTGCGGGCGGCACGGGCGCTCAATCCCCGGCCGGAGGGGGTGAGGGACCCACAGTTCGCCCAGCCCGGGTTCTTTGACGCCCGGGACCTAGTGCAGGTGAAGTACGAGATGCTGCGCCGAGCAGACCGGGACGGGTCGACGGTCAGCGACGCGGCAGCCACCTTCGGCTTCTCCAGACCGTCGTTTTATGAGGCCAAGGCGGCCTTCGAGGCAGCCGGCCTCCCGGGGCTGTTGCCCAAGCGGCCGGGGCCGAGGCGGGCTCACAAACTGTCCGAAGCGGTCGTGGAGCGCCTGGAGGAGGTGGTAGCCGCTGGTCCGGCGCCCTCGTCCGCGGAGCTGGTCGAACTTGTCCAGGCCGAGTTCGGGCTGCGGGTGCACCCCAGAAGTATTGAGCGTGCGCTGGCTCGCCGCCCAAAAGACCGAAGCGGGCCGACCATATGAGAGACCAGTCTGCGGACGAGATCCGCGCCGGTTATGAGGCCCTGAGGGCGGCGGCGACCGGCCAGGGCCCCTGCAACACGCCAAGAGGCTTGGCGCTGTTCTTGAGCCAGGGCCTGCCAGCGTGGATGCTGTCCTGGACGCCTCCCGCACCGCCGTGCCCCGTCGTTCCCGTTGGTCAGCGAGCTGTCACGACCGGAGCCGGGGCCGAGGTGGTGCGTGTGCTGACCGAGATGGCCCTCGGTTGCAGCCCTCGGGTGGTGAGGTCATGAACCACGACGCCCGCCACAAGATCACCGCCTCGCACCTGTCCCGCCAGGCGTACCTGTACGTCCGCCAGTCCACCCTGCGCCAAGTGCTGGAGAACACCGAGTCGACCAAACGTCAGTACGCGCTGCGGGAGCGGGCGGTGGCGCTCGGCTGGAAGCCAGACCAGGTGGTGGTGATCGACTCCGACTTGGGCCAGTCCGGTGCTGACACCGACCGTGCCGGTTTCCAGCGCCTCGTCGCCGCCGTCGGCGTCGGAGAGGTCGGCGTGGTGCTCGGCTTGGAGGTCTCCCGCTTGGCCCGCAGCTCTTCGGACTGGCACCGCTTGCTAGAGATCTGCGCGCTGGCCGGCACGCTGATCCTCGACGAGGACGGCCTCTACGACCCGTCCCATTTCAATGACCGACTGCTCTTGGGCATGAAAGGCACCATGTCCGAAGCCGAACTGCATGTGCTGAAGGCGCGGCTAATCGGTGGCCAGCTGGCCAAGGCCAGCCGCGGCGAGCTCGAGGTCCCCCTGCCGGTCGGTTTGGTCTATGACGCCACCGCCAAGGTGGTGATCGACCCCGACCAGTCCGTTCAGCAAGCCATGCGCCAGTTCTTTGAGACTTTCCGCCGGACCGGGTCAGCGACAGCCACCGTGCGCGCCTTTCGAGAACAGGGCCTGCTATTTCCCCGCCGGGAGCAGTCCGGCCCTCACAGAGGCGACCTCGTCTGGGGCGCGTTGTTGCACTACCGGGCCCTCAACGTGTTGAAGAACCCCCGTTATGCCGGAGCTTTCGCCTATGGGCGCACGCGGGCGACCAAGCCTGGCCAACCGAGCGGCCTGCGCCACAGGCTCCCTCGAGACGAATGGCACACCCTTATCCTCGACGCCCATCCCGGCTACATCACCTGGGCCGAGTACGAAGACAACCTGGCCCGGCTGCAGGCCAACTCCGCCGCCTATGGCGCCGACCGCCGCCACGGGCCGCCCCGGGAGGGACCAGCTTTGCTCCAGGGCCTGGCTATCTGTGGACGTTGCGGCGCTCGCATGACCGTCCGCTATTACATCCGCCACGGCCAGCCCGTGCCCCAGTACTGCTGCCAGTCCGAGGGCATCAAACGAGCCGAGCCCTCCTGCCAGCGGGTCGTCGGGGCCGACATCGACCACGCCGTCGGCGACCTGTTGGTCCAGACGATGACCCCCCTCGCACTCGAAGTGGCGCTCTCGGTCCAAGACGAGCTAGCTCTACGAGCCGGAGAAGTCGACCGCTTGCGCCGCCAGCAGGTAGAACGGGCCCGCTACGAAGCCGAGCTCGCACAACGGCGTTACCTGCGCGTCGACCCCGACAACCGCCTGGTCGCCGCCACTCTCGAAGCGGAGTGGAACAACAAGCTGCGCGCCCTCGATGCCATCCAAGAGGACTACGAGCGTCAACGACAAACCGACACCCTCCTCGATGATGACAACCGTCAGCGGGTCCTGGCGCTGGCCACCGACTTCCCCCGCCTCTGGCAAGACCCGGGCACGCCAGCACGCGAGCGCAAACGGATGGCCCGGCTGCTCATCGAGGACGTGACCCTGCTCCTCGGCAACCAAGTGCTCGATGTCCATGTCCGCTTCCGGGGCGGCGACAGCCGCAGCTTCCAGTTGCCTCGGCCGAGGTCGATCACCGACCTACGTAGGCTCGACCCCGCCGTCGTGGCCGAGGTCGACCGGCTCATTGACGACCACACCGACTCGGAGATCGCGGCCGCCCTCGAGTCCGCCGGGTACCAGCCGCCCGTGGGTGGTCGCTTCACCATCTGGATCGTCTGGAAGATCCGCCGAGCGCATGGTCTCGGATCGCGCCGCGAGCGGTTGCGCGAGCGCGGCCTGCTCACCCTCGACGAGATGGCCGAGTCCCTGGGCGTCCATCCACAGACCGTCAAGGACCGCGCACGGCGCGGTCAGCTCCAGTCTGTGATCTACAACGAGAAGCACGAGCGGCTCTACGCGCTGCCCCAACCGGTGGCCACGGTTGCCTGCGCTCACTGCGGCAAGTCCATCCCAGAACGCTGCAGCCAAGGTCAACGCCAAAAGTACTGCTGTGTGTCCTGCCGCACCGGCGCCTACGCGGCGCGTCGGACCGCGGCAGGATGGGCCCGGCCCCCCCGGCGTCGGTGACCCGGCACCCATGCCACTACGTCTTCCCTCATATCCCACCAGGAGGTGCAGTCAGTTGCCCAAGCCTT
>DATJST010000522.1:0-6801 GCA_035503975.1 Acidimicrobiales bacterium | reverse complement strand
CAGCGCGCTCGAAGGGATTCGAACCCCCAACCTTCTGATCCGTAGTCAGATGCTCTAATCCATTGAGCTACGAGCGCTTGTGTTGTTGACCTGCTCTTTTTGCCCCACCGGGCGAGCCCTCCGCACCCTTTGGGAGGAGGTTTGCAAACGGATAGCAAACGTGCCCTCCAGTGGATCCTTACGGGTACCCTCCGGCGACGCCAGTCTAGGTCAATTGGCCCTGCGGTCGTCGAGAAGCAGCCCAGCGGTCAGCTCGGCCGCGTCCCTGTCCAGCTCTTCGACCACGTGGGAGTAGATGTCGCCCGTGACCTTGATGGAGCTGTGGCCGAGGCGGCGGGACATAGTGACGAGGTCGACACCGGCCCGCAAGCCATCGGTGGCATGACCGTGCCGGAGGGCATGGAGGGCAGGCCGGCCCTACGTGCGGCTGACTGGAAGGCTTAGGTCGGGTACTCTGGGTGGTAGGCGCTCCGGCTCCCGCGGCTGAAACGAGGCCGGTGTCTACCCACGCCGGCCCCCACGCCAGGCGTTCCTCGAGCTGGCGCCTACGGTGTGCTCGGAGCACCTCGACGACGGGCGCGACCGCGATGGTGCGCCGGCCCTTGGCGGTCTTGGGCGCGCTCTCCACCACCTTGTAGCCCACGCTGACGCGCGCCCCCGACACGGTGAGCCGACTTGAATCGAGGTCCACGTCGGGCCAGTGCAGCCCGGCCAGCTCGCCTCGTCGCAGGCCCGTCGTGACCGCCAAGAGCCAAAGAGCGTGGAGGCGGTCGGCCTTGGTGGCATTGAGGAAGCTGGCCACGTCCTCAACGCTCCAGATCGTCCGCTCGGTCGTTGCCGGGCCGGGCGGGGCGGCCAGGGTGGCCACGTTGGGGCCGGCTGACCCCATCGCACTGCGTCCCCGAGCGCTTCGCCGATGGTGACGTGCAGGGAGTGGGGTGACGCTGTCCGACCCGCTCGGGAACGCGCTCACCTCGCTACAGTCCGACAGCCCCGAGGGACTGGCCCACGGCTTCGAAGGGAAGCATGGCATTGGCTCCGACGACGCCGGAGGCATCGTGCTCATGGGGGCACGGCTCTATGACCCGGGCACCGGGCGGTTCTTGCAGGTGGACCCGGCGTCGGGGGCTCTGCCAACGCGTACGACTATGTGGAGCAGGACCGGTTGAACGGAGTGGGCCCCACCGGACCGAACGACATTGGCGCGAGGACCAAGACTCAGTGTGAGCTTTACAGTAACGACAAGTGGGTCAACGACCTCATCACGCCAATGGCGGGTACTGTGTAGCCCAGCATCATCAAAGCGTCGTCGGCGCCGTCGGTAAGGCTGTTTGGCATTTCTTAGAAGGGTGCAACGGGCGGAAGCTTTTAGAAGGCGTAGAATTTGGCGTGGAGGCGGCGAGCGCTGCCGGGCTCGCCATCATGGCGTTCGTGTGGGCAGTGGGCGGCGCGGTGCCCAGTGTTCGTCTGAGTATCCTTGCAGTCGTAGCCGGGGTGGGCATTGTTGCAGGAGCACTATCCGCAGGATATATTTCGTATCGTGATTTTAGTTCAGCGTGTTGAGGGGGCGCGGGTGATAATCTGGCTGAGGTCCGTGGGCATCGCTTTTGTAGTTGTGTCGGGCTTAATTGCTGGTGGTTCTGGCGTGATTATCGCAGCCAGCGCGTATGGCGCAAAGGGCGCCGATCTCTGGGAAGGATTGGCCTCATTAGGGTCAGGCATGGTGTTCGCCATGGTAGGGGTGCTGCTGATACACAGGGCTTCCAAAGGGCGCGTCGGCTGGCCGTGGGGCCCGAGGACCAACTCCTAAGCGGTTCGCCGAGTCGTCGTCCCCGAAACCATACACGGCTCGGGCGCGCGCTGAAGGCCATCTGCGTCTAACGCCACTGATAGAGGACTTAGCACCACCAACGGGTGCCTGTCGACATCTTCTCGGCCGTCCATGACAGGTACAAGTTCTGCCTGCTCACCCTCTTGGGAAGGGATCGACCTGCGGAGGACGGTACTGAACTTGCCTTCTTTTGTCACACGTCGTCGACCTAGAGGGCCCAGAACGGCCTTTTCGGTTGTCGTCGGACGAGATCGACCTCCTGAACCCCAACACGCACACCGTCCCCGTCTTCCGAAGCCGCCGCGACGCGGTGATAACCCTTGATATCTACAGACGCGTGCAAGTGCTCATACGTCATAAAGACCCGGAGGGTAATCCGTGGGGTACCCGCTGGCTGCTGATGTTCATGATGAACATGGACTCCGGCCTTTTTCGCACCCGGGAGGAGCTTGAGACCGACGGCTTCCGCCTCGATGGAAACGTCTTCCGGAAATGCCCGGTCACCTACCTCCGACTGTACGAGGGACAGATGGTGGACTTCTTCGACCATAGAGCCGATGACGTGGTTCTCAGCGCAGATTGTGGGGGTCCGACAACGTCGGCCGCGCTACCTCACGACGGAGGAGTATCGTCAGGCCACCCGGCTGGTATTCCCACAGTCCTGGGTGGACAAAACACCACGAGTCCGACAAACGAGCGCACATTTGTCGTAAGTACGATTCCGCGCTCAGCCGTCAGCAACAAGCTCCGGCTCTTGCTGGGTAATCAGAAGCCTACGTAGGTCGCCCTTCTTCGGGGCAACGTTCATGTCCTTCGCGCCGGACTTCGCAACTCGCCAAAAGGTTGGCGGGGTAACACCACACTTCTTTATTGCCGAGCAGCTCCCGGTCTTACCCCCAAAGATTTACGATCAGCAAGCGCCCTGGGACCGCCTGGGGCGGTAGGAAACTGGCTCATGTCGCCGCTTCTTGAGCTCTAGGCATAATCGAGGACGCCGGAACTTCATCATCGACGCGAGCGGACTCCTGCGGGCTCCAGGCAAACTTCTCTGCGCGGATGCAACGGAGTGTGCCCGCGTGCTGCACTGTCAGCGGAGCGATGGTGAGCGCGGACGGACCGGGAGATGTTCGGTGTCATCGAAGACGTGTTCTGACAGCCAGTAGATCGTCGGCTGGGAGCTGTTCAGGACTTCCGCGAGCGTTCGCAGGTTCGGGAGCCGGACAGGCGGGTCGATCACCTCAGAGGTGACGTATGAGTTGCCGAAGGCCGGCGGGTGCTCGATGTGCCGCACGTCCCGGAGCCGGGCCGCGCTCCGCGATTCGCCGCGCAGCCGAAGGAGGGCTCGAGCCGCGCCTTCTCGCTGTCTTGCGGGCGGCGAGGGTCGCTAGAGGTGCCGCGCCCTAAGCAGTTCCCGAAGCCGACCGCCGCTGGCACTTGGCCCATCCCATGTATGTCCCGCGCCGTAAGGTTGCGCCGTCTACAGCGCCGGTTAGTTGCAAGACCGCTGTGACCATGCGGTCAGTCGTGATCAGCAGAGCGGGCTGACTTGGCACGGTCATGCAGGTACAGGTCACGCATGAGACCGAGCTCGGCCCCGTGGTGGATCTGTTCGTCGAGATGGTGGAGCACGAGCGCGCCCTTGTCACTTTCGGCGTATTTGCCAGCGACCGGGCCCAGCGGTTCCCATCAGGAAGCTGCGGGTAGTTCCTGGAGCAGGTCCCGCCAGAAATCGTGCGCACCGTCCAAGACGGCAATCTTCTGCTGCGGTTGCCGGTGCCGGGTCATCGCTCTCAAACCCGCCGGGCACTCGCTCCACTCCGAGCCACTCCGGATTTCGTTTCCCTCCGTACTTTTCGATGAGGTGCCACAGCCGCCAGGCGATAGTCGTGAGGGGCGGGTTACCGGGCCGGTCCGCATCATCAGCACGATAGTCGCCGGACTCTGTTCGGCGGACCGTGCAGCAGCCGGGCACCGGCTCCCAGAAGTATTCGTCGTCGGTGAGCCCGCCGAGCCTACTCAAAGTGCGCTGGTACGCGTAGTTGGACAGTTCGATGATGTCGGAACGGGCGTCACCCACGACGCGAACCTTACCGTGCCCGACGACGTCGTCAGCCAGGTCAGGCGAGTCTTCGGTGGACAAGCCAACGCCGCTTTCCACCACTTCGGCCGGCCGTTTGCTGGACGCGCTCGAACCCGTGTGCCTCGAACATGCCAACCGTCCCCACATAAGCGAAGCTCTGGTCGACACGATCCCCCTCGGGGTCCACCGGGTAACCTTCAATCACGATTGCTCCGCTGGCGCGCGCATGCTCAATGGCGCCATCCAGTAGCTCGTGCATCAGCCCGCGGCGCCGGAACCCCACTCGCACCCTGAAGCAGACCGCCGACCACGCCTCCGCGTCATCAACATGCGGGATGGTACGAGAATTGACGAGGGCCCGGTACGTGCCTTTCGGTGCGATCGAGCACCAGCCGGCAACCTCGCCGTCCACGAACGCGAGGACTCCTGGACCAGGCTCGCGCTCACAAAGGTTGCGCATGTGCTCGAGTCGGCCAAGCGTGTCGAGACTGGAGTTCCGGTACGCCATGCACACGCACCCGCTCTGCGCCAACAGCGACGCGAAGTGGTCCCAGCGCCCGACAGCAGAAAGTACCTCGATGGCCATGGCACCCCTCGGACCTGATTCTGATCGAACGAGGCCTCGGTTTGCAAACATTTTGCAAACGAACGGGCCGAAACAGGTCGGCAGATGGCGTCAGCGATGACCCCGCCTGGACAGTGTTTGCGCTGGTCAGCGGGACAATCCGGGATTGGCCAACATGGACAGGAGCGGCCTAAATACGTTCCGTAGTCAGATGCTCTAATCCATTGAGCTACGAGCGCTGGTTTGGTTGCCTGACCAGCGGTTTTCGTCCCGCTGACCGGAAGGACCAGCGTACCACAGCGGCGAGTTATTGCCTCAGGCGGCGTCTACCGGCGCTTGGGGCGGCGCATGATCCCCGACGGGCGTAAGTCGGTCAGACCAGTGCGGTCTCGTCTCGCGCGGCGGCGCGGCTGCCGGGCGTCCGCGCTGCACTGCTTGGCGCAATGCTCGAGGTGAACGAGACCTCTCCGGTCGGGCCGCGAGCAGTCCGCCGGCGTCCGCCTGAGAAGTGGTGAACCAGCCGGCGTGCGGTGAAGCCCGTCCCAGCGATGAAGCGCATCGACGGTCCGAGGCTGGGAGTGGCGGGCGCCCCAACGAAGTGGAGGCCGGGCATACTCGATTCGAACGCACGCGACAGGCGTGGCGCGCCGCCCTCGAGCCTCAGGCCTGCTCTCACCGCGGGGACGAGGAAGTCGAGCCGGTCAATGTTGAACCGGAACCCGGTCCCGGCGATGACATGGTCGTACACGTCGCCGCCGGGCCGCGCCCCCTCCCCGCTGAGCACGAGGCGTACACGGTCACCCTCTGGACGGGCTTCGACGACCTCAAGGCCCGTCCGCAGAGGCACAACCCCTTCGATGCGCGGCCGCAACCACCACGACCCGGCTGGCCCCAGAACGGTACGGGCCTTCTCGATGCGGGTGCTGACTGGTAAGTAGTGGAAAGCATCGGGCATGTACTGGTACGTCCAGCAAGCCCATGATTCGCACAGCGGGTTGACGGGGTGACGCAGCAAGCGCCATGCACTGGGCCGTTCGGGCACCGCTTCGTGCCACCAGGTCGGGCCGCGTGCGATGACCTCCGCGTCTGCGCCGAGCTCGTGTAGAAGCGCTGCGGCTTCGAGGGCCGATTGGCCCCGCCCAATGACCGCCACTCGCTGGCCCCGGAATGCCGACAAATCTGAGTGGGCCGAGCTGTGCGTCACCAGTCCGTGGGGCAGCGGGGCGAGCACCTTAGGGGTGTAGGCAAAGGGTATGACGCCCGTTGCCACCACTACTCGTCTGGCCTCGAGCCTGACGTCGCCCACCCTGAGCCGCCAGCGTCCTGCCTCAGTGGCGTCGACGCGAGTGACCTTGACATCCTCCACGTCAGGGACCAGGTCGCGTTGGAACCGGTCGGCGTAGCCGACGAATGTTTCCAAGCTGATGGGAAAGTGCCGATTGGCGTACTCGGTGCCGCTCAGTTGGCAATAGTCGCGCACGCGGTGGCCGGCCACCGGGGACGCAACGTCCGAGCCGTACGGTTCGGACTTGAGGAACATGCCTTTGGGCATGTGGGATTTCCAGGTCGAAAACGGCGAGCCAAACACGCGGCGTTCAACTCCTGCGTGCTCGAGGTGGGCGGCAATGGCCATGCCGTTGGGCCCCGCTCCGATGATGACGACATCTGTGCTCTGCATGCTCATCTCTCCTGGTACCAGATAGTCCCCAAGGCGTCGGCGGGCGGGATCTCCAGGCGCGGGGGCCTCGACAATTTTTGGCCCAGCTTTGCCAGGACCCGGGCGCCTTCGGCAACAGCGGGCATCAGGTCGCCAGCGTCGACGAAGTCGTACGCCCGACTACGCGCAAAATCCCACGTGAAACCGGCGATTGCTCGTAACGCGGGGGTTGCGTCCGGTCGCTCAGGAGCCCGCAAGGTCTCCAGCAGCCACCGCCCGTCGCCCGCAAGCCAACGCAGGCGCACCCCGCTGCGGTACCCCCGAGAGGCTTGCACAGGTCCACCTGAAGCCCATTGCCAGGTCATGAGGGCGAAATCAACCCCAGCACGAGATGCCAGCTCGATTGACCCGGAGAGCCGCGAGTTCACTTCCATTAGCAGCGGGCGTCCATTCGCATCGCGTCTGAACTCAACCTGGGAATACCCCTCCAGGTCGATGGCCTCGACCAAGGAGATCGCCGCCTTCCTCAGTTCCGGCGGCATGGTGATGCTTTCGCGCATAGTGCAGGCGCCTCCGAGCATCGGCGTCGTACGTATAGAAATGTGCGCGAATTCGCCCAAGATCTGGCCATTGGCCCGGAAGAGCCCGATGCCTTCGCGTTCGCCTCT
>DATJST010000521.1:0-28186 GCA_035503975.1 Acidimicrobiales bacterium | reverse complement strand
GGGCTTGAGCACCAGTTCGTCGAGGTGGTCGAGCACGTACTCGCGCTCCCCAGGGTCGTCCAGCAGGTAGGTGTCGACGTTGGCGAGGAGCGGTTCCTCGCCGAGGTAATAACGGATGAGGTCGGGGACCCGGGGGTAAAGAGCCTTGTCGTCCGCGACCCCGTTGCCCACGGCGTTGGCCAGCGTGACGTTGCCGGCACGAGCCGCATTAAGCAGGCCGGGGCAACCGAGCAGGGAGCTCGGCCGGAACTGGAGCGGGTCAAGGAACTCGTCGTCGACTCGGCGGTATATCACGTCGACGCGCTCCTCACCCGAGGTGGTGCGCATGTAGACGACGCCCTCCCGGCACACCAGGTCGCGCCCTTCGACCAGGGCAAGGCCCATCTGGCGAGCCAAGAACGAATGTTCGAAGTAGGCCGCGTTGTGCACGCCGGGAGTGAGCACGACAACTGTTGGGTCGGGGCCTGCGTGCAAGGGGGCCGCCGCTCGCAGCGCCGCCAGTAGGTAAGCGGGATAGTCGGCGACTGCCCGGACGCGGTAGCTGGCGAACAGCTCGGGGAAAACGTGGGTCATTGCCCGCCGGTTCTCGATCACGTAGGAGATGCCCGACGGCGTGCGCAGGTTGTCCTCGAGCACCCGGTAGCGGCCTTCGGGGTCGCGCACCAAGTCGATCCCAGCGACGTGCACACGCACTCCATTGGGAGGCTGAAGGTTGGCCGCTTCGCGATGAAAGTGCGACGACGACTGCACCAGCTGGCGGGGCAGTACCTGGTCGTCGAACACTCGGCCGGGACCGTATATATCGGCCAGGAAGGCCTCCAAGGCCTTGACGCGCTGGGCCACGCCGGTCTCGATGACCTGCCATTCCTCGGCGGGCACGACCCTCGGTACCAGGTCGAGCGGGAAGGGCCGCTCTTCTCCCGACAGAGAGAAGGTGATGCCCTGGTCACGGAAGCTCCGGTCCCGAGCGATGCAGCGGGCACGGTAGTCCTCGGGTGACAACGTGCCGAGCACGTCGTAGAGCGCGTCGTAGTGGGGACGGGGCACGAGCCCGCGCGCGTCGTCCAGGCCCACGAACATCTCGTCCCACGGGTCGTCGCGATCACTGCTCGGGCTGCTGCCGCCGGCATATGAGGTGAAAAGATCGCCCACGGCTAATTGGGTAGCAGGCTTGTGTTTCGGCTGTGTTACTGGGGCCCGTGGAGCCGGTGGGCAGACATGTCGTGAACTTGCTCGCTGCAGCTCAGGCTGGGCGCTGCTCAGGCTGGGCGCCGACGGCGCCGGGCCATGCGGCGCTGTTCCAGGAAGTCCGCCAGTACGTAATCGCCGAGCGTGCTCGGGGTGGTGAAGAAGGCTTTACCCCGGTTGAGCCGGGTGAGCTGCTCCACGAAGTGGCGCAGGTGCCCGGTGGCGTCCAGGGCGAACGTGTTGACCCTGATCCCTTCTCGGGTGCAACGGGCCACTTCGACCAAGGTGGCGTCGAGTGTCTGCTGTGTAGGGGGGTATGCGAACACCGGCTCGGTCGCTCCGGCCGGCCAGTGCGCCGTGGGCTCGCCGTCGGTCACCATAACTATCTGGCGCGTCCCTCGCTGCTGGCTCAGCAGCTGGCGGGCCACGGCCAGCCCGTGCTGGATGTTGGTGCCCCAGTCGAAGTCCCATGAGACTTCAGGCAGCTCGCGCACGGAGATTTGCCTCGCGTAGCGGGAGAACCCGACTATGCCCAGGTAATCCGACGGGAACCGGCCCGAGATGAGGGAGTGGAGCGCGAGCACCATTTTTTTGGCCGCCACGAAATTGCCCCGCATCGGCATCGACAGCGACAGGTCGAGCATGATCACGGTGGCGGACCGGGACAGCGCCTCGGTGCGCTCGATCTCGAAATCCTCTGGGGACAGCTCGACGGGGGCCCCCGGACCGCGGCGGGCGAGGGCGTTGCGGACAGTGCCGGTAATCGACAGGTTGAACGGGTCGCCCCACTCGTACGGCTTGGTCTCACCAGCGCGTTCGTGACCTGCGCCGGGCCGGCCGACCGGGTGCTGGCCCGAGCGGTAGAGCGACAGGCGCGTGTAGAGGTCGGCCAATGCCTGGTCGCCGAGGCGTCTCAATCCTCGCGGCGTGAGGCGCAGACGCCCCTCCTTGTGCTCGACCAGGCCAGCTTCCCGCAGCCGCCGCGCCAGCTCGCCCAGCGCCTCGAGGGAACGAGCATCCTCGTCGCCGAGGAGCTCGCGCGCCCGCTCGATGTCGACTTCGGCCAACGCCCCCGGGCTGGGGGCTGCTGCCAGCAACTGCTCGAGCTGGGCGAGGTCGGCGAGCTCGCCAACCACCGGGCCCGAAGGGCCAAGCCCGATGCCGAGCGCCAAACCCGACGGTGCCCCGAGGTGCCCGAAGCCGCTGGTGGCCGCGGCGAGGTTGGCCGCCAGGCGCCCGAGCTCGCTGCGGTAGCCGTCGTCCTCGAGGAGTGCTTCGGATAGCTCGGCCAACTTGGCCCGCTGCTCGGGGGTCATCGAACCAAGCAGCGCCTGGGCCTCGGCGAGCTCTTGGGCGATCGTCTCGAGCAGCTCGTCCAAGGTGGCCGGGTGGCCCGGTACGAGGTCGCCGTAGCGGGCCATGAAGCGCTCGAAATCATCTTGCACGTCCCGGCCCCCCCGCTGGGCCTCAATGAGCTCGTTGAGCTGGGCGAGCATTTCGGCGGTGCGCCGCAGCTGTTCTGGTGTGGCCCGGGCCATGGCCTCTTGGACCTGGTTGAACGCCCGCCGGGCCAGCTGGCCACGCCGGCGGCGCACCCTTTCGAGAAGCTCGCGCAGCCCGGCGACATCACGCCCCGAACCATCGACGAACCCCTGCTGCATCAGGCGCCGCAGTGCTTGGTCTGCGTCGCCGTGCTCAGCCAGCTCGTCCATGAGCTGGCGCAGGATGTCATCGCCGGTGGCGTCGTCAACCTCTTGGCTGCCGTCCCAGCGCGAGTAACGGGCGCGGGCCATCAACTTGATCCTAAGGTGACGCGGGCGCGGGCGCCCCCTGCACGGGCAAAGGTCAACAACTGCTCACAGCTCGTTTCGAACAGCTGGCCGCCCCGAGGGGGAGCGCATCGCGGTTGCGACCGCGTGACGGCTCGCGGTCTGCCGGAGGTCACGACCGCTTTGAGCGGTAGGTGACTGTGCCGCCGGTCACGTGCTTGTTGAGCCGCTTCGAAAGGTGCAGCCCCTCGAGTACGAGCTCGGTGGCAGCGGCGAGGTCCGCAGGCAGCTCCGATCCCGCCAGGTGGGCCACAGGCACTCGCAGGCCCGGGTAGTTGCCGAGGGCTTCGACGTAAGCCGCCGAGGCCACATCGTCACCCACTTCGATGGCGCCGCCCTCGTCCAGCTCGGCGACCCCCTTGCCCAGCTCGCCGGGGTCGACGTGGGAGCGGAACGCGGCGAGCACGGCTTGGCGGACCAGGCGGGCCATTAGCTCCTCGTCACCGGCTTCGTCCAAGGTGTCCAGCTCTATCTTGCCCGCGCTGGACGCCACCAGGGCATTCAGGTCGCTGACCCGAGGCACGGCGCGCTCTTCTCCCAATCGCAAAGCTCGGCGGGCCGCGGTAGCAACGAGCGTCTCGTAATTGGCCACACCCAGGCGTACCGATACGCCGGACCTCTGGTTGACGGCCGAGCTCTGGCGGGCGAACTGGGAAATGCCCGCGACCAGTTCGGCCATGTACACGGGAACGTCGACCTCTACGCTTTCGATACGCGCCGGGACCGCTTCCTGGCCGATCACCTTGACCTCTGTGGCCAGGTCAAGCGGGTAGTGGGTGCGGATCTGAGCCCCGAACCGGTCTTTCAAGGGTGTGATGATCCTTCCCCGGCTGGTGTAATCCTCCGGGTTGGCAGACGCGACGAGCATCACGTCCAGGGGGAGCCGGATCTTGTAGCCCCGTACCTGGACGTCGCGCTCCTCCAGCACGTTGAGCAGGCCGACCTGGATCCGCTCTGCCAGATCCGGCAGCTCGTTGATGGCGAAGATGCCCCGGTTGCTGCGCGGTACCAGGCCGTAGTGCAACGTGAGCTCGTCGGACAGGTACCGGCCTTCGGCCACCTTCACCGGGTCGACCTCACCGATCAGGTCTGCTATTGACGTGTCCGGGGTAGCCAGCTTTTCCCCGAAACGTACCTCGCGGCCCACCCATTCGACGGGGCAATCGTCGCCCTTCGCGGCCACCAAGTCTCGCCCGTAGCGCGAAACCGGCTGGTAGGGGTCATCCAGGATCTCCGAGCCCGCCACCACCGGCAACCACTCGTCCAGCAACCCCACCAGGCTGCGCATGAGCCGGGTCTTGGCCTGACCGCGCTCACCCAGAAAAATGATGTCGTGCCCCGCCAAAAGGGCGTTCTCCACGGCCGGCAGGACAGTGCGCTCGTAGCCCACCAGCCCCTCGACCACGGGCAGCCCTGCCGCGATGCGCCGCGCCACATTGGCGCGGACCTCGTGCTTCACCGGTCTTGAGGTCCATCCCGAAGCGCGCAGCTCTCTCAGCGTGGTCGATGGCGGCGCCCCTGAGCTCATGGCCAAAAAACTACCGGGGCTTGCGCCGTATTCCTTACTCCTCGGCATCACCCGCAGCCTCGGCCGGGCGACTAGCTTTCTCGCGACGACGATGCCGCAGTAGACCGCCGACGGAGCGATCGCTCGCGGCGCGCCAGGGAAGCGAGGTGCCAAGTGGATCTCGGTGGCCAGTGGGCGGCGGCCGCAGCCGACGACGAGCTGCGGCGCTCCTTCCCCCACCCTGACTTCGACGACAGTGCCTGGGCGCAGGTCGCCGTGCCCGGGCACTGGTCGGGCGAAGCCGCATTTGCCGGTGCCGCAGGCCCACTGCTCTACCGGCGTGGCTTCGAGGCTTCCAGGCCCGGTGCGGGCGAACGGGGCTGGCTTGTCATGGATGGCGTGTTCTATCAGTCCGACGTCTGGTTGGACGGCTCGTACCTGGGTGACACCGAGGGCTACTTCTTTCCTCATGCCTTCGACGTGACCGGTGCACTCTCGGCCCGGGAGGAGCACTTGTTGGCCGTCGAAGTGGTGTGCGACCCACCCGCTAGCCGCGCCGGCAAGCGTGCCTTGCTGGGGGTGTGGGGGGACGAGGGCTGTATCGACCCGGCGTACAACCCAGGGGGCATATGGGCGCCGGTGAGGCTCCTGTTCACGGGGGCGGTCCGCCTGGGCTCCTTGCGAGTGTCGTGCTCGCACGCCACCGCCAAGCGAGCGACGATCGAGCTCTCGGCCATCCTCGACAGCGCCGAGCGCCTGACGGCAACGCTACGCACCGAAGTGCGGCGCGCAGACAACTCCCAAGGCGGCATGGTGGCCGACGTTGCCAACCAGCAGCCCTTGGCGGTAGGAGCCAATCGGGTGCGCTGGCGACTCGAGGTCCCGGCCCCGGAGCTGTGGTGGCCGGCCGGCTTTGGCCCCCAAGCCCTTTACGACGTCTCCGTGGCGGTTGACCTCCCAGCCGGCCGCAGCGACGCTCGCTCGGTGCGGACCGGCCTGAGACAGGTGCGGATGCACAACTTTCGCTGGATGGTCAACGGCGAGGGCCTCTTCCTGCGGGGCGCCACCCTCGCTCCGACCCGCCGTGAGCTGGCTGTTGCATCGCCCGAAGAAGTTGCCCGTGACGTCGAGTTGGCAGCGGAGCTGGGTCTCAACCTGCTGCGGGTGCGGGCGCACGTGGCGCGTCCCGAACTGTACGCCGCGGCCGACCGGCTCGGGGTTCTCATCTGGCAGGACCTCCCGTTGCACGGCCGCTTCAGGGGAGCTCGCCGGCAGGCCGTCCGCCAGGCCGGCAAGGCCGTCGACGTTCTCGGGCACCACCCCAGCATCGTGCTGTGGTGCGGGCACAACGAACCTTTCCCGGCGGGCCGGACCGGCGCCGGCTGGCGGCCGGTGCGGTCCCTGTGGCGCCTAGCCGCCCAGGCCCTGCCCGACCCTTCCCGCTCGCTCCTGGACCGCAGTGTCCGCCGGGCGCTCGAGCGGTCCGACCTCTCGCGGCCGGTGATCGCCAACTCCGGCGTACTGCCCAGTGTCGCCCGGGAAGCCAGCAGCCATCTCTACTTCGGTTGGTACGTCGGGCGCTACCGGGACCTCCCGCTGGTCGCACGGCTGTGGCCGGCGGCGGCGCGTTTTGTCGCCGAGATCGGGGCACAGTCGGCGCCGTCGCCGGCGCCGTTCGCATCGCCAGAGAAGTGGCCCGACCTCGACTGGCAGCTCCTGGCCGACCATTACTGCCTCCAGAAGGGTGTGTTCGACCGGCGCCTGCCGCCCGACCGGTACGAGAGTTACGAGGCGTGGGCGCTTTCGTCCCAGGCCTATCAAGGGCTGGTGATGCGCAGCCAGGTCGAGGCCCTGCGACGCCTGCGCGGCCGGCCGGCCGGGGGGTTCGCCGTCCACTGCCTGAACGATGCGCAGCCGGCCATCAGCTGTTCGCTGGTGGACTGGCAGCGTCGGCCGAAGGTGGCCCTCGCAGCGCTCCAGGCGGTGTGCGCCCCGGTCGTCGTCATGGCCGATTGGCCCGCCACCTCTTACGCTCCGGGGAACACGGTGTCATTTGCTCTGCACGTCGTCAATGACGGCCGCCAGCCGCTCGCCACTGCGCGGCTCGAGGTGCGCCTTTCGTGGCCAGGAGGCGGCCGGCAGTGGAGCTTCGGCGGAGATGCGCCGGTGCTGCACTGCACCTACATCGGGCGTGTCGAGGCGCGCTTACCTGAGCTGGCCGACCTGCAAGGGGTGCCCGAGCAGTTGGGCACCGCCAGCCTCGCGTCCGGGCCGGCGGACGCCGTCTCGTTGCGCGCCGGTGAGGGCGGCTGGCCTCTCCGGCTCGACCTTCAGCTGAGTTGGGGTGACCCGCAACAAATCGTGACCAATCATTACGAATCGGCCATCCGGCCGCAGCTGCGGGCGGCCCACAGGAGGTGATAAACCTAGCCCATGGCGCGGTTCTTGTCTCCGGACTGGTTCGCTGAGCTGACAGTGGCGGCAACGGTCGCGCCCGCCGGCAGCGGCCGGGGCGAAACCCCGTTGGTGGTTGAGATTTCGGTCACCGGCGTGCCTCAGGGCGAGGTACGGTACCAGGTAGTGGTGGATACCGAAGGTATTCGGGTGCTGGCGCCGGGGGCCCAGTTCCGGGAGGCGCGCGTGACGTTGCGAAGTGACTACAGCACCATGTCCGCGATCGCATCAGGCCGTCTTGCCGCGATCGAGGCGCTCTCCCAGGGGCGGGCCAAGCTGACGGGTGACACTGCCGCCCTATCGGCGAAGGGCCTTGCGCTCGATGGCCGCGACCTGGTGCCGGCCTCAGTGCGGGCCAGTACCGAATACTGACGTCACATGGGGCGCTACGTGCCGAGCAAGCCGGGCTGGTACCGCAACCCTGACGACCCAGGTTCGCTGCGCTATTGGGACGGGGCGTCGTGGGCGAACCGCTCGCGCCCGCAGCCCCAATGGTCGACGCGGGTCGAACTGTTCGAGCTGGATTACGACGACATAGACCGCTCGGTCGAAGGTCCGGTCCACCCCCACGAGCTACGCGAGCCAGTGAGCAGCGGCGCCTGGTCACGCGAGTGGCTACCTTGGCGACCGCGCCACTCGGTGGCACCGGTGCAAAAGGCGAGCGGGCTGCACCCCTGGCGCCTCACTCGCCTCGCCGACGCGCCCCCTCCGGCCAAGCTCGGTCCTGCCCGGCGCCCGCTGCTGGCCTTTGTCTGCCTCGTCGTGATCGCCATCGGTGTGGTGGTCTCGAGCGTCGCGTTCATTTCGCCTTACGAGACGAACAGTGCCGTCATGGCGTCCGACCAGGTGGCCGCGTCGCGCTTTGCCTCCGAGGCCAACGGGCAATGCAGTACCGTGCTGCCCAAGTACCGCTCCGTGCTGGCATTCAGCACCGATGGCCCCGACATCGCGGCGGCTTCCGCTCAGGTGTCCGGGTTGGCGGGGCGCCTGTGGTCCCTCAAGATGGCCGAGGACATCCGCGGCCCGGTAGCCCAGTGGTTGGGCGCCGTCCGCCAGTTCGTCGACGCCGAGGACCGCTACGCGCAGTTCATTGGCCCGTCGTCGGGCGTCTACACCAAGGGGCCGCTCGGCCGCTTGGCCCCGAAGGAGCAGGTCACGGCCGCGACTCTGCGGCGGCAGGTGGACGCGGCCGCCCACCAGGCCGACGGGTTTGCCGGCGCGCTGGACCTGACCGCGTGCCGGTTGGGACCAGGCGCTTCTTAGCCCCACCAGCTCATAGCCCGCCAGCTCTTCGCCTGCCAGCCCTTAGCCCCGCCGGCCGCAGCAGCGCAGAGGCGCGCCGGTCCTGGGCGCGAGGCGCCCAGCTCACCAGGCGAGGCACCGGGATTAGGCTCGCCGCTCATGGCCGAGAAAATAACCATGGGCCCCGAGGGCAAGCTCCGGGTCCCCCAAGAGCCGATCATCCCCTTCATCGAAGGCGACGGGACCGGGGTCGACATATGGCCGGCAGCACAACGCGTAATTGACGCGGCTGTCGCCAAGTACGGGCAGGGCCGGCGTATCGCCTGGACAGAGGTGCTCGCAGGCCAAAAAGCCTTCAACGAGACTGGTAGCTGGTTGCCCGAGGAGACCCTGAGCGCCTTCCGCGAGTACCTAATAGGCATCAAAGGCCCGCTTACCACTCCGGTGGGCGGGGGCTTCCGGTCCCTCAATGTGGCGTTGCGCCAGTTGCTCGACCTGTACGTTTGCCTGCGCCCCGTGCGGTGGTTCCAGGGCGTGCCGTCGCCGGTGAAGCGCCCCGAGTTGGTCGACATGGTGATCTTCCGGGAGAACACGGAGGATATCTATGCCGGCTTGGAGGTCGAAGAGGGTACTCCCGAGTGCCGGCGCCTGATCGAGTTCTTCCACGACGAGCTGGGCTGGACGGTGCGCCCGGATTCGGGCATCGGCGTGAAGCCGGTCTCCGTCACGGGGAGCAAGCGTCTCGTGCGGGCGGCCCTCAACTACGCCGTCAACCACCGTCGCAAGTCGGTGACACTGGTGCACAAGGGCAACATCCAAAAGTTCACCGAGGGCGCGTTCCGCAAGTGGGGCTACGAGGTGGCCAGGGACGAGTTCGACGACGTCGCCGTGGCCTGGGACGACTGCGCGGGTAAACCGGGTGGCAAAATACTCGTCAAGGACAACATCGCCGACATCACGCTGCAGCAGGTGCTGACCCGTCCCGACGACTTCGACGTGATCGCCACCACCAACCTCAACGGCGACTACCTCTCGGACGCCATCGCCGCTCAGGTCGGCGGGATCGGCATCGCCCCGGGTGCAAACATCAATTATGTGACCGGGCACGGCATTTTTGAAGCGACTCATGGGACGGCGCCCAAGTACGCCGGCCAGGACAAGGTCAACCCCGGCTCGGTGCTGCTCTCGGGTGTACTGATGTTGGAGCACCTGGGATGGCAGGAGCCGGCCGACAACATCGTCAAAGCGATGGAAGCGACGATCGCTGACCGCGTCGTCACCTACGACTTCGCCCGCCAAATGGAGGGGGCGACCGAAGTCAAGACATCCGAGTTTGCCAGCGCCATCATTGAGCGGCTCTAGCGGCCCTATCATTTTTACGCCATGACCAGCTCAGCTTTGAACGTTGCCATCACCGGTGCGGCCGGCCAGATCGCGTACAGCCTGCTGTTCCGCGTCGCCAGCGGTGCCATGCTCGGGCCTGACCAGCCCGTACGCCTCCAGCTGCTCGAGATCCCAGATGCGCTCGGCGCCCTGAGGGGCGTAGTCATGGAGCTCGAGGACTGCGCCTTCCCTCTCCTGGCCGGCGTGACCGCCAGCTCGGATGCCGAAGAAGCCTTCGGCGACGCCGACGTCGCGGTCCTGGTCGGGGCCAGGCCGCGCAGTAAAGGGATGGAGCGCCGCGACCTGCTCGAGGCCAACGGGGCGATATTCAGCGGCCAAGGCCGCGCCTTAGCTGCTAGCGCCCGCCGGGACGTGCACGTCCTGGTCGTAGGCAACCCTGCCAACACCAACTGCCTCATCGCCGCCCACAATGCCGCCAACGCGCCCGCGCCCCTTGGCTTCGAGCAGTTCAGCGCCATGACCCGGCTCGACCAAAACCGAGCCGTGGCCCAAGTGGCGGCCCGCGCCGGCAAGCCCGTCGGTGCGGTCACCCAGCTCGCCATCTGGGGCAACCACTCGGCCACCCAATACCCCGACGTCTTCCACGCCAAGGTGGCCGGGGAGGACGCTCTACCCCTGGTTGGCGGGCTCGAGTGGGTCGAAAAGGAGCTGATCCCCACGGTCCAGCAGAGGGGCGCGGCGATCATTGAAACACGGGGAGCGTCGAGCGCCGCCTCGGCGGCCAGCGCTGCGGTGGACGCGGTGAGAGATTGGGCGGCAGGCACCGCACCGGACCAGTGGGCGTCGATGGCGGTGTACTCCGAGGGCGCCTATGGGTCGCCCAAAGGCGTGTACTCCTCGTTCCCGGTGACTACGCGCTCCTGGAGCTACCAGGTCGTGGAGGCGCTCAACCTGAACAAGTTCTCGACCGAGCGCATCGAGCGCACCACGGCCGAGCTGGTCGAAGAACGCGAGAGCGTCGCTGCTCTGGGCCTCCTGGCCTAGGCCCAGTCCAAGAGCGGTCTGCCTTCCTCAACGAGTAGCCGGCGGCCGCCGGAAGGCTCCAAGAGTGGCCTGCGAAGGCTCCAAGAGTGGCCCCAAAGCTCCAAGAGTGGGACCTCGGAGTACCCCAAAATTCGCGTTTTCCCTGGTCAACAGGACCTGCTCCCGTCAAACAAGCCCACTCTTGGAGGTTTCACCGCACTCTTGGAGGTTTCAGCGCACGGCGGTAGCCCCCTGCTGCACCGTTCGGGCCGCCGGCCGGCAATGGCAAGGTGGGCTGGCGCAGTGATGATCGCAAAGCCT
Source organism: Acidimicrobiales bacterium (assembly GCA_035503975.1). GTDB lineage: Bacteria > Actinomycetota > Acidimicrobiia > Acidimicrobiales > Palsa-688 > DATJMJ01. Next base: position 17,278 of record DATJST010000521.1, on the reverse strand, counting down.
CACAGTTGAGCTCCTGCTCGGCCGGCTGCCCAGGCAGGCCGCCACCTGCCTCGCGCGCTTCAGTGGGTCAGCGCCGGCGGGCTTACCAGGCCCAAGCGGTGCAGGTAGGACAACTTACGCTCCACAGCGGCGCGCCAAGCGGCCAGGTCGGCGTCGAAATGCGCTCGGTCCCCATCCTCGTAGGCGTGCTCGAGCTCGTCGAACGCTTCGTCCTCAGCGTCGAGCAGGTGGCGGTACTTGGTGAGGAACTGGTCGTCGACCACGTCACAGAGCATTGGCTGTACCTCCGAAGTTGCCATGAAGCCAGGAATGGCTATGACCTACCACTATCCCGCCTTCAGCCGCGAGACGCAACAATCCGGCTCGGATTCTTCGCTTACGTCTAGGTCTGAGAGGTCCCCGCCCGCCCTCGGTCCGCCCCGGCCCCGCCCTCGGCCCGGCCCGCCCTCGGTCCGCCCCGCCCTCGGTCCGCCCTCGGTCCGCCCCCCAGGCCCCGGCGTGGGCGCGCCGAGCGCTAGACAGCCGCCTGCTCCGCAAGGTTTGGCAGCACCGGGCGGGCCAAGCCGAGGTTGGCGTGGATGCGGCGGGTCGCTTCGGAGCGGTTGAGGGTGTAAAAATGCAATCCTGGGGCACCCCGCTCCAGCAGCTGAGAGCACAGCTCGGTGGCGGCGGTGATGCCTTCCTCGGTGACCGCGGCTGCACCGCCCCGAGCGTTGGCCGCCTCCAGCCGGTCTACCAGCCAGGCCGGCACCGCGCACCCCATGATTGCCATGCGCGGTATTGAGGCCAGGCTGACAACCGGTAGCACCCCGGGCAGCACCGGCTTGGTCAGGCCCAGTGCCGCAAGGTCTTCGACCAACGAGAGGTAGTCACGTGCCTCGAAGAAGAACTGGGTCACCGCGAAGTCCGCCCGCCTCAGCTTGCGAGCCAGGTGGCGTCGGTCGGCGGCCTTATTGCGGGCACGGGGGTGGCCGCCCGGGTGCGCGGCGACGCCGATACAGAAGCCCCCTATCGCCTGGGCCAGCTCGACCAGCTCGTAGGCGTGAGCGAGCTCGCCGAGGCTGTCAGACGGCTCCGCTGGAGGGTCGCCACCGAGAGCCATGAGGTTCTCCACGCCTGCTTTGCGGAACCCCACCAGGATGTCGGCCAGTTCGAGGCGCGTGTGCCCCGTGCAGATGAGATGGGCCATGGGGTTGAGGTTGGTCAGCCGCACCATCGAGAAGACAAGGTCGGTCGTGCGCTGGCGCGACGACGGGCCGCCCCGGTACGTGACCGACACAAATGACGGGCGCAGCGGCTGAAGGTCCAGCAACGTCTGCACCAAGCGCGCCTGCTCCACGTCGCTTTTGGGCGGGAAGAACTCGAACGAGTAGGTCCTGCCCCGCGCCAGCAGGTCCGACACCTTGGCCATCAGCACAGGATACGGGAGCCGGGTGCCGGCTGCCGCGCCCGGGTTCAACCGCAGCCGACGGCTGCGGCGCGGGCCGTGTTCCGCAACAGCATGGCCACGGTGGTAACGCCGACCCCACCCAGACGTGGGGTGACCCAGCCCGCCACTGCGGCGCAGCTCTCGTCGACGTCTGAGATCCCGCGCTTGCCTTGCCAGGTGATGCCGCCGCCGACCACGCAGGACCCGCGTGCGATCACGTCGGGGGTGATCATGTTCGGGTACCCGGCCGCGCCGACGACGATGTCCGCCTCCCGGGTGTAGTCTGCCCAGTTCTTGACGCCGGTGTGCACGACAGTCACCGCGGCGTTGGCGCCCTCCTCCTTGAGCGAGAGCATTATCGAAAGGGGACGGCCGAGCGTCGTCCCCCGGCCGACCACGACGGCCGAGCGCCCGGCAACCGGGACCTGATAGTGGAGCAGCATGGCGACGATGCCGAGGGGGGTACAGGGCCGTGGGTGTCCCCGTTCGCCCAACGCCAGGTAGCCGAGGTTGGTCGGGTGGAGGCCGTCGGCATCCTTGGCCGGCCGTACGCGGGTCACCGCCTCGGCGTAGTCAAAGCCAGCAGGCACCGGGTTTTGTACCAAGAACCCGTCGATATCGGGGTCCTCGTTTAGCTGGTCTACCGCCGCGAGCAAATCAGACTGGCGGGCGCTCGCCGGGATGCGGACGTCAACCGAACGCAAACCGTAACGTTCGCACATCTCATGCTTGCGGGCCACGTAGTGCGCGCTCGAAGGGTCGTCGCCGACCAGGATCGTGCCCAGACCGACAGTTTTGTCCTTTTGCTTGAGAGCAGCTACCAGTTCGCTTACTTCGGCCAGCGCCGCGTCGGCAACCGGAGCGCCGTACATAATCGTGGCAGCCAACAGTCCTCCTGTCGTCGCAATTAGTGCCGGAACTGGCGCTCGCCGGTGAAGACCATAGCAATGCCGTGCTCGTCGGCCGCAGCAATTACGTCGGCATCACGCACGGAACCACCCGGTTGTACGACGGCGCTTACCCCGGCGGCAGCGACCACATCCAGGCCGTCCCGGAAAGGGAAAAAGGCGTCGCTCGCCGCCGCCCCGCCACGTGCCCGGCCAGCGGCGCGTGCCACGGCCAGTTCTCCAGGAGATACGCGGTTCTGCTGGCCAGCGCCGATGCCCACAGCCATACCCTGGGCAGCCAGCACGATCGCATTTGACTTTGTTGCCGCGCAAACGCGCCAGGCCAGCTGCAGGTCGGCCCAATTTTCGCCCGTAGGTTTTGCCTTGGTAACAATTTCCCACTGGTCGGGGCCTCGGGCCAACCGGTATGGGCTTTGCACGAGCCAACCGCCGCTGACCTGGCGCACGTTCCAGGCGTGGTGTGAGGGTGCGGGCGCCGACAGGGCCCTCATCGCCTTTCTCTTGGCCGTGAACAGGTCCAGAGCCCCGGCGCCGAACGAAGGCGCGACCACCACGTCGGCCTTGGCATTGCCGACCATGGCCTGGGCGAGCTCCTCGTCCACGGGGCCCGAGAGGGCCACGATGCCGCCGAACGCCGACATCGGGTCGCACTCGAAGGCTTTTTCGTATGCCTCGAGCAATGTGGCCGCCACTGCCGCGCCGCATGGGTTCGCGTGCTTCACAACCACCGCCGCAGCCGGTCCCAGGTCGGCGATGTCATGCACGAGGCACCAGGCAGCATCGGCATCGTAGAGATTGAGGTACGACAACTCGAGCCCACCGTGCTGCACAACGTCGTCCCACCAGCTCTTGGAGCCAGCCAGGCGGTAGCGCGCACCCACTTGGTGCGGGTTTTCCCCATAGCGCAAGGGCTGGGCCAGCTCAAGAGAGAGGTCGAGCCTGTCCGGGAGCGAGGCAGCCGCAGCCGGCGGTTCTTCCTCGACAGGGGAAGGGCCTCCTTCAGTGCGCGCCGTCGCCGGTCCGGTGCTCGTGGGCATTGCCGCTCGCTCGTCCAACCAGCGGGCAATCTCGGCATCGTAGGCGGCCGTGTGGGCGAAGGCTTTGCGGGCCAGGCGCCTCCGCAGGCCCTCATCGATCCGGCCCAGGCCGTGGAGGTTTTGCGCCACCTCGGCGTAGTCCGCCGGATCCACCACCACGGCGACTCGGGACCAGTTTTTGGCAGCCCCCCGCAACAAGGTTACGCCACCGATGTCGATCATCTCGACCGAGGGGCGCGAGCCGAACGGGTACAGGTTGCATACCACAACCCCGACCAGGTCGATGTCGTACTTGGCCAGGTCGGCCACGTGTTCGGGGTTGTCGAGGTCCGCGAGGATCCCACCGTGCAAGCGAGGATGGAGCGTTTTCACCCGGCCACCAAGCATTTCGGGCGAACCCGTGAGGGACTCGACCGTGATGTGGGGTATGCCGGCTTCATAGAGCGCCCGCGACGTCCCTCCGCTCGCGACCAGCTCATAGCCGGCGTTCACCAACGCCGCGGCCATCTCCTCCAGGCCCGTCTTGTCCCAAACAGAAAGCACGGCCTTCATGCGCCGCCTCCTTGGTAGCTCTCGGTGTAACAGCCTGCGGTCAGGAACCGGCGGATTGTGTCGGGGTACAGCCTACGCTCGACCGTTTTGATGCGCTCGTGCAGCGTATGTTCCGTATCGCCGGGGAGCACGGGCACCTCCTCTTGGGCCAGGATCGGCCCGTCATCTACCATTTCAGTTGCAATGTGGACCGTCGTGCCTGTCGTACGCACCCCTGCGGCGAGAGCGTCGCGCACAGCATGCCAACCCTTGAACGCAGGCAGGAGCGCGGGGTGCGTGTTGAGGATGCGGCCCCGATAAACGTCGAATATTTCCCCGCTCAGCACGGTGCCAAAGCCGGCCATGGCCACGACGTCGGCACGGTGCGCCTGCAGCACCTCGACCAGGCGGCGGGTGTAGCCCGACCGGTCAAATCCCTGGCCGAAGCTCTCTCGGGTCACGAGCGCCGCGGGCACCCCGGCGGAACGGGCCACGTCGATGGCACGGCACGGACGGTCGGCGACGACGAGGCAAGCTTCTAGGTCCGCGTCGAGGATCGCCTCGAGCAGTGTGCCGGCGCCCGATGCCAGCACGGCCAAGCGCGCGTGTGCTTCCGGGTCGCCTCGCGCTCGGTACCGGTACCTGCTCGCCATATCCCCGACCTTACTCGGCCTTGGGGCGGCACCTACGGGCACTAGGCTCCTGGCCTGTGAACACGAACCACCTGATAAGCACATACGGTTATTGGGCGGTTTTCGTGTTCGTCGCCGCCGAAAGCCTGGGCGTGCCGATACCCGGCGAGACCGCGCTAATACTCGCTGGAGCTTACGCAGGGCAAACCCATAGGCTGAGCCCGTGGCTGATATTTGCCGTGGCGGCAGCTGCGGCAATAATCGGCAATATCGCGGGTTATTCGATCGGCTTCAAGGGCGGCTATGCTCTCGCCAAGCGTTATGGACGCAAAGTCCACCTGGACGAGCGCAAGCTCAAAGTCGGGCGCTACGTGCTCGACCGCCAGGGGGGCAAGGTGATCTTTTTCGGTCGCTTTATCTCGATCCTGCGCACCTACATCGCTTTCCTGGCCGGGACGGTGCGGATGGACTGGCGCAAGTTCGGCGTGGCGACCGCCGCCGCCGCCCTCGTGTGGGCCGGTGGGTACACTGCGGCCGCTTACCAGGCAGCCAAGACGCTTAAGCGCCTTTCGGGCACCATCGACCTGGTTTTTGCTGGAGTGGCCGTCGTCATTATCGTGGCCGTAATCCTCTTCACCCGCAACCAGATGAGGGTGCTGGGGGACAAGGCCGAGGCCGCCTATCCCGGCCCGATCACCTAGCCTGGTACTACTACCAGGACGCTGTCTATGGCCCCGCACCTTCACCCCCACCGCCTGCTCCCGCCCGACCCAGGTGTCCGTCGCGTCGCTCTGTCCCTCTACGAGGCGGTGGCGGAACAGCCCCTCATCTCGCCGCACGGCCACGTCGATGCCCGGCTGCTGGCCGATGACGACCCCTTCGCCGACCCTGTGGCCCTGCTCGTACGGCCCGACCACTATGTCCTGCGCATCCTGCACACCCACGGCGTGCCCCTCTCCGACCTCGGCGTACCATCGCGGGGGGCGGCTACCGGGAGGCTCGGTCCCGCCAGCGCTGGCGCCGCAGGCGCGGCGCCGCGAGAGGTGTGGCGCCAGCTGTGCCGGCACTGGCCAGCATTCCGCGGCACGGTGATGCGCCTCTGGCTCGAACACGAGCTGGCCACTCTGTTCGGTATCGACCGGCCCCTCGACGAAGCCAGTGCAGACGAGACCTTCGACCGCGTAAGCGAGCAGCTGGCCGAGCCGGAGATGCGGCCGCGAGCGCTCTACCGGCGGTTCCGCCTCGAGTTGTTGGCGACGACAGATTCCCCACTCGACGACCTGGCCGCGCACCAGGCGCTCCGTGCCGACCCGAGCTGGGAAGGACGCGTCGTGCCGACTTTCCGGCCAGACGCGCTCATCGACCCGACCCGGTCGATGGCATGGAGCGAGTTGGTCGACCAGCTGGGAGCGGTGTCGGGCTGCGACACCGGCAGTTATTCGGGTTACATAGCTGGGCTCGAGAGCCGGCGGTCAGCGTTCAAGGCGCTGGGCGCGACGGCCACGGACCACGGCCACAGCACGATCGAGGCGGATGAGCTCAGCCATTGGGAAGCGAGCCGCCTGTTCGACCGGCTCCGGCTCGGCCCGTACGACACCTCCGACGCCGCCGCCTTCAGCGCCCACATGCTGATGGAGATGGCTCGCATGTCCGCCGACGACGGGCTCGTAATGCAGCTCCATCCAGGTGTCTGGCGGAGCCACGACACGGCGGCCCTGGTGGAGTTCGGTCCCGACCTGGGAGCCGATTTCCCGGTCCCGACGAGCTATACAGCCGCGCTTTCCAGGCTGCTCGCACGTTACGGTTCTCATCCGACATTCCGCTGCGTCGCGTTCACCGTGGACGAAACGGTGTTCTCGCGCGAGCTGGCACCCATGGCGAGCTATTACCCCGCTCTATGGCTCGGCGCACCGTGGTGGTTCCTCGACTCCCCAGACGCCATGGCACGCTTCTGGGCGGCCGTGACCGAGACGGCCGGTTTCTCCAAGTCCGCCGGGTTCGTGGACGACACGCGAGCGTATTGCTCGATACCCGCGCGCCACGACCTCGCACGGCGCGCGCACTGCGGCTTCCTCGCTCGTTTGGTCGCCGAGCACCGTCTCTCCGAAGCGGACGCGGCCGACCTGGCGGTGGATTTCGCTTATCGGCTCCCCAAGAAGGCCTTCCGGGCGGACTAAGGCGGCTCCCCGGACGAGAGCCCTCGCGGGCAAGCCGAGGGCGGGCCCGCCGCCAAGCGCCCATCCCATGCTGGTTTGGCTGGCGCCCCGAGGCGCCGTGGCGCGAGGCTGGAGCAATGCGGTTCGTCATGCTGGGGGCCGGGGCGGTCGGCGGGGTGGTGGGCGGCCGGCTGTTCGAGCACGGCCACGATGTCGTGTTGGTGGCGCGCGGTGACCACGCCCAGGTGATCGCCCGCCATGGTCTGACCTTGGCCTCCGCGTCCGGGGTTCGCAACCTGCACGTCCCGGTCGTCGAGCGCTTGGAGGAGCTCGATTGGCGTGGCGACGAAGTCGTGCTCCTGGCCGTAAAGAGCCAGGACACCGAGGAGGCCCTGCGCGAGCTGGCCGGCGCGGTGGCGTCGTCTGTGCCGGTGGTGTGCGTTCAAAACGGCGTTGCCAACGAGGCAGCCGCCCTGCGCCGTTTCGCCCACGTCTATGGGGTATGTGTGATGTGCCCGGCGTCCCACTTGGAGGCTGGTGTTGTGGTGGCCGAGTCGTCGCCGGTAACGGCTTTGCTCGACGTAGGCCGTTACCCCGAAGGCAGCGACGCGACCGCCGCAGGCATCGCCGCCGCTTTCGAGGCCAGCACCATCCGCTCGGTGGTGCGAGGCGACATCATGCGCTGGAAGTACGCCAAGCTGCTGCGCAACCTGGGCAATGCCGTCGACGCCCTCTGCGGCCCGGCGGGCCGCAGCAGCCAGGTCACTGCCCTCGCCCGGGCCGAGGGCGAAGCCTGTTTGGGAGCGGCCGCAATAGCGTACGTTTCGGACGAGGAAGACAGCGCCCGGCGCGACCACCTGCTGCACCCGACTGACGTCGTGGGTTTCGAAAGAGGTGGGAGCTCGACCTGGCAAAGCCTGGCGCGCAACCAGGGCTCGGCCGAAGTTGATTACCTGAACGGCGAAATAGTCCTTCTGGGCCGGCTCTACGGCGTCCCTACTCCGGTGAACGAGCTGCTCCAGCGCTTGGTCAACCAGAATGCCTTGGCTCACGCGGCGCCGGGACGGATGACCCCCGAAGAGGTCCTTGCCCTCCTTCACGTGCCTCCCCAAGACGACGTTTTCCCGGTCCATTGATGGTGGGTAAGACCAAGGTAATGAAGACCAAGGTAATCAGGTGATGCCGGAACCGCGGCTCCCCGCCGCCGATTATGAAGACGGCGTTGCCGCGGTCCATCGCACGGTCGTTGGCCCGCTGGACAACAACGTTTTTGTCGTGCGGTGCGCGCAGACTGGGGTGGCGCTGATGGTCGACGCGGCCAACGAGCACGAGAAATTACTCGAGCTGTGCCGGCGCCTCGGCGTGCGCGAAGTGGTGGAAACTCACGGCCACTGGGACCATATCCAGGCGGTCCCGCAGGTTCGCGCAGCGGGTTTGCGTGTCGGCGTCAGCGCCGCGGACGCGCCGCTGCTGCCGTCGTACGATTTCTTGTTGGAAGACGACGATGTCATCGAGGTCGGCCGTTTGAGAGTGCGCGCTATCGCCACGCCCGGCCACACGCCCGGTTCGATGTGCTTCCATGTCGAACAGACGCCGTTGCTTTTTTCCGGTGACACACTGTTCCCTGGCGGGCCCGGGAACACCAAAGCTGAGGGCGGGGATTTCCCGACTATCATCAATTCCATCGAAGAGCGCATCTTCCGCTCTTTCCCAGCGGGGACCCTGGTCATGCCCGGGCATGGCGCGGGTACGACGGTGGGGCAGGAGTCACCCCACCTCCAGGAATGGATTGAGCGGGGATGGTAATCGGGGCCCGCCTGCAACTAATGACGTCATCGCCGTGGCAGCGCAGCTGAAAGCAATCCTCGTCGATGTGGGCGGCACGTTGCTGCCCAATGGTTTCGAGGTGACGCCGAGCGAGCGTGCGGAGCGCGCTGAGGCGTTGTCGGCTGTGCTGGGTGCCCCATTGGAACAAGCAGTCGCAATTTTCGACCGGGTCAACGCCGACCTACTGTCGTCGCCCACCTGCACCGCCGACGCCGTGGTGGCGGGCGCGCTGGCCGCCTATGGCTGCGCTCGGACAGGGGACGCCCTGAAGCGTGCCCGCCAGGCTCTCTGCGTACCCCTCAGCCACGTCGTCCAGCCCTTTGACGGTGCCGGTTTTCTCCTCCAGGGCATACGAGAACTCGGTTTGGCCTGTGTGGTGGTAAGCAACACGGACCTGCGCGACGCGGAGATGTACCGCCGCGATTTTGCCGATTTTGGGTGGTCTGGTTGGGTGAACACATATGTGACCAGTGTGGATGTCGGGGCGCGCAAGCCCGACGTACGGATGTTCCAGACAGCTCTCGGTGCTGCGGGAGCCGAGCCACATCAAGCCGTGATGGTCGGCAATTCCGAGCTCGCCGACATCGCACCCGCGGTACAGCTCGGGATGGGTGCCATATTGGTTGCTGTCGAAGAACCGCCTCCGGTCACTACAGCCGCAGCTGCTTGTTGCGTGTCGCTCAACGGAGCGCTTGAGCTGCTGTGCCGTTGGGCAGGCCCGGTCCCTCCCTCTCCCTAGAGGTCGCTTAACAGCTCGCTCTCAGTACGGCCCCGCCCTCCGCCCAGAGGGACCTGTTTGGGTGTCCGTATGCGAAACCCTCACCGAAACGTCAAAGCTCGGTTGTCTTTGGCGTACGTCCGCCGGCGCACCCGCATGGCGACCGCGGCAGCTGTGATCATTGCCACTCTGGGGACTGCGGGTTTCGGGGCCGTGGCGGTTGCCGAGGATCCCGGGAAGCCAGCCAGCAAGAGCACGCCTGCGAGCGCGGCGCGCCAGGCGGGGCGCGGCACGGTCGCCACCACCTCCCCTGCCACGACTACGGCGCCTGGTAGGGCGGCCACGACAACCACGCATCCGGCGGGCCACACCACATCGACGACCAGCGCTCCAGCGACTACCGCCGTGCCGGCGACCACCGTTCCGGCCACAACCGTGCCGGCGACGACCACCGCTCCGGCGAGCACCACTTCGGGGGCTAGCTGATGTCACAGATCGATCTTTGGTACGCGACCCGTGCCACCGGCATCACCGCCCTCGTGCTGCTCACGGCGACGGTGTTCCTGGGCATCCTGGTTGCCGGGCGGGCGCCTTCCTCATTGCCGGCGTTTGCCCGGGCCGACCTACATCGCCGCATATCAGCGCTCGCGGTCGTTTTCCTTGCGGTCCACGTCCTCACGTCGCTGCTCGACTCTTATGTCCACATCGGCTGGTGGTCGGTGGTCGTCCCACTCGTTTCCGGCTATCACCGGGCCTGGTTGGCCCTCGGGACGGTGGGCCTCGACCTCCTCCTCGCTGTGGGCATCTCGAGCGTGCTCAGGGCGCACATCCCGGCACGAGCTTGGCGCCTGCTCCACTGGTTGGCCTACTTGAGCTGGCCTTCGGCGGTCGTACACGCGCTCGGCATGGGTAGCGACGCGCGGTTTGCGTGGCTGCAGGCCCTGATCGCCGTGTGTGCGGCTTCGGTGGCCGGCGCGGCGCTGTGGCGCGCTTTGGTCGCCGGCCGAGCTCGCGCAGCGCGGCCTGAGACGATCATCCGTGCCCGCCGCTCACTGCGGGTAGGGGCGGCTGAAGGAGCAGGTAGATGACGGTGCTCCAGGCCCGGCCTGGCACGGCGCGGCTGACCAGGCGCGGCGCGACCGCCTACGCCGACCACACGGCGGCGCATGGCCCCCTGCCTCTGCCAGACCGGGTAGGCCCGGCATGGCAGCAGTGGTTGCTGTCGGCGGTCGAAAGGTCGGGCCTGACCGGGCGAGGCGGTGCGGGGTTCCCGTCGGCGACCAAGATGCGGCTGGCAGCGTCGGCTGCCGGGCCGGTGCTGCTTGTCAACGCAATGGAGGGCGAGCCGGCGAGCAGCAAGGACCACTATCTTCTCGCCGTCGCGCCCCACTTGGTCCTCGACGGGGCCGACCTGGTTGCAGCGGCGATCGGGGCGTCGCGGGTCATATTCTGCATCCCCAACGACCGTCGCTCCGCGGCCGCCATGGTGGCTGCAGCCCTGGCCGACCGCCGAGAGCTGGCCGCCGCCCCCTGCCAGCCTGAGTTGGCCTTGTTGGAACCCCGTTTCGTGGCGGGCGAAGAGTCGGCCTTGGCTGCTGCCGCGGCGGGAAAGCTCGGGATCCCTTCTTTCCGGCCGGATAAGGGTGTCCCCTTGCGTTTTGGGCGCGGCGCAGCGCTGGTCCACAACCCCGAAACTCTCGCTCACACCGCCCTGATCGCCCGGCGCGGGCCTGAGTGGTTCCGCCAGTTGGGAGCCGACGAGGTCCCTGGGACCTGTCTCGTCACCATCAGCGGTGCCGTGGCGCGCCCCGGGGTGGCAGAGGTTGAGACGGGTACGCCGGTCCGCGCCATAATCGACATCGCCGGCACTTGCGATGCCGTCCAAGCGGTGCTCGTCGGCGGCTACGGCGGCAGCTGGTTGGGCGGCAACAGCCTCGACGTGCCTTACGCCCCTACTCCCCTGCGAGCGTGTGGCGCGGTCATGGGCGCCGGGGTTTTCATTGCGCTCGCCCCGCGCGCGTGCGGATGGCGGGAGACCGAACGGGTCGCGCGCTTCCTGGCCGCCGAAAGTGCGGGGCAGTGCGGGCCTTGCGTGTTCGGCTTGCCCGCCATTGCGGCCGATCTCGGGCTGATCGCCGACGGGCGGGCCGACCGGGAGGTTCTCGATCGCCTGCTGGCCCGCTGCGACCAGGTAGCGGGCCGCGGCGCCTGCCGCCACCCTGACGGCGCGGCTCGCCTCGTGAGGAGCGCGCTCGTCGCGTTCGGTGCCGACCTTCGTTCGCACCTTTCGGGAGCTCCATGCCCTGGGAGCCGGCTGCTGGCCCTGGGCACCTTGCCGAATGCCCGCCACGAAGCGAGCCGGTCATGAAGCTCCTGCTCGACCCCACCAAGTGCGATGGGTTCGGCTTTTGTGCCGAGCTGCTTGGAGACGTTGTTGCGCTCGACGAGTGGGGGTTCCCGGTCCTCGCCGGAGGGAACCTTCCCGCCGAGCGGCTCAGGGCCGCGCGTCAAGCCGCGAAGATGTGCCCGCGCCGGGCAATCCAGGTCGTGCCATGAACGAGGTGCACCGATCGCTGCCGCCCGCTCAATTGAACCGACCTACGATACGGGCGTGTGGGCCGCGGTGAGCCGTCTGTCACTGCGGGCGCGCCTGCTCCTCGCGGTGTGCGCGATTAGCCTTGTGGCGCTCGTCGTGTCCGACGTGGTGGTGTACGGCGCATTGGCTTCGTACATGGACGGCCAGGTGGACACCAGTCTCGAGGTTTCGCACCGGACGGTCGAAGCCATGGCGGACAACCCCGGGGCGGCAATGAGCGGGGGCACTATCTTCGTGCCTCCCGGGCCGCCCCAGGGCGGTCCTCCGCCTTCATCGGGGCCGGGTGGGAGCGGTCCTCCCAGTCGCCGCCCGTTCGATGGCACCGGATCTTCGGCTTTCTGCGCTGTCGGGCGTGAAAGCGCGCCGGGCATGTTCATCGAAGTGCGCAACGACGCCGGCGATGTCGTAACAGGGGTGGCCGGCAAGGAGGAATGCCCGGCTTTCGAGCCGGGGAGCGCTGAGTACACACCCGCCGTACCGAAGGTGCTGACCGGTTTCACGGCCGGCCCAGGAACCGATGAGCCTACAAAATACTTCACCGCAGCATCGACAACAGCCGGAGGGCCGGCTTTCCGGGTCAGAGCCTCGAAATTGGCCAATGGCGACCTGCTCTTCCTGGCCGTGCCGATATCCAATGTAACCAGCACACTTTCTCAGCTGGTCATCCTCGAGGTGACCGTCACCGCCGGTGCTCTCCTTGGCGCCCTTGTCCTCGGCCTTTGGCTGGTCAAGGTGGGGCTACGACCATTGGGTGACATCGAGCGCACCGCCAAGGCGATCGCGGGCGGGGACCTGGTCCATCGTGTCCCCAACGCGAACCCCCATACTGAGGTTGGGCATCTGGCGACGGCGTTCAACGTGATGCTGGCACGCATGGAGGTGCTCGTAAATGACCTCCGCTCGTCGGAGAGCCGGCTGCGCCGCTTCGTCGGGGATGCATCGCACGAGCTGCGCACGCCCGTCGCCGCGGTGTCCGCTTATGCGCAGCTCTTCAAGCGTGGTGCAGCGGCGCGTCCGGGCGACCTCGAGCGGGCCATGGAGGGTATCGAAAGAGAGTCCGCGCGCATGGGGCGGCTGGTCGAAGACCTCCTCACCCTGGCCCGCTTAGACGAGCACCGCCAATTGGAAATGGGGCCGATCGAGCTGGTCGACTTGGTCATCGAAGCCTGCGAGACGGCGCGCATGCTCGGGCCCGCTTGGCTCCTGACCTTCCAGGCTGGCGACGCGGTGGAGGTAGTGGGCGACCGCGGGGCCCTTCGCCAGGTCGTCGACAACCTGTTGGCCAATGTGCGTGCCCATACCCCCGAGGGTACACAAGCGACGGTCACGGTTGGCCGCAGCGGGAGCAACGCCTTCATAGAAGTGGCAGACAACGGGCCCGGGATCACTGAGGAACAAGCCAACGTTATCTTTGAACGCTTTTTCCGGGGCGACAGCTCGCGCGCCCGCACCACGGGAGGGGCCGGGCTCGGCTTGGCCATAGTGGCAGCCATCGTGGACGCTCATGGCGGCTCAGTCTCGGCGAGTCCGGGCCAGCGAGGCGGGGCGGTCTTCCGGGCCGTGCTGCCCGCGATTGCGCCCGACAAACCCGCGTTTGTGGCTGACGAGCGGACCGCCGCGACGGGCATGAACGTCGCACCCCATTTCCCGTCGGGCCGGGTGATCAAATGACTCTGAGGCGGGGCCCTGAGGGCGCGCGACGCTTTGGCACCCCTCATGCCGGCCGGCGCTTCCGTGCTCTCGGTACCACGGTGTCGTTGCTCGCAGTTGACCCGAGCGTCCTGAGCTCGGCCGAAGAAGAATTACGGGCACAGTTGGCCGAGCTCGAGGCCTGTTGCAGCCGCTTCCAGCCGAGCTCGGAACTGTCCCGTGCCGAGCGGGTGTCCGGGCGCACGGTTGCAGTCTCCGAGCTCTTGGTTGACCTGCTGCAAGCAGCTTTTGCGAGCGCCGAACTGACCGACGGCGCCGTCGACCCGACCGTCGGTGCCGCTATGGACTTTCTTGGTTACGATCGAGATTTCGACGATGTCGCCGTTGACGGGCCCGAGCGTGGAGGCTGCCCGGTACCCGCTCCTGGCTGGCGCTGTATCGATCTCGACCCAGTTGAGCGTCACCTGCGCATCCCTCCGGGCGTGCACGTTGACTTGGGTTCTTCCGCCAAGGCCTTCGCAGCCGACCGCGCTGCCCGCAAGATTTCCGCCCTTTGTGGGACGGGTGTCCTCGTCAACCTGGGTGGTGATATTTCGGTGGCCGGTGAGCCACCGGCTGGGGGGTGGGCGGTGGGCCTCGCTCTCGACGCCGGCACCGACCCGCACGACACGGGTTCTGTAGTCGCGATCCGGGCCGGCGGCTTGGCCAGCTCAGGGACCTCGGTGCGGTCATGGCGCCGCGGTGGCCGCACGCTGCACCACATCGTCGACCCTCGCACGGGCGATGTCGCTCAGAGCTCCTGGGCACTCGTCACTGTCGCCGGCCCCACCTGCCTGGTCGCCAACGCAGCCAGCACCGCGGCGATAGTCGAGGGTGAGAACGCAAGCGCCATGTTGGCCCGTATGGGGCTCCCCAGCCGCCTGGTCGCCCGCGACGGCGCGGTACTCAACCTCTCTGGCTGGCCTGACGGCTAGTGCCCCCGGCGCGGGGCGGGAACGCGGGAGGGCTGCTAATCCTCCGGCGAGCGCAGCATGTGCTCGTCGTCGTTATCATCGGGACCATGCCAGTCAAGCTCACCGTCATCGTCGACAACCCGACCGATCCCAGCGCCTTTGAGGCCCAGTACGCCGCGCCCGAGAACAAGGCGCTCCTGGCCAAGATCCCCAACATCCAGCGGGTCGAGGCGGCCAAGGTTTTCCCTAAAGAAGACGGTTCGCCAACGCCCGCCTACCGGACCATCGACATCTACTTCGCCGACTACGCGACCGCCTGCGCGGCGCTCGAGTCGCCCGAAGCCGGCGAACTGGCGGGCGGGCTGGTGAGCGCCGCCACCGGCGGGATCCGCTTCCTGCTCTCCGACATCGAGGACTGACCAACCGCGTCCCAGCGCTCGCCGGAAGCCCCCGGCCCCCGCAGACCACAACCGTGCGACCGCTTCAGGCTGGGGGTGGTCCTGTGCCGGGCGTGAACCTGGCGCTTCCACCCCATGGGTCACTTCTAGCGAGACGACACGAGACCGGGCGATCACCCTGGTCCTACTCAGGTGCTGCCGGCGGCGCGAGCCAACGTGACCCACAGCGATCCCACTCGATCCGTCACCGCTGCCGTGTCGAGTCGTTAGTGGTTCAGCGCAGCGGACAGCGGCACGGGTCTTAGACGACGAGACCCGACAGGAGACGTTCATGGTCCTGTTACCGAGCCAACCACGAACTGTAACCGAGCGCTCATCTCGGTCCCGTAACCTCGTTCCGTGTCATGAAACGAAGTTACAGGGAGCTTGGGAAGCTAGCCCTCCGCGACTCAGGCTACAGGCGCGAAAAGGAGGATCGTGGATCTCTACCTGCACACCTTCGGTTTACGCTACAACTACAAGTACAACGACAAATTCGACGTATTCGCGTTTCTCGATCTCGCCGCCGCGCGCGGTTTCCGTGGTGTCAACATCTCGGTCTACAGGCCGGACTATAAGTGGCTCTCTGGGTCAGGTGCGGACCATCTCCCGCGGGTGCGCGCGCACGCAGAGCGACGTGGGCTCAGTATTGACATCGAGTCGAATGGAACGAGCCAAGCTGCTTTAGCCGAACTGTTCGAGTTTGCGGTGGCATTGGGGGCTGGAGCAGTTAGGACCTACACGACCCCAGACGGGGCTCAGCACTGGCAGGATTGGCCCAGAGGACAGGACAGCGTCGCAGAACGGTCCGCCATGGCAGTTCGAGATCTGGTCCAAGCCGCGAGGCTGGCCGAACAATGCTCAATCCCAATAGTGCTCGAGAACCACGAGGAGCTCACAGGCTCGGAGAACGCTGAAATCCTTGCTAGTGTAGACAGCCCTTGGGTTTGTGCGCTGTTCGACTATGGCAACTCGATGGTCAATGGCGAGGAGCCCCTGACGGCTCTTCAGTCCGTGGCTCCATGGATCAAGACCGCGCATGTGAAGGACCAAGTGTTCGTACCGACGGATGAGGGCGGGGCGAGTGGGCAACTCATCGGCGTGCCCATCGGATATGGGAGCCTTCCCGTACGAGAGATGACCGAGCGCCTCTTATCACTAGGGGTCGGGCGAGTGTGTATCGAGAACTGTTGGGGGTACTCGACGCCCGTCGACGACTGGCGCGGCGGTGCTCGTCCGGGGACCGGGGCTTTCGCGGGCCGACGGTCAACCGCGAGTTCGGGTACGCCCAGCTTGCTGGTACCCGATGCCAGTCAGCTCCCGGCGGCGGAACTGCCAGCGGCCGAGATCGAGATGCTCGACGCTAGCATCGCTGGGTTCGAGGACCTGCTTGCCGGGGTGGCGGAGATCACTTTGGGTGAGGCGAGGCTGGCGACCCGCGCCAACGAGGCGTCCCTCGGCAGAGGGTGAACTGGCGCCGCTGACGCTCACGGCCGCTTAGCGGCGGCTGCCTACCTGCGGAAAACGTTCACCATCGCTTAATCCGCTCGTCCATGAACGGGATACTGCCGTTCATCTTGTCGTTGTACTCTCGCGCCGTGCAATGAAACGGCGTTACACAGCGTCTCAAAAGATGAACCGCTAACTCGCTCACGAGCCAATGAGTTGTGCGTCGTCGAGCCCTCGTTTGGCTGCGCCATCACCGAACAATTCCCTTTGGGCGCCGAGCTCGTCGGTTGCCCCCAAAGCATTCGTGGACGAAGCGTAAGGCTTCCTGCTAGAGAAAGAGGCAATAATGGGCACTGAACAGCGTAGGAAGTTAGAGGGGTTCCGCCGCAGCGCCGGCCCGGTGGAGAACCAGGTCATTGACGACCTCCTCCGTGGCGATATGGACCGCAGAACCTTCATCCAGCGCGGCGCCATGTTCGGGCTGTCGCTCCCGGTACTGAAGTACGCGTTAGCGGCGGCCGGTGAACGCCCTCTCTCTCGGGTTGGGGCGAAGAGGTCAGCTGCGGCCGCCCCCAGCCGGCTGCGACTCGCGATAGACGGCGCTCCCTACGGCGCAATCGAGCCCTATTTGTTCAATTCGACGAGCGAAGTCGACATTGCTGCTCCTGTTGGTGAGTACCTGGTGCGCGTCAACAGCGAGTTGATCGCGACTCCCGAGCTCGCGCTCAGCTGGGCGCCGAACGCCGATGCGTCGCGTTGGACGGTCAAGCTGCGCCCGAACGTGAGGTTCCAGACAGGCCAGCTCATGTCAGCCGACGACGTGGTCGCGACCTACAAGCTGCTGACCGACCCGGCCAAAGGCAGCGCCGCGCTGGCCGATTTCAAGGGCGTCCTGTCGCCCGACGGCGTGTCGGCCGGCCCAGGCCAGGACACTGTGGTCTTTGAGCTGGAGGTC
>DATJST010000520.1:0-40645 GCA_035503975.1 Acidimicrobiales bacterium | reverse complement strand
AATCGGTGACGACGAGCTCGCCCGCCTCGTCGAGCTCGAGACGGTCGATTATGCCGCGCAGGCGCAGGTTGCCAAGCGCCCGAGCGGTGCCGCCGCCGGCCCCATCCTCCTCATCTTTCTCCAAAACCGGGCTGATCGCTGTCCCGAGGTCGACCTGAAGGCGTAGCTCGGTGCCGATGACCCGCACGGTATTGGGATCCTCCAAGACGAAGTAGTTGCGCACCAGCTGGCGGGCGTCTTCGACGAAATCGTCAAGCTCCTCCCCAGCGAGTGCGAGGGCGGCACCCTCGTCGCCCTCGAGCAGCTCGGCCAGAGCCCGGCTGAGCTTGTCCAGGGCCACCTCTCGCGTGCGGCACCCCGCTGGCTCCTCCCACATGAGCAGTTCGAGGGCACGGTGCACCACGGTGCCTTTGAACGCTTGGACGCTGGGCGGCTCCGGCAACCTGTCGATCACCGACAGCCGGAAGGCCAGAGCGCACTCCTTGAAGGTCGAGACCTTTGAGGGGGTCAAGGAGGCCGGCAACTGTAGGGACATCAATACACAAGACTATTGAGCCCCTGTGACGCTCAGGGGGATGGAGCGCCGTCGCTGGGTAGCCCCGCCAACCACCTTGTGAGGTCGGCGGCGACCAGTTGAGGCGCCTGGAAAGGCCCGAAATGACCCAGCCCAGCCTCGACAACCCAGTTCCCAGCAGGTAGGGCGGCGGCGATGGCGCTCAGCTCGTCTGCACGCACGGCAGGGCTGCCGCTCCCGCCGAGCACCCGCGCGGGGCACCGTACCCTGCCCAGTTGGGCGCGGGCGTCGTGCTCGTCGCCAGCCTCGTAAATCCGCGCCTCGTCTTCTGGTTGGCAGGCCAGACGGACGCCGCCCACAGGTTGCGCGACTGCCACCAGCCCACCGGCCAAGAAGCCTTCCAGGGCGGCAGGGGAGAACTCCGAGAAAATACCCCGGCCGGCGAAATGCGCCCGGGCTTCGGCGATCGAAGCAAAATGCGAGCGGCGGTGGCGCGCCCGCTCGGCGAGGTCGGCGCCACGTCTCCAGTGAGGCTCTCGGCCCGCGCCAGCACCCGGGAATGGCTCCTGGCCCGCGCCAGCACCCGGGAATGGCTTCTGGCCCGCGCCACCCATGATCGGCTCCCACAGCCAGAGCGTCGCGAAGGTCCCAGGCTCGAGAGCCTCGGCTTCGAGCAAGGCGGTGGCCCCAGCAGAGTGGCCGGCGCCGGCCACCTCTCGACCGGCGAGGCCCAACTGGTGGACGGCGGCCAGCACGTCGGCGGCGAACCGGTCCCAGGAGTAGCGAGCGTCTGGGGATCGGCCTGAGCGGCCATGGCCGCGCAAGTCCAGGGCCAGGGCGCCGACTCCCGCACTATTCAGCGCCTCCGCCACCGGGTCCCACACCCGCCCGTTGAGGCCGGTGCCGTGCACGAACAGGACCAGCGGGCCTTGTGCCGGCCGCGCCAAGGGCGCCCAGCACCAGCAGGCGAGGCGCGTGCCATCGGCCGCCTCGGCCCACGACCAGGGCGACGACTTTGGGTGCGGCGGCTCCGTCAGGTGGCCGCCAGCAGGTCGAGCAGGCTGCCTGCATTGTCGACGGCGTCGGCCCGCCAGCAGTTGTCCATGATCAGGTGGACCTCGGTGGTCCCTGAGGCGAGGTCCCGTATCGCGGGCACCCATTCAGCGAGCTCCGCCTCGTTGTAGCGGTAAGACCACCAGGCAATGGGCTCCGGCTCCGCCAGCTCGAGTGGCGCCGGCTCTGTCGGCTCCGGCCCCAACGGCCCCAACGCCAACGGCCCCAACGCCAACGGCCCCAACGGCTGCAACGGCTGCGTCCCGAGTGCCTCCGCCTCCTCCGTCTGGACGTCGGGACCGGTCTGGGCCTGGTGCTGAGGGGGCATGTACCACGAGTGGGCGCTCCGGCCCGGGAAGCGTACAAAGGCGGTTTGTGACGTCGCCGCGACCACGGGGCGTCCCGGGCCCGGGTGGTCCGAACACACCAAACCGAGTCCCAAACCCTCCAGCAAGGAGAGAGTGTGCTCGCAGGAACCGCCGTCGAACCAGTGGTGGCTCGTGAGCTCGACCGCCAGGCGAAAGCCGGGGAGCCGCGAAGGCAACAGTGCCAGCTCCTCCCAGGACGATGGGCGCGGCCTGAACCAGGTTGGGAAGCGCAAGATCACCGCCCCCAGGCGGCCCGCGAGCAGGAGCGGGTGCAGGGCGTGCCTGAAACGCTCCCAGCACTCCTCGACCACCTCGGCCGCGAGATGGTGGCGGTACAGCTTGGCTCCCTCTTTCCGGGGGGGCTTCATATGGCCCTGAAGGTCCGGCCACAAGGACTCGGGCCAGGTAGGGGCCCCGCTCAGCAGCGACCAGGCCCGAATGTCCATGGTGAAGCCGGGCGGAGTCGACGCCACCCAGCGTTTGGCCACATCTGGGGTGGGCGGGAAGCGGTAGGTGGTCGCCACTTCGGTAAGGGGCAGCCGGCTCGCGTAGTAGGCGAGGCGCTCGGCCGCGGTCAGGGACCTGGAGGGGTAAAACGTCCCGTCGCGGACAAGGGAACGGTCTGCCCACGAGCTCGTGCCTGCCAGCACGCGGCAGTTGCCGAGGACTACGCCCGGCGCCACCGGGGAGCCACGGTCTAGTGCCGCCACGGGTGCCCCCAGCGCCGCCCCTCCGTTCACTCCTCCGAGCCTAGGATGTGGGCCCGCGCGTAGCGCGGAGGCTCGCCGCCGCGGTCGGCGCGGGGCAGCCCGGACCTAGGCAACTCGGCTTGCGCAGCTGGGGCCGTTCGCGAGCCCCTGACCGCGCGTGCTTGAGTTATCCCGGCAGGTGAAAGGATGTGTTTGTGAGCACTGCCGAGCTTCCCCAGCGGGCCCCCGCACCGGTCGGTCCAAGGTAGTGACTTCGCCTCTCGAGACAGGCCCGAGCGGTGGGCCGGGGCAACCCGACGCTGCGGCCTGGGGGGTTGACGACGGCTACTGGGACTTTGCAGGTGCGTGGCGGACAGTCGCGCCCGAGGTGGTGCAAACGGTGCTCGACGGCATGGGCGCTGCCGGCCCGTGCCCACCCGCAGAGGCGCCGCTGGTCGTAGTGTCCCAGGGCGAACCATGGCCGGACCTGCCCGGTGGCGTGTTGCTCCTCGAAGACGGCAGCGGCAATGCGAGCGTGGGTGCCGGGACTGCCCCAGCGGATCTGCCTACTGGGTACCACCGCCTGGAGCGGGACGACGGCGGCCCGGATCTCAGGGTGGCAGTTTGCCCGGTCAGTTGCCCGAGCCCGCCGCCGGGCCGCAACTGGGGCTGGTCGTTGCAACTTTATGCCACCCGCTCCGAGGAGAGCTGGGGGATCGGCGATTATGCCGACCTGCGCCGCATGAGCGAGTGGGCCGCGGGCGACGGAGCCGGCTTTGTGCTCGTCAACCCGCTTCATGCGCCTGCACCCGGGGCGGTCCCAGAAGCGAGCCCTTATTTCCCGAGCTCGCGCTGTTTCTTGAACCCGGTCTACCTCCGGCTGGAAGACTTGCCCGGGGCATCGGAGCTGGCCTTGGTCGCGGAACTGGCGCCCCGGGCGCGTGCCCTCAACACTGCGCGCCTGATCGATCGCGCCCAGGTATGGGCGTACAAATCTCAAGTGTTGGAAGCACTTTTTGCTAGTTTCGAGGCGGCCGGCGGCGAGGAGGCCTTCGACCGTTACATAAGTGAGCGCGGCCGCACCCTGGATGGCTGGACCACGTTCTGCGCCCTGGCCGAAGCGCACGGCCTGCCCTGGACCTCTTGGCCGCCTGAGTTCCGACGTCCCGAACTGCCGGCAGTGGCCAGCTTCGCCAGCGCCGCCGAGGGCCGTTCCCGCAAGCGCTTCCATGCCTGGCTGCAATGGCATTGCGAAGCTCAACTGGCGAGCGCCTGCTCTGCCGCGGGCCTGGTTTGCGACCTGGCGGTCGGCGTCGACGGTGGTGGCGCCGACGCCTGGCTGTGGCAGGACACCTTTGCCCTCGAGATGCGGGTGGGTGCCCCTCCGGACGAGTTCAATACCGTGGGCCAGGACTGGGGCTTGGTGCCCTGGGATCCCTGGAAGCTCCGGGCGCGAGGTTATGAGCCCTACATCGAGGTGCTGCGGGCGGTCCTGCGCTCCGCCAAAGGAGTGCGCGTGGACCACGTGATGGGCCTTTTCCGCCTGTACTGGGTCCCGCTCGGCGACCTGCCCACCGCCGGGGCCTACGTGCGCTACAAATGGTCGGACATGGTCAACCTGTTGCTCCTGGAGGCTTCCCGTGCCGGGGCTTACGTGGTCGGCGAGGATCTCGGGACCGTCGAGGACCAGGTGCGCGAAACCCTCGGCCGGGGCGGGGTCCTTTCTTACCGGTTGCTCTGGTTCGAAACCGAACCTCCGCCGCGTTGGCCGGTGCCCGCCCTCGGCGCGGTGACAACCCACGACTTGCCCACGGTCGCCGGCGTATGGACCGGTTCGGATCTCGAAGACCAAAAGTCCTTGGGCCTACGGGTAAACCAGGAGAGCTGCGACGCTCTCCGGCGCCGGCTGCTCGAGGTCACCGGCGCCGAGGAAGACTGGCCCGTGGAACGGGTCATCGATGCCAGCTACGCGGCTCTGGGGACCGCCCCGTGCGCTCTGCTGGCGGCAGTGCTCGATGACGCCCTGGCCGTCGCCGAGCGGCCCAATATGCCCGGCACGATCGACCAATGGCCAAATTGGTGCCTGGCCCTGCCCGCGACGATCGAACAGATCCAAAAGAGCGAGCTGGCGCAAGCAATTGCCCAGCACATGAACAATGGGACCTGACCTATGCCGGTAGCCGATCTACCTGTCGCCCCGCCGGTCTCGCCCATGTTGGCCAAGCTGGAGCGCCAATTGCCGGTTGGCGACTACATTTACGAGCCAAAATGGGACGGCTTTCGCTGCATTGTGTTCCGTGACGGCGCTGAGGTGGAGCTCGGGAGCCGTAACGAGCTCCCGCTCACGCGTTATTTCCCCGAGGTGGTCGAAGCCGTGCGGCGCGCCCTGCCCGAGCGCGTCGTGCTCGACGGCGAGGTTGTCGTGGCGGGGCCGTCAGGTTTGGACTTTGAATTGCTCTCCCAGCGGGTCCACCCCGCCGAGAGCCGGGTCCGGATGCTGGCATCGACGACGCCGGCCTCGTTAGTGGCCTTCGACCTCCTCGCCTTGGGGGACGAGGACTTGCGCGCCCGGCCTTTTGCCGAAAGGCGCCATCTGCTGGAAGAAGTGCTCAACCCGGCGTCCGGCCCAGCCACCGTGCTCGTCCCAGGCAGCGAGGCGGCACCCTCCCAGGTCCGCGTCACGCCGGCGACCCGGGACGCCCGCGAGGCTGGGGTCTGGTTCGAGCGCTTCGAGGGAGCCGGTCTGGACGGCGTAGTGGCCAAGCTGGCCGGGCAGCCCTACGTCGAAGGAAAACGGGTTATGGTCAAGGTCAAGCACGAGCGCACGGCCGAGTTCGTCGTCGCCGGTTTTCGCTGGTACCGCCCGTCGGCGGCCAAGGGCAAGCTCGCCGCCTCGAGCAGCACCGAAGTGGGGTCACTCCTGCTGGGGCTTTACGACGAAGGCGGCAACCTCGCCCATGTCGGCGTGATTGGTGCGTTCCCCGTGGAGCAACGTCGTGAGCTGGTCGGTGTTCTCGAGCCCTACCGCGCCGAGCCCGGCCGCGGGCTGGAGGAACACCCATGGGCCGAGTGGGCCGGTGCCCCGCCCGAAGGTGCCCGTTGGCCGGGGGCCCGCAGCCGCTGGAACGCCAATAAGGACCTCTCCTTCGAGGCGCTCCGGCCCGAGCTGGTGGTGGAGGCTGCCTACGAGCACCTCCAAGGCCGTCGGCTGCGCCACACCGCTCAGTTCCGGCGATGGCGGCCCGACCGCACGGCTTCCAGTTGTACCTACGCGCAGCTCGATGCGGTGGTGCCGTTCTTGTTGGCGGACGTTTTCGGCGCGGGGGTGGTCGGGCGTGCCGGGACGGCCACTGCTCCAACGGGCTAGGTAGCCGGACCTGACCACCCCGAGTGGTCGCACGAGCCGTCCTCGCCCCAGGCGCTCGCACCCCGCCGTGGGGCGGGGGTACCGTTAGCAAGGTGGCCTGGGCACAGCTCGACGGTATAGGAGGCTTGGCGGAGGCCGACCTGGGGCCGACCATGGGTTGTCGGCCGCCGACGGGGCCAAAGGCTGCGCAGACCGCGATCTTGGTGCCCGTGCCCGAGGCGGAGGAGGTGGTTGGGCGGTGGCGGGCGGTGCACGACCCCAAGGCTGGTACCGGCGTGCCCGCCCACATCACCCTGATCGTGCCCTGGTTGCCGCCCGAGCAGCTAAAGCCCGAGCACCTCGCCGAGCTCGATGCCCTTTTGGCAGCCCAGGCGGCGTTTGACTTCGTCCTTGACCAGGTCCGTTGGTTCGGCGAGCGCGTACTGTGGCTGGCGCCCACCCCGGCTGAGCCCTTCAAGGAGCTGACTTCGTTGCTGGCCACGCATTTCGGCACGCAACCGTGGCGGGGCGAGTTCTCCGAGGTAGTGCCCCACCTCACGGTGGGATTGGCCGGGTACGCGGTGGGGCGCGACATGGCCGAGGCGGCTCACGACCTGTGCACCAAGCTCCCGCTCGAGTGCCGCGCCCGTTGGGTCGACGTCATGTGCGGCGACGGGTGGGACTGGCGCATCGTCCACCACCTCGCGCTGCGGCCCGGATAAGAAGTCAGGGCGGGCCGCCCCGGGGCTGGGGCCTAGCTACCCCAGATCTCCATCAATTGGGCGTACTCGTCCGCGGGCCCCGCCGGAACGATGTAGCCAGACTGGTCGCGCACCTCGTCGAAGTGGTCCCGCACATCTTCAGCGGTCAGCGCCGGGTTGTAATAGCCCCTGGTCAGGCCGGTAAAGAAGCGGGCGACACGCCCACCGGCAGCACTGTAAACCTCCCCGCTCACACCGACGTCGCGGTGCACGAGCCAGACGGCGACCGGCGCCACGAGCTCGGGGGCCAGCTTGGTGACCAGGGGCCCGAGCAGCTCCTCGGTCATCCGGGTCCGGGCCAGGGGCGCGATCGCGTTGACCTTTATGTTGTACTTGGCTCCCTCAGCGGCCAGCACCCTGGTCAAGCCGACCAAGCCCATCTTGGCGGCGCCATAGTTGGACTGGCCGAAGTTGCCGAGCAAACCGGAGTTCGAGGTGGCCATCAGCACGCGCCCATAGCCCTGCTCGCGCATCTTGGGCCAGGCCGGCCTCGTGACGTTGAACGCGCCCTTCAAGTGCACGTCGATCACCGGGTCGAGCAGTTCGTCGGTCAGGTTGTGGAAGGCTTTGTCGCGCAGCACGCCGGCGTTGTTGATGAGGATGTCGATGCGGCCAAAGGCCTCGACCGCGGTGGCGATTATGGCGGCCCCGCCTGCTGCGGTGGCCACCGAGTGGGCGTCGGGCACGGCCTCGCCCCCGGCGTCGGTGATCTCCCGGGCGACGGCTGCAGCCGGGCCCTCGTCGGCTCCCTCACCGGAAACCGAACTGCCGACGTCGTTCACGATCACCCGCGCGCCGCGAGCGGCCAGCGCCAGAGCGTACTGGCGGCCCAAGCCGCCTCCGGCCCCGGTCACGACCGCGACCTGCGCGTCAAAAGCCAGTTCTTGCACGGTCCCCGATGCTATCGGTAGCGCCTGGGGTGCTTGCGGCTCTGGTTGCGGCTCCTGTTTGCGGCTCCGGTTGCGCTTGCCGTTGCGGTCAGGCCCGGGCGAACCCGTAAGGCTCGCCCACCTGCTCGTAACAGCTCTCGTGGAAGTGCTCGACCCTGTCCCAGCGGCCGTTCACGTAGACGTTGGCGATCACCTGGCGTTCCTTGACCCGGGCGACAAACTTGATCGTGGCCCGGCAGTGCTCGCAGGCGGCGTCATTGCCTGCCTCGACCAGGCGCACGACCGCTCGGCTTACCGGCAGGAGAGGGGTAACGGACGTCACCTGAGAAGTATCGGGAACTTGGCCGCTCAACATGAGCGCGGCCCTCTCCGTCTCGTTACACCCACGGGCACCAGGCCGGTGTGCTCAGCCCTGCGTTGCCTCCGGCCTCTCCGGCCTCGCCGGCGTCCAGGCGCACCCAATGTAGGCTGGCAATTAACGTGCCTGATCCTCAAACCCCCTCTTCCGGCGTGAGCGCTGGGGCGCCGGCGCTCGAGCACTTCGGTGCCAACGCCTGGCTCGTCGACGAGATGTTCGAGCAGTTCCGCCGCGACCCGGCGAGCGTCAGTACGAGCTGGCGCGATTTTTTCGAGGGCTATAAGCCAGGAGGCGCCAACCTGGCTCGGCCATTGGTGCCCGGTGCCCGCCCGGACCACGGTCCTGGG
The DNA here is from genome assembly GCA_035503975.1 of Acidimicrobiales bacterium. Classification (GTDB taxonomy): domain Bacteria; phylum Actinomycetota; class Acidimicrobiia; order Acidimicrobiales; family Palsa-688; genus DATJMJ01. The sequence goes on along the minus strand of DATJST010000520.1, from coordinate 32,319 downwards.
GACCATGATGAAGTTCCGAGGCCCTCACCCGGCGCGTCCCCGCCCGCCGCCAACGGCAAGCCGGCGGTAGGCCCAGCCGGAGGGCCGGCGGTCGTTGGCCCGGCAGCTGTGGCCGCGCCGGAAGGCGCTGGGGCGGCCGGCGGCACGGTGCCTTTACGGGGCAGTGCGGCGCGGGTCGTGGCCAACATGACAGCCAGCCTGGCGGTGCCAACGGCGACCAGCTTCCGCGTCATCCCGGCCAAGTTGCTCGAGGTCAACCGGCTCATCCTCAACGACCAACTGGTCCGCACAGGCACGGCGGGCAAGGTCAGCTTCACCCATCTGATCGGTTGGGCGGTCGTACAAGCCCTGAAGGCGGTCCCCGCCCTAAACGCCAGCTACCTGGAGCAGGTCCCAGAAGGAGCTAGCGGAGCGGCCACGCCGACGCCCTTCGCCTTCCGGCCCGCGCACATCAATTTGGGCATCGCCGTGGACCTGCAGCGGACCGATGGGAGCCGGGCGCTCATGGTGCCGGTCATCAAGAACGCGGGAGAGATGGAGTTCCGCGCCTTCTGGCAGGCCTACGAGGAGCTGGTGCGCAAACTGCGTTCGGGCAAGGCGGAGGTGAGCGATTTTGCCGGGGCGACCGTGACCCTCACCAACCCCGGGACCCTCGGGACCGTACAGTCAGTGCCACGCCTGATGGCGGGCCAGGGGGCGATCATCGGCGTGGGAGCGATCGATTACCCGGCCGAATGGCAGGGCGCAGATCCCCGCCAGATGGCCGAGTTGGGCATGTCGAAAGTGGTGACCCTGACGTCGACCTACGACCACCGGGTCATCCAGGGCGCGGAGTCGGGCCTGTTCCTCCAGCAGGTACACAAGCTGTTGCTCGGCGAAGGCGGCTTCTACGAGGACGTCTTTCGCTCCATAGGGGTCCCCTACGAGGCCGTCAAGTACCACCGCGACATCAACGACCCGTTCGAGCGCTCCAGCAGCTACCTGCAAAAGCAGCAGCAAGTGGACCGCCTGGTCAACGCCTACCGGGTGAGGGGCCACCTCATCGCCCATTTGGATCCCCTCGATTGGCGCGACCCGCATATGCACGCCGAGCTCGACCCCACCACCTACGGGTTATCGGTGTGGGACCTGGACCGCGAGTTCCTGACCGTCGACCTCGATGGTCGCCACCGTATGCAGTTGGGCCAAATCCTCACCCTGCTGCGTGATGCCTATTGCCGGACCATTGGCGTCGAGTACATGCACATCATGGAACCTGAGCAAAAACGGTGGATCCAACGCCACGTGGAAGGCGTGACTACCACTCTCGAGCCCGAAGAGCACCGGCACATCCTTTCCCGGCTCAATGCGGCAGAGGCATTGGAACGTTTCCTCGAGACCAAGTACATAGGGCAGAAGCGATTTGGCTTGGAGGGAGCCGAGTCGGCCATCCCGTTGCTCGATGCTCTCCTCGGTTCTGCCGCGGACCTCGGGCACCGCCATGCGATGATGGGCATGGCGCACCGCGGCCGGCTCAATGTGCTGATCAATATAGTGGGCAAGTCCTACAACGAGCTGTTCGAGGAGTTCGAAGGCAACCTGGACCCTACCAGCGTCCAGGGCTCCGGCGACGTCAAGTACCACAAGGGTTTTCGGGGCAAGTTCACATCCCGCTCGGGCAACTCGCTCGATGTCGTGCTGGCGTCCAACCCGTCCCATCTCGAAGCGGTCGGCCCAGTAGTGGAGGGTATGGCGCGCGCCCTTCAGGACGAACTGAGCCTGGAGGCGCGCGGTGACGACGGCCTCGAGCCGATCGACCTTGTGCTACCGGTGCTGGTCCACGGGGACGCCGCCTTTGCCGGCCAGGGGGTAGTCGCCGAAACCCTCAACATGTCCGCGCTGGCGGCCTACGACACCGGTGGCACTGTCCACCTGGTCATAAACAACCAGCTCGGGTTCACGACCGACCCCGAGTCGGCGCGCTCGTCGGTATATGCCACCGACGTTGCCAAAATGGTGCAGGCGCCGATATTCCACGTCAATGGCGACGACCCCGAAGCGTGCGTCCGCGTCGCCCGCCTGGCCCTGGCGTTCCGCCAGGAGTTCCACAAAGACGTGGTCATCGACATGATTTGTTACCGCCGATATGGCCACAACGAACAGGACGACCCCTCACTCACCCAGCCCTTGCTGTACCAGCTCATAAAAGACCACCGCAGCGTCCGCAAGCTGTACACCGAGGCACTCGTGCGCCGCGGCGACATAACCATGGCCGAGGCCGAGGCGGCGCTGGCCGACTTCTCTCGGCGCCTTCAGTTGGCCTTGGACGAGACACGGGCGTCGGCGCCCCCGCACCTGACCCAATTGCCGTCGCCGGCCCCGCCTGAGCCCGACCGCCCGGCGTCGGCCACGGCGGTGGGCTACGCCCAACTGGCGAAGGTGGTGGAGGCTCTTGTGACCCCGCCGGAGGGCTTCACGTTGCACCCCAAGATCGCCCGCGTGCTCGAAGCTCGGGCCAAGCTCTGGGCGTCCGGGCAAGTGGACTGGGCGCTCGGGGAAGCACTGGCCTACGGGACGGTTGTCCTCGAGGGCCACGATGTCCGCCTATGCGGCCAGGACACGCGCCGCGGCACGTTCGGCCACCGCAACGCGGTCTATGTCGATTACGTGACCGGCGCCGAACGCACGCCGCTCGCCGACATGGCGCGGACGGCGCCGGGAGCAGGCCGGTTCTTCGTTTTCGACTCCCTGCTGTCCGAGTACGCCGCCTTGGGCTTCGAGTACGGTTATTCGCTCTACGCGCCGGACGCCTTGGTCGCTTGGGAAGCGCAGTTCGGTGATTTTGCGAACGGCGCCCAGGTTGTGATCGACCAGTTCCTGGCTGCTTCGGAAGTGAAGTGGGAGCAGCGCTCAAGCCTTGCTCTTTTGTTGCCTCATGGCTACGAGGGGCAGGGGCCCGAGCACTCGTCGGCGCGCCTCGAGCGGTTCTTGGCGCTGTGCGCGGAAGACAATATGTGCGTGGCCAACGTCACTACGGCGGCGCAAATATTCCATCTGCTACGCCGCCAGGTCCTCCAGGCAGCTACGAAACCGCTCGTGCTGTTAACGCCCAAGCGGTACCTGCGCGGCCGGGAGGCCTACAGCCCCATCGAAGAGCTGGTGTCAGGTGGGTTCCGCGAGGTCATCGACCAATGCGTTGGCGACCCGCTCCAGGTCGAGCGCCTGGTGCTGGCATCCGGCAAGATGGCGCTCGACCTCGCTGGTGCTCAGGTCGCACAGGGCATGGCATCAGCCGCGGTCGTGCGGGTCGAACAGCTCTTCCCTTGGCCGGAGGCCCAGCTGAGGTCCGCCATCATGCGCTACCCCAACGTCGCCACGGTGGTCTGGGCGCAGGAGGAGCCGGCCAATATGGGCGCCTGGCCCTTTGCCCGGGACTACCTGGAGCCGACGCGCCTGGCGGCCGGCCGTCCGTTGGCGCTGCAACTTGTGGCCCGCCGCGCGTCGGGTTCGCCGGCCACCGGGAGCCACACGTTACACGAGCTCGAGCAGGCTGATGTTGTCGCCCGAGCCCTCGGGCTGCCTGCGGCTTAGCCTGCAACCGGGCCGCAGCGGCCCGGCGCTGGCATGCGGGCCCCTCGGTGGGCCGTCGCTGCGGCGTGCAGGTGCCGCGCCCGGCCTGCGGGTTGCGCCGGGTCCGTCGGTGTGGTGGAGCGACCGCGTCGAACGTCCTGGCCAGGCGGGATGCGCCACATCCGCGGGTACAAGTGGCAAAATGATATCCGGGAGCACGTCCCGGGGCAGCCCGACTGTCTCGCACGCATGCCGTAGTTGCCTCGTGCGAGGGCGGTGAGCTGGCCGGGACCAGTGTCACCCGGCCTTTCCGGTCGCGGCCCTAAGCGCTTCGGCGTCACCCGCCCGGGCGGCAAGGCTGCCCAGGAGGACTGACAGGAGAGAGATGGCAGCTCGTCACGTAGTCGTGGACGGCTCGAACATCGCGACAGAGGGCAGCTCACTGCCCACGCTCAAACAACTCGATGAGGCTGTGCGCGAGTTCCTAGTAGAAAACCCCGACGACATTGTCACCGTTGTCGTAGACGCCACGTTCGGCCATCGGATCCCGCCCGAGGAGCGCGAGCGCTTCGAACAGGCAGAGCTCGAGGGCGACGTGGTGTCACCACCGGCGGGGGCCATCGGGCGAGGCGACGCGTTCTTGCTGCGGGTGGCGGACAAGATAGGCGCCTCGGTGCTGTCCAATGACTCGTTCCAGGAGTTCCACGGAGAGTACGAGTGGCTATTCGATAAGGGACGCTTGATCGGAGGCAAGCCGGTCCCTGGCGTCGGCTGGATCTTTACGCCCCGCAGCCCCGTGCGCGGCCCCCGCAGCCGCGAATCCGTAAAAGAGGCGAAGCGCAAACGTCGCGTGGAGCGTCCCGAGGAACACGAGGAGAGCGGCCTGGAAATGGTGGGAGAGCGCTCACGCGCCCGCGGGGAGCGTAAGTTGCAGCGCGCCATCGCCGCCGCTGTCGAGGAGGCGGTCGAGCCCGAAAAGGCGGGCCACAAACGACGCCGCCGCAGGCGGGGCGGCCAACCGCCTGCCGACCCGCTAAACGAGCCTTTTAGCTTCATTTCCTTTATCGCCACGTACCAATTGGGCGACGAGGTGGAAGGGACCGTGGACGAGTTCTCGTCTCATGGCGCGTTTATTTCTGTCGGGTCAGCTCGGTGCTACCTCCCTCTGTCGGCGATGGGCGAAGTAGCTCCCCGTTCGGCACGCGAGGTACTGCGCAAGGGCGAGCAGCGGCTGTTCGTCGTGCAGGCGTTCGACGCCATGAGGCGAGGCATAGAGCTGGCGCTTCCCGGCTTTGCTCGTCCCGCCGGCGCGCCCACCGCGGAGACCATTGATGCCGAGATACACCGCGCCGAGCCGCATGAGCCCGCCGCCGTCGCGGTCGGCGCAGCGGCCCTGCCCACCAGCGCCGGGCGGGCCCGCGGCAGAACTCGCAAAGCGCCCTCTGAGGCCTCTCGTCCGGCCGCGGCCGCTGGTCTTGCGCTCGCCGCCAGCCCGGAGCCGGCCCAGGCCCCCCTGCCGCGGGCGCGGCGGGCGCGTGGCGCCAAGGCACCGGCAGCGAAAGCGAGCCCGGCCGAGGCAGAGGTGGCCGCTGGCGTCGAGCTCGCCCCGGGCGCGGGTACGGGCGCCGGCGCGGGCGTGAGCGGCAGCGCGGGAGCCGGAGCGGGCGCGAGGGGCGAGCTCGCCCCCGCTGTCCCGCCGCGTCGCGGGCCGCGCAAGCGGGCGGCCGCTTCTCCCCGGCCCGCACCCTCTGGCGCCTCCATGCCCGACGCAGCCCCCGCCTCGCCCTCCTCCGCAGTGGTCACCGACCACGCCATGGCAGATTCTCCACCTTCGTCAACATCGGCTGGCAAACGCGGCCGGGCCTTGAAGGCCGCCCCAGTAACCAAGGCGCCAGTGACCAAGGCGCCAGTGACCAAGGCTGCAGTAGAGAAGTCGGGGGTCACGAAGTCGGCCGGTAGGCCAGTCAAGTCGGCTGTCCCGGCACCAGCCGGGGACAGCTCGCGCAGGGCGGCGCTGGCTCCGTCGGGGAGGAAGACGGCCAGCACCAAGCAGGCAGGCCAGGCCCCGCCCGCGAAACCCGTTGCGGCTAAGGCGCCCGTTGCCCAGCCCGCAGGGAGGACCAAAGCTGCGCGCGTCACGGGCGCCCCCGCTGCTCCGGCGAAGGCTACCGCGGTGAAGGCGGTACCGAAGAAGGCCGCGCCCCGGCGCGCTGCGCCGCAAGAGGCTGCACCTCAAAAGGCAGCGCGCCAGAAGGCGACGCCACCCGTCAAGGCGGCCACGGCGCCCACGGCGCCACCGCCCAAGTCGCCGCCCAAGTCGCCGGCCAAGTCGCCGGCCAAACAGGCGGCCAGGGGGGCGGCCAAGCCGGCCACGACAAGGTCCGCCAAAGTCGCGCCCGCACAGGCCACCACGACAAGGTCCGCCAAGGCTGCGCCTGCACCGGCGGCCACGACGTCCGCTGCTCGGGCGGTGACCAAAGCGGGCGGGACAACGCGCAACGCCAGCGCGGCCGCGCCCAAAGCCCGTGCCGCGGGCTCAAGCAGGGCTGCTCAAGCGGCCGTTGTAGACGGCGCGCCCCCGGGCCGCAGGCAAACCAAGGCAGGCGTGCCCACATCCGAGGTCACGGTCGGCGCGACTGCGCCGCCCCCCGGCAAGTCCTCACGCGCCAAGAAGGTACCCGGTGCGGGTGGCCGTCCGACCGGCCAGCGCCCGAGCAGGGGAGCGGCGCCGGCCTAACCGGGGTCATTCAACGGTCGCCGCTCGAGCGAAAACGCCGCGATCTGGGTGCAGGACTGCAACTGGGCGCGTTGGTGTTAGTCCTCGTACCGCTGGTACGCCCAGATCCCCCGATCGCGACCAGAAATCCAGTGTCCTAGCCTCTTTCGCCACTTATGGAGCCGGCGCCACTACGCCTAGTGTTGCTAGGCTGTGTTAGCTACGCGTATCACGGCAGTGCCTGCCGCCGCTGCCGCCGCAACAGCCGCCACCGCCGCGGCAGCCGCCACCGCCGCGGCAGCCGCCACCGCCACCGCCACCGCCGCCGCGGCAGCAGCGGCTGTCCACCTCCCCGTCTCGGCTGGCGAAACCCGTGAAAGGACGCGCAGCACGTCCGCGCCATAACGTGAGCAAGAGGCGCGGTGGTCTGGGGTGGACGTCCAAGAACCATATAGGTTCTCCGACATGGCACTCACCACAGAACAGTGCGAGTTCATCCGCGCTCACCCTTCGGCGGCTATGGTCACGGTGGCCCCAGACGGCGTGGCCAAAGTGGCCAGGGTCGGTGTGACGCTGGTGGACGGCATTCTGTGGTGCAGCGGCACCCAGTCGCGGGTGCGCACTAAGCGGCTGCGGCGTGACCCTCGCTGCACGCTGTTCTGTTTCGACGACGTCTTTCGCTGGCTGGCGCTCGAGACCAGGGTGACCATCCTTGACGGGCCGGATGCGCTGCAGCAGAGCGTACGTCTCTTCCGCACTATGCAGAAACGCCCGCAAGGCCCGTTGGCCTGGTTTGACGGCGAGCTGGAAGAGGAGGCGTTCCTGCGCGCCATGGTCGACGAGGGACGCCTCATCTACCAGTTCGAGGTGGACCGCTGCTACGGCATGACCGGCAGCGCGGGCCGCGACTGACTATTAGTAGAAAGTCGGTGAGGCGACGGGTATATAGAGCCGCCGCCCCTGGAACTTCGGGTTGATGATGGAGATCCAGTGGTCCTTGTGCCCTGGTGCCCATTGCTCGGGCCGAACGCGTCGGGCGACCAGCGATGTGAGGTCGATCGAATCGCTGATGTCGGCGCCTTCGCCGCTGACCACTACGTCCCAGCCCTCATGGGAGACCGGGTCGATGCTGTCCGCCTCGAACGCAATGTGCCCGAGCGGCGCACGTTGCTGCAACACGTACGAACCAGTGACGAAGACCACGGTCTTGCCGTGGAGGGAGAAATTGACCGGGAAGATCTCGGGCCGGCCGTCTTCGGTTACGACCGCCACCCGCCCGTACTTGACGCTGGCCAGCAGGCTTCGGCACTCATCTTCACTGAGGTTCTCCATCGTTGCTTCCGACATAGTGCCCTCCTATTCTGGCCGCTCGGTGGCGGTGACGGGACGAGCCTAACGACCCTAACGGCGCCGCACCCGGGCTGCCAGGTCCAGCATGTCACGGCCATCCCCGGCGGCAGCGGGGCCCAACGTCACATGTTCTCAGCCGAAAGTCGTGGCCGCCGCTCTGTCCGGTCGTTGGAGTGCCTCGCTTGCGCGTCCGGCGCAGCTTGCGCGTCCGGCGCAGCTTGCGCGTCCGGCGCATGTGGGCCGCTGCTCAGGCTCGGGCGTTGGTCCTCTTGGCCAGTACCGCGGGGAGGTCGCAGGCGGGTACCGGCCGGGACCACAGGTAGCCCTGTCCCAGGTCGCAACCCATATCACGCAACTGTGCCAACTGCTCATCGGTCTCGACCCCTTCGGCCACGACCCTGAGGCCCAAGGAATGGGCAAGCCCGATGACGCTCGACGCGATCGCCGTGTCCTGCGGGTTGGAACCGAGGCCGGCCACAAAGAGGCGGTCTATCTTCAAGAAGTCCACGGGGTAGCGCCGGAGGTAGAGCAGCGAGGAGTAGCCCGTCCCGAAATCGTCGATGCTCAACTGCACGCCGAGGTCGTGGAGCGCGCTCAAGGTGGCGAGGGCACCTTCCCCGTCGTGCATGAGCGCCGTCTCGGTGAGCTCCAAGCAGATGGCAGCTGGCTCCAGGTCGGCTTGGTCGAGAGCCTCGGCCACCTGGCTCACCAGGTTTGGCAGCGCGAGTTGGCGCGCCGAAAGGTTTACCGACACTTGCGGGGGCCCCACCTGGTCCGTAGCCCACTCGGCGGCTTGGCGGCAAGCTTCGTGCAGTACCCAGCGACCAAGAGAGAGGATGGACCCGGTTTCCTCCGCCACAGGTATGAACTCCGCCGGCGGCACAAGCCCCTTACTGCGGTGTGCCCAGCGCAGGAGCGCTTCCGCACCGACGAACTCGCCCGATGCGAGGTCCACCTCGGGCTGGTAGTGCAGCGCAAGCTCGCCGCGCTCGACTGCGTGGCGCAGGGCGCTGGCCAGTTCGACCTTGGCCACGGTGCGCTCTCGTATGGCGGGGTTGAAGACCTGGAAGCGGCCGCCTCCCGAGGTCTTCGCCTCGTGCATCGCGCTCACCGCGTCGCGCAGCACCTCATCGGGTGGTTGAAGCGCCACGGCCATGACGATACCGACCGAGACCGAGATGGACAGTTCCGCTTGCTCGAGAGCGATCGGACGAGCAAATGCCAGCTCCAGCCGGCTCGCCAGGGCGATTGCGTCGGTCTCGGTAATAACGTGGTCGCACACCACGGCGAAGTCTGCTGCCCCGATCCGCCCGAGCGTGTCCCCGTCGGTGGTCGCGCGCAGCCTTCCGGCTACCTCCCTCAGCACCGTATCGCCCGAGCTGTGCCCATGGACATCGTTGATGTCCTTGAAGTTGTCGATGCCCAAGGCAAGTACGGCCAGCCGCAAGGTGGAGGCACCTCCTGCGAGGCACTCCTCAATTCTTTCGAGCACGACCGCCCGGTTTGCCAAATTCGTCAACTGGTCCCGCAGGGCCAGTTCGCGCAATTGTCGTTCATAAGCCAGGCTTTGCGTGATGTTCTCGGCCATTACCAGGCGCGCCTGGCGACCATCGAACCTCAATGTGTGAGAACTGATTTCGACGTCGATAAGGCTGCCGTCTTTCCTCAGGTGACGCCAGGGGCCCGAGCGCGTGAGCGGTGCGGGGTCCTCGAGCGTCGCCTCCATCGCGGCCACTTCCTCGCTTAGCGGTATGTCGCGAATTGTCATGGCGGCTAAGTCTTCTTGGCTGTAGCCGTACTGCTCCACGGCGGCGTCGTTCACCGCCAAGAAGCGCAGCGTCCCAAGGTCGTAGACCCACATCGGCTGCGGGTTGTCCGAGAACAGGTGCCGGTAACTGCGCTCCACCTCTCGGCGCTGCTCCAGCTCGCGGTCGACCGCGGCCACGAGCTCGCTCACGCCACGGGCGAGCGTGGCCACCTCGGCGGGACCGCTTGGCTCGATGCTCACCGCGCCGTCCCCTTCGGTCCGCTTTTGGACCGACCGCGCGAGCTGCCGGACCGGGGCGACGATGAACCTGGCTACCACCAGGGCGGCCAGCCCGCTCACAGCCAGACCGGCGAGGATGATCCAAAGCTCCTGGCGGAACACGCTGTCAGCCGATGCCAGGGCCTCGGCGCGGCTGTAGCCGGCGTAGACCTTCCAGCCCGGACCGGGCACTGCCACTGCGCCATAAATGCGCCACTGCCCGTCGACCCCACGGCGTACCGCATGGCTCGCCCGTCCCGCCCCTTCAGTTCCCTGCCCGGCTGCCATGCTGCCAAACGGCGTTCCTGACAAGTCTGCCCCGGTCCAGCGATCGGGTTGCAGCGAGCGGCTCAGGCTTATCGTGCCGTCGGGGTTGGTCACGAGGAACTCGAGGTGCTCCGGTCCTCCGTACAGCGCGGCCAGGCCCGGGCCAAGGCTGTCGAGCTCGACGATACCGGCGACGGCGCCTCCGCTGGCGATGGCGACCAGTTCGGCGACCGCCAGGCGGCGAGTGGCCGGGTCCAGGAACGGGCCGACGAGCTTTGGGGTGCTGGCTGCCCGTGCCGGAGCCGCTACGCCTGCGTACCGCACGCTCACCCGACCTGGCAGGGAGGAACACGCAACCGACCCATCGGGCCGGAGCACAACAAGCTCGCCCGCCCCGAAAGGCCCGTCTCCGCCGAAGCTCAGGCTGCAGCCTGTCTTGAACGCTTCGGACAGGTGCGGGGTGGCGGCCAACTGTGCAACCTCGGCGGCCAATTGGCTGAGCGCCGTGCTCGTCACTCCCGACGCCTGCTGGGCGGCGAACTCAGCGGTTACGAGCGCCTCGTGCGTGGCGTCGTCGTTTTCGCGTCGCTTGCTGTAACCCACACCCGCGGCGGCGGTAAGCACGAACAAGCTGACGAGGGTCGCCAGATAGAACGAAATCGGTACCTTTCGCGCGTTGTGCATGACTTTCTACATGCTAGGACCCAACACCTTCAGTGTCAATAAATACGCGCTACGCGTTCTTGCCCCACCTTAGAGCTGTCCAACCAGCCGCCTTGAGAGTGGGTCAAACCCCCCGCGAATGCCGAGGACCGCGCCGTTAGCTACTCACGTACCAGCTAGGCACCGAGACTTAGTATCTAGGCGGATGTCACGTTGACCACCAAAGTTGACCACCAAAGGGCTATCCCATGGCACTTAGCGGTCGAAGCGAACTTGTCGATGCCCTCGACGCACAACCGGTCGCGGGCGTTCTTGCGGACTTAGGCACACACCAAGTCATTGCCGTAAACGAAAAGGCCGCGGCCCTGTTTGGCGCCTCGGCCAGCGCCCTGCAAGGCAGCGATGTCGCCGCTCTCGTCGAGGCTTCCCAGAGGCAAGCCTGCGCAACCGCCTTCGACGCCCTAGCCGCCAAGGCCATCGACGGTTATGTCGTCAACAGGGAGCTCGTCCGCGCCGACGGCGTACCAGTCGATGTCTCTATTTGGGGCCGGCGTGTCGAGACAGACGACGGGGCCTACGCGCTGTTCTTGTACATAGAGATGCCCCCTGGCGACCTCAGCGCTTTGAGGTCCCCGTTCCTGCTTTTGGTCACCGACCATGAATGGCGGGTCGACTACATAAGCGTCGACAGCGCCTTGCTCGGCCAAGACCCTGACAAACTCCACGGGTTCCCGCTCCTCGGCCTCGTCCACCCCTCGGTGGCCAACGAGTTCATCGTCGCCGCCAGCAAGGTCTCGAGCACCCACGTGCGGGTAACGCTGCATACCCGCCTGCGCTCTACGGGAGGCGAGTTCGTGGACCGCAACGCCCTGATCGCCCGCATGTGCGAGCACCCCGTCCCCCGTCTCGGCGTTGTCATTACCGAGTTCACGTCGCCCAACAGGGAAGTCAAGTCACAGTTGGACCACCTGGCCGAGCGGTCGCTGCTCGAGGCCGCGGCCGCCCACGCCCTCCAAGCGCCGCCTTTGCGCGCTTTCATTGGCGCCCATGGCGGGCTCTCGGCTCGTCAGGCCGAAATCGTGGCCCGCCTCATTGCCGGTGAGCGGGTGCCAGATATCGCTCGCACCATGTTCCTCAGTGCCAGCACGATCCGCAACCATTTGACCGCTATTTACCGCAAGTTCGCCGTGCACTCCCAGTCCGAGCTGCTGGCGGCATTACTAAGAGAAGAACGCTCCAATATGTAATGAACGTAACGACCTCATGGCCAGTCGCCTTCGGGCGCCTTGGCCATTTCGGGCCCGGTCAGGCTCTCGGCGCGAGCCGTAGGGTCGGGCCGCGCAATGCCCTCATTGGCTGCCACCGGTACCGCCCACTCGAACCGGGTACCGCCCCCGTCGGCCGTCACCAGTGACAGCTCGCCGCCGAGGAGCTCGGCCCGCACGCGGGCATTGGCGATACCGCTCATACGTGAGCTTTGGCCGAGGCCGACGCCATTGTCGACGACCACGATGCTGAGCCCGTCGTCGAGGGTGATATGGATGTCGACGCGGCTCGCGTGCGCGTGGCGGGCGACGTTGGACAACGCCTCGCGGAGCACGGCTGCGGCTTCGATTTGCACGGCAAGCGGTACCTCCCGGTCGGCCAGCCCGTGGAAAGCCACCCCGGGTTTGAAGCCGAGCCGCTCGGATGCATCCGCCACGGTCTCGAGCACCTTGACCCGCAAACCGGTGCCGGGTGCCGACTCGAGGGCGAAGATGGCTTCCCGGATCTCCTTGATCGTGGCGTCCAAGTCGTCGATGGTGGACGACACGCGGGCTGCCGCGCTGCTGTTGGCAATCAGGCCGAGAGCTCCCTGGAGGCGCAGGCCCGCCCCGAACAGGCGCTGTATGACCAGGTCGTGCAAGTCCCGGGCGATGCGCTCGCGGTCCGCCGAGATGAGCAGCTGGTCACGCTCGTAGCGGACGCTGGCCAGCTCGAACGCCATGGTCGCCTGGCTCGCCAGGGACGCGATCACTTCGTCCCGCCCGAACGGGCCTGTATCGGCGCCGCCAACGGCGCTCGGCGCTCCCGGCGCATCGCCAGGCGGGTGGAGCAAGATCAGCGCAGCGCCCCTATCTCGGCTGTCTCGCGCCTCATCGGGTAGCGAGATCTCGTACCAGCGTGCCCGCTCGCCGCCAACCAGCGCTTCGGGTTGGGACCGGCCGGCGGGCTCGCCCGCTGCGCCCCCCGCGCCCGCTGCGCCCGCTGCGCCCGCTGCGCCCGCTGCGCCCGCTGCGCCCGCTGCGCCCGCTGCGCCGCCCGCTGCGCCCGGGGGGGCGCCGTGACGCCCCTCCTCGAACCAGCGGCGGGCGCTCGCAATGAGAGGGGCGTTACCCCAGGCTGCCTCGACCCGCAACCGCCGGCCTGCGGGCACCACCAGCACAGCGGCCGAGGCCCCGGACAGGTCCACCGCCCACTTGCAAACCAGCTCGAGGGTGGCGGCGAGGTCGTTGGAGGACAGCAGGCCGAGGCGGATCTCCGCCGTCGCCGTTTGCCAGCGGGCCTGCTGCACGAGGAGAGCTTCGGAGGCCTTGCGGGCGCCGATGTCCCGGGCGAGCACCGAATAGCCGGCGTCGTTGGAACTACCGAGGTGCGAGACCGATACCGCCAGGTCGAGCACCGTCCCGTCGTGGGACCGCCACCGGGTGTCCCGGGGGGCGGACAGCCGCCCAGAACGAGCGTCGTCGAGCAGCTCTTCGAGCACCGGGTCATCGGGGAAGAACTCGCCCACATGGTGCCCGACCACCTCGGCGGCCTGGTAGCCGAACATTGCCTCGGCGGCGGGGTTCCAGCTCGTGATCACCCCCGGCTCGCTCATGGAGAAGATCCCCTCCGCCGAGGATTGCACGATGATGGCAAGCTGCGCTCGCGCCCTTTCAGCTGCTTTGCGCTCCGAGACATCGCGGACGGCGGCTACGACCAGCGGTCGTTCTCCCCCGATCGGGGCCAGGCTGATGTCGACTGGGAACTCGCTGCCGTCCTTGCGCCGCCCGTACAGCTCGAGGCCTACACCCATGGGGCGGGCGTGGGGCTCCTTGGCGAAAGCGGACCGGTGCGAGCGGTGCCGGTGGCGGAGGCGCTCGGGCACGAGCGTCTCGATGGTCTTGCCCACCAGTTCGCCCTCGGGGTAACCGAAATAGGTCTCCGTCCGTGAGTTCACGGCCACGATGTGGCCGTCTCTGTCCACCGCCAGGGCGGCATCGGGCATGAGTGACAGGAAGATGCCGAGCGAACCGACCGCGAGCTCACCGTCGCCGGCACCCTCGGTGCCCAGACCAGCCATAGGGGGCTCGGTCCCGGCTGCGCCGGAGTCTGGCGCCATGACCTTTCAATGCTATACGCCCCGCGCACGACCAAGGGGCCATGCGCCTCATGGTTCGGGACGTTAGGCCCTGACCTTGCCGGCCCTGCCTGCCGCACATTTAACCGTGATGCCTTTAACCGCGCCGCTCCCGGTCAGGACAGGAACAGGAGTGCCTATGCCTTCGCGTCTCCCGGCCGACCGCTGCCTCGAACTGCTCGAAGGCGCAGTCGCAGGGCACCTGTCGTTGTCGTGGCGCTCGCTGCCCCTCACCATACCGACGACCTGCGGGCTGTCCGATAAGTACCTGGTGGTGCGGTTCGGCTCGCATTGGCTCGGCTCGGCCCCACCCGAGATGGGCATAGTCGCCTTCCAGACTGCAGCCAGCGGCATGAGCCACTCCTTGCGGTGGGAGGTCCAGGTCCAAGGCCATGGAGCGGTCGTCACCGAGGGGCCGGAGCTCGACGTGCCTCCGGCGCTCTTGCTCATCGCCAACAAGTACACGACCGTGGTGCGCATTTCCATGGAACTGATAGCGGGGTGGGAGTACAGCTCGCGGCCTGGCCCTTCCGGTCCTGGCGGCCTAGCCTAAAAATCCTGATCTCACAACCCCGATCAAGTAGCAAGGAGCACCTGCAATGACCATTTCGCCCGTGCCGCACCCGCGGGGTTGGGACGTCATCCTCGCCGACGGCTCAACTGCCCATATCCGTCCCGTGCAGGCGGCGGACACCTCCCCCATGCGCGACCTGTACAGCCGTCTCTCCCAAGAGACCGTGCGCATGCGCTACTTCGGGGCCCACCCGTATTTGAGCGACGTCGAGGTCGCCGCTCTCGTCGAGAGCGCTTCGCCCGACCACATGTGCCTTGTCGCCGAGCGCGGCGGCCAACTGATCGCCACTGCGCAGTACGACCGCATCCCGGGCAGCGACGTGGCCGAGGTCGCCTTCGTGGTCGATGACGCCCACCAGGGACTTGGGATCGGCACCTTGATGCTCGAATACCTGGCCAGCGAAGGCCGGCGGGCGGGTTTCAAACGCTTCGCAGCCGACACCTTGCTCGAGAACAACGCCATGGTAAAGGTCTTCCGCGATGCCGGGTTCACCCAACGGTCCCGCGTCGAGGCAGGGGTTGTGCGCGTGGTCATGGACATCTCACCGAGCGAGGAAGCGCTGCGCGCCCTCTACGAACGTGACCGCTTGGCGGCGGCCCGCTCGATGCAGCGCCTCCTGCGCCCGCGGTCCGTAGCCGTTATCGGCGCATCGCGGACTCCCGGCACGGTGGGCCACGAGCTTGTGCGCAACCTTGTCACCGGCAACTTCCAGGGCCCCGTCTACCCGGTGAACCCGACCGCGGACCATATCGCCAGCCTGCCCTGTTTCCCTGATATCAGCGCGATCCCCGGCGAAGTCGACTTGGCGGTCGTCGCCGTGCCAGCCAGCTCGGTGGCCGACGTGGTCGAAGCCTGCGGGCGCAAGGGCGTGGGCGGCCTCGTCGTCGTGTCGTCGCATTTCGCCGAGGACGGGGCCGACGGTGCCGCCTTGGAGCGCGAGGTGGCGCGCCTCGCCCACTCCTATGGCATGAGGATGGTCGGGCCTAACTGTTTTGGCGTGCTCAACACCGACCCTGGCATTTCCATGAACGCCACTTTCGCCAAGGACACCCCCACCGCGGGTGGCCTCGGGTTCGCGTCGCAGTCGGGCGGGCTCGGCATCGCCATCCTCGCTGAGGCGAAACGCCGCGGCATCGGCCTTTCGAGTTTCGTTTCGATGGGCAACAAAGCCGACGTGAGCGGTAACGACCTGCTGTCGTGGTGGAGCGAGGACGAAGCAACCAAGGTCGGGCTGCTGTACCTGGAGTCCTTCGGCAACCCGCGCAAGTTTTCCCGCCTTGCCCGTCAGCTGAGCAGGTCCAAGCCCGTGATAGCCGTAAAATCAGGGCGCACGGCAGTGGGCCGGCGGGCTGCGTCATCCCACACCGCTGCCCTGGCCAGCTCCGACCAGGCAGTAGCCGCCCTGTTCCACCAGACGGGCGTGATCCGCGTGGACACGATCGAAGAGCTGTTCGACGTGGCCCAGGTGGTCGGGTCCCAGCCCCTCGGGCGGGGCCTCCGCGTCGCCGTGCTCAGCAACGTGGGCGGCCCGGCCGTACTGGCGGTGGACGCCTGCGAGAGCAACGGGTTGCAGGTCCCCGAGTTCAGTGCCGACCTCCAGGCCCGCATCGCCGCCTTGTGCCCGAGGAACGGCGGGGTCACCAACCCCATAGACCTGGGCGCGGAGGCCAATGCCCAAATGTACGAGCGAGTGCTGGCGCTGCTCCTCGCCTCTTCCGAGGTCGACGCGGTAGCGGTCAACTTCACCCCGCCGCTGGTCAACCGGCGTACGGACGAGGTCGCCGCCGCCATCGTGGCGGCCGCGGACGCGGCCGGCCGCCAGTCCGAGGGCTCAGGCGCCGGCGATGGCCCTGCGTCCAAGCCGGTTGTCGCGAGCCTCCTTGGCGCCGACGAGAGTGGTCACGCGATCTTGCGGGCGGCGCGCCAGCCGATCCCGGCGTACACCTACCCCGAGACCGCCGTGAGGGCCCTCGCGCACGGCCTGCGCTACGCCGCCTGGCGTGCCCGCCCCGTTGCAGAGGTGCCGCAGCTCGGCTCCATCGACGTCAACGAGGCACGCCGCCGCCTGCCCCATGAACAGGTTGACGGGGCCGACGCCGGCCTGGTGGCGGGTTGGGTCACGGGCAGCGCCGCCATGGACGCCCTCGCTGCCTTCGGCATCCCCGTCGTGCGCACGGTCGAGGTGCACAGCGCCGACGAGGCCGCCAAGTGGGCGGAGGAGCTCGGCACCCCCGTTGCCCTCAAGGTGCTCGGCCCGGTCCACAAGAGCGAAGGGGGCGGGGTCCGGCTCGGCCTCGCCGGCCCGGAGGCTGTGGCCGGAGCGTACGGTGACATGAGCCGGGCGTTCGGCGAGGACATGACGGGCGCGCTTCTTCAGCCCATGGTGGCCGCCGGCGGGGTAGAGACCATCGTCGGTGCCGTGCAAGACGCCGTCTTCGGGCCGCTTGTTGTGTTCGGGCTGGGCGGGACCGCCGTCGAGCTCCTTGGCGACCACGCCAGCCGCCTGGCACCCTTGACCGAGGCCGACGCCCGGGAAATGGTGACCGGTCTGCGGGGCTCGGCTCTGTTGACGGGGTTCCGGGGCCGGCCGGCGGTGGATCTGGACGCCCTGGTCCAGGTGCTCCACCGCGTGAGCCGCCTCGCCGAGGACATGCCCGAGATCGCCGAGCTCGACTGTAACCCCCTCATCGTCACCCCCGAGGGCGCCCTGGTGGTGGACGCCCGTTTGCGGGTGGACCCAGAGGCCGCCCGTTCGAGCCTCGAAGACACCAGGCACCTACGCTGAGCACCGCGCCCGTTGCTAGGGCGCGGGCGTTTTGTTGGCTGGGACTTCGCGGCCCCGGGGTACGGCACGCCCTTATCTGCGGCTATCTGCGCCACCGTGTTCGCCAAATGCCATGGCGCTCGGGACTTAAGGCCCCAACGACGGCGAGCGGCGGGAGGTTAGGGTGGTTCGCGGGCACCCGATGTACCAGGCCGGGAGGCTGAGATTTGGTGACGACTACAACGGTGTTAGCGCCACAGGCGCCGAGCGAGGATAAACGCTGGCGGCAGGTCGATGTCCGCATGAGGCGCCTTGGCTACCGGCCAGACGGCCTCATCGAGGTCATGCATACCGTACAAGAGCTCTTTGGCTACCTCGACGACGATGCCCTGAGCTATGTCGGGCGCTCGTTACGAGTCCCGTTGAGCAAGGTTTTCGGGGTCGCCACCTTTTATTCGCATTTCACCCTAAAACCCCAGGGACTGCACACCTGCGTGGTCTGCACCGGCACGGCCTGCTATATAAGCGGCGCAGCCGGCTTGCTGGCGGCCGTCGAGGGGGCCCTCGAGGTCGAGCCCGGCGGCACTACGGCCGACGGCCAGGTTTCGTTGCTGAAGGCTCGCTGCCTCGGGGCGTGCAGCATGGCGCCCGCCGTCGTCATCGACGGCGAAGTGCACGGCAAGGTCTCAGCCAACGACCTCGTCGAGAGGTTGGGGGCGCTGTGAGCGGGGCCCCGGCTTCGCCTGCCCGTCCCCGGCGCCAGCCGGAACCGCTGGTGCCTGAGGGGCCGGTCCGGGCCTCGGCCAATGTTTGCCAGGCCGCAGGTTGTCTCTCGATGGGCTCTGACCGAGTTTTCAACGAGCTGCGCGACGCGGTACTGGCGGCCGGCTTGGACGACGTCGCCGTGAGGCGCGTCGGCTGCCTGGGGTTGTGCGCGGCCGGGCCGCTCGTGGCTGTGCCCCAACAGGGCCGGCTTTTCGAGCACGTCAGTCCCGACGGGGGCATCAATGCCAGCGGCCTGGTTGACAGCCTGGCCGGCGGGGGTGCTGGCGGGGTCGATGTCGCCAAGAGCCGGTTCTTTGCCGACCAGGTGAAGGTGGTCTTGCAGAACTGCGGCACCGTGGACCCCGAGCGCCTGGAGGACTATGTCGAGGCGGGCGGGTACGAAGCCCTGACCAAGGCGGTGACGGCCATGAGCCCCGACGAGGTGATCGCCGAGGTGGTCCGCAGCGGGCTGCGCGGCCGGGGAGGAGCCGGCTACCCCACGGGGCTGAAGTGGCGGACTGTGGCAAAAGCCGGGGCGCCGCATGGCAAGTACGTCGTCTGCAACGCCGACGAAGGCGACCCTGGGGCGTTCATGGACCGCAGCGTCCTAGAGAGCTGCCCTCAACAGGTGCTCGAGGGCATGGCGATCGCGGCGTACGCCGTTGGGGCATCTCAGGGCTATGTCTACGTGCGAGCCGAGTACCCGTTGGCGGTCAAGCGCCTTTCCAGTGCCATCCGCCAAGCTGAGCGCGAAGGCTTCCTGGGCCGCCAGATCGGCGGCACCCGCTTTGAGTTCGAGGTGGAGGTGCGCATCGGTGCCGGTGCGTTCGTGTGCGGCGAGGAGACGGCCCTGATCGCCTCCATCCAGGGCGGCCGGGGCACCCCCAAGCCGCGGCCGCCCTACCCGGCAGCATCGGGGCTTTGGGGCGCCCCGACCTTGATAAACAACGTGGAAACGTTTGCCAATATCCCGGCCGTGATCAATCGCGGTGGTGATTGGTTGAGCAGCATTGGCACCGAGCGTTCCAAAGGCACCAAGGTCTTCGCGCTCACCGGGGCGGTAGTGAACACCGGCCTCATCGAGGTGCCCATGGGGCTCACGCTGCGCCAGATAGTCTTCGATATCGGGGGTGGCTTGGCCCCGGGCCGCAGGTTCAAAGCGGTGCAAACCGGAGGGCCGTCGGGAGGGTGCCTCCCCGAGGATCTGCTCGACATGCCGGTCGACTACGAGAACCTCGCGGCCGCAGGCTCTATTGTGGGCTCTGGGGGCATGATCGTTATGGACGACACTGCCTGCATGGTCGATGTGGCCAAGTTCTTCATGGATTTCTGTCGGGAAGAGTCGTGCGGCAAATGTCTGCCGTGCCGAGCCGGTACCGATCAGATGTACCGTTTGCTCGACCGGATAAGCAGCGGGAGAGCCACCCAGGCGCACCTTGGCCAGCTCGAGCAGCTAGCCGGCATGGTGCGGGCGACGAGCCTGTGCGGGCTCGGCCAGGGTGCGCCCAACCCGGTATTTTCCACGCTGCGCTATTTCCGTGACGAGTACTTGGCTCACATCGACGACGGCAAGTGCCCGGCCGGCGTGTGCCGCATCACGCCGGGCTTTTCGCAGCGCGGTGCTGCTGACGAGATGGTGGCGGCTGAGACCGGGGGTATGCCGTGAGCGAAGTCAGGACCCTGGTCATAGACGGCAAGGACGTAGCCGCCAGCTCGGACCAGACGGTCCTTTCCGCTGCCCGGGAGAACGGCATTGGCATCCCCACGCTTTGCCATCTTGACGGCCTGTCCGACGTCGGCGCCTGCCGGTTGTGCGTCGTTGAAATAGAGGGCAGTGCCAAGCTCTTGCCGGCCTGCGCCACGCGCGTCGAAGAGGGCATGCGCGTGACTACTGCCTCGGAGCGCCTCGTTGCCTACCGGCGCAACATTATCGAACTGTTCTTCATGGAACGCAACCACATCTGTGCCGTATGCGTTGCGAACAACAACTGCGAGCTCCAGGCCCACGCCCGGGCGCTTTCCCTGACCCACTTCGAGCTCCCGCCGATGCACCCCGAGCTTGAAGTGGACGCCACCCACGAGCGTTTTGTGCTCGACCAAAACCGCTGCATCCTTTGCACCCGTTGCGTCCGGGTATGCGACGAGATAGAAGGAGCCCACACCTGGGACATCAGGGGCCGGGGCGCGGGCTCCAGGTTGGTGAGCGACCTTGGCACCCCGTGGGGTACTTCGACCACGTGCACGAGCTGCGGCAAATGCGTGCAGGTGTGCCCGACCGGGGCCTTGTTCGAGAAAGGGCGCTCGGTGGCGGAGCCCAAGGTGCGCCGCCCGTACATGCCCTACCTGCTCATGACGCGCGAGAGCGGCGGTGACGGTCATGCCTGAACAACGGCCTAGATTGGCCACGATCTGGCTCGACGGTTGTTCCGGTTGCCACATGTCGTTGCTGGACATGGACGAACGGCTCGCCGAGCTCGCCGCCCGAGCAGACCTGGTCTACGGCTGCTTGGTGGACGCCAAGGAGTTCCCGCCCGGGGTAGACGTCACCTTGGTCGAAGGGGCCGTCAGTTCGGCTGACGACTTGCGCAAGATCCGCGAGGTGCGAGCGCGGACGCGGACCTTGGTGTCGCTCGGAGACTGCGCCGTGACCTCCAACGTCCCGGGGATGCGCAACCCCTTTGGGCCCAAGGCCGTGCTGGAACGGGCTTATTTGCAGAATGTGACCCTTCATGCCGGCATCCCGACCGAAAGTGTGCCCGCACTGCTGGCCGAGTCGCTACCTGTCCACGCCTGGGTGCCGGTGGATGTGTTCGTGCCCGGCTGCCCGCCATCGGCCGACCGTATCTTCCAGGTGATCTCGGAGCTTTTGGACGGGCGCACACCCGACGCCGGCCAGTTGGCACGTTTCGGATGACCCACTAGCTGTCGCCCAAGGAGCAAGGACTGTGAGCGAGATCATCATCGAGCCGGTGACCCGGATCGAGGGGCACGCCAAGATCACCCTCTACCTCGACGACCAGGGCGAGGTGCGCGATGCCCACTTCCATGTCACCCAGGTGCGCGGCTTCGAGCGGATCGCGCAGGGCCGACCGGTGCACGAGATGCCGTCGCTCATGGCTCGCATCTGTGGCATCTGCCCGGTCAGCCATTTGGTGGCGTCAGCCAAGGCTTGCGACGAGGTGCTCGGTGTGTCCGTGCCCCCTGTCGCCGTGAAGCTACGCAGGGTCATAAACCTGGCGCAGATCGTGCAATCCCACGCGCTCAGCTTTTTCCACCTCTCATCGCCGGACCTGTTGCTCGGCTTCGACTCCGACCCGGTCCGGCGCAACATCGTAGGAGTGCTGGAGCAGGCGCCCCAATTGGGCCGCGACGGGATCGCGCTGCGCAAGTTCGGCCAGGAGATCGTCGAACGCCTAGGCGGCAAGCGTATCCACCCGTCCTGGGTCGTACCTGGTGGCGTGAGCGCGCCGCTGGAGGCCGAAAAGCGCGACGCGATACTCGCCACGATCCCCGACGCGCGGGAACGGGCGACGCGGACGCTCAAGTGGTTCAAGGCCAATCTTGCCTCGTGGGTGGACGAAGCCGTGGCGTTCGGCTCCATCCCGAGCCTTTACATGGCGTTGGTGCACGAGAGCGGCAACGCCGCCTACTCCGACGGCGAGCTGCGCGTCGTGGACGGCCACGGCAACAAGCTGATGGACAGGGCCGACCCGCGACCGTATTGGGACTACCTGGGCGAGGCGGTGGAGCCCTGGTCCTACCTGAAATCGACGTACTACAAGCCGCTTGGGTACCCCGCCGGCATGTACCGGGTCGGGCCGCTCGCCCGGCTCAACGTGGTGGACCAGCTGGGCACTCCGGCCGCCGACTCCGAGCTCGCCGAGTACCGGCTGCGCTTGGGCCGCTACCCGTCCAGTTCCTTCCACTACCACTACGCCCGGTTGATCGAGATCCTCCATTGCATCGACATGATCGAGGAGCTGCTGTCTGACGCCGAGATCCTGGGCGCTGACGTCAGGGCGCGTGCCGCCATCAACCGCCACGAGGGGGTCGGCGTCTCCGAGGCGCCGCGCGGGACCTTGCTGCACCATTACCGGGTCGACGAAAACGGCATTGTCCAGTGGGCGAACCTGGTAATCGCCACCGGGCACAACAACCTGGCCATGAACCGCTCCGTGCTCGAGGTTGCCCGCCACTACGTAAAGGGCGGCGAAGTCCGCGAGGGAGCCCTCAACCGCGTCGAGGCCGTCATCCGCACCTACGACCCGTGCCTTTCGTGCTCGACTCACGCCGTAGGCCAGATGCCGCTCCTGGTAGAAATCGTGGCACCCGGCGGCGAGGTCGTGCGCCGGCTCGCGCGTGGCGAAACGCAGTGAGCACCGCACGGCGTGGGCAGGGCGGGGGGAACACCGGCGGTACCGGAGACCCTGCGCCCGGAGCCGGTCCTGCGCCCGGCTCCGGCTCCGGCGGTACCGGAGACCCTCCCACACCGCCCGGCCGTATCCTGATCGTGGGGTACGGGAACCCGCTCCGCCACGACGACGGGGCCGGCCGCGACGTGGCGGACGCGTTGTGGGCGCGGCGCGACCGGGCCCCCGAGCTGGCTCGGGCTTCGTTCTCTTGGGCGCACCAGCTCACCCCTGAGCTGGCGGCCGACCTGGCGGACGTGGAGCTGGCGGTCTTCTTGGACGCCGCCGCCGACGGCCAGGCTCCCGGAGCCGTCACCGTCCGCTACCTGGGCCCCGAAGCGGTCTCACCTGGCCGGCGGCACCCCTCGGGCCCGGTTCCTCCGGGCGAGCTGGTCCCCGGCTCTGCGCTGCCCGCGCTGGGTCAGCCTGCTGGATTTGATGCTGCCGGCTGTTGGACGGACATAACGCCGGTTGGGCTGCTCCGCCTCGCCGCCGCCCTGTTCGGGCGCGCCCCCGACGCCGTGATCGTCACGGTCACGGCTGGAGATCTGTCCCTCGGCGAGGGGCTGTCCCGCGAGGTCGAGACGGCGGTGCCATGCGCTGCGGCCAGCGCCCGGTTGGCCATCGATGCTTGGCGCCGTGGCGGCCGGCCCGGCGCGCCTGGCCCGAAGCTCGAGCGCAAGCCGGGCGGCCCTGGCCCAGCGCGCTCAGGCATCCGCCGTGCATGAGCTCTCGCTCGTCGACGAGCTGGTCGCGACCTGCCTCCAGCTGGCCGATGGGAGGCCGGTGCTGGAGGTCTGGGCGAGGTGCCCAGCCGGTACCGACATGGACGAGGTCGGAGAGTACTTCGCCCTGCTGGCCCGTTCAGGGCCGCCCGGCCAGGGTAGCTGCCTCGAGCGTGCCGAGCTCAGGCTCGAGCAGCGCGACGTGGAGCTGTGCTGCACCTGTGGCTTCACCGGGGCGCTCGGGCCCGATGACATTGCGGGCCACATCGGCGTCTGCCCCGTGTGCGGGCGCGCTTCGGAGATCCGCGAACGGCTCGAGGTGGTGGCCATGAGCTTCGCGCGCGCCGAGGTAGCGAAACCTAACTGCCCGGGCCCAAGGGACCAATTGCCCTAGGCCCACTCCCGGATCGAGCGGTAGAAGTTGGCAGTAGGAAACTTTCCTTTGAACCTGGACTAGTGGAGGTCGCTCGACAATGGCCACCAGGGTGTGCGTGGACGGCAATGAGGCAGCAGCGCGGGTCGCTTTTGCCCTGTCCGAGGTCATCGCCATCTACCCGATAACGCCGGCCTCATCTATGGGTGAGCACGCCGATGACTGGGCGGCCGCCGGCCGCACCAACCTCTGGGGCGAGGTGCCCGAGATCGTCGAGATGCAGTCCGAGGCCGGCGCCGCCGGCGCGCTCCACGGCGCGCTCCAGAAGGGCGCATTGGCGACCACCTTCACCGCTTCCCAGGGCCTGTTGCTGATGCTGCCCAACATGTTCAAGATCGCCGGTGAGCTCCTCCCCGCGGTAATACATGTCGCGGCGCGCAGCGTGGCCACCCATGCTCTTTCTATTTTCGGGGACCACTCGGACGTCATGGCGGCCCGGTCCACCGGGTGGGCGATGCTCTGCGCAAGTTCGGTCCAAGAGGCGCAGGACTTCGCCCTCGTGGCCCACTCCGCGACGTTGAACTCGCGCGTCCCGTTCCTGCACTTCTTCGACGGTTTCCGTACTTCACACGAGGTGGCCACCATCGAGCCGCTCAGCCTCGAAGACATAGCCGCCCTCGTGGACAACGACATGCTTATGGACTTCCGTGCCCGCGGCATGAGCCCCGACCACCCCGACGTACGTGGGACAGCACAAAACCCCGATGTTTTCTTCCAGGGACGGGAGGCGGCCAACCTTTACTACGAGTCGGTGCCGGGAGTCGTGGAGCAGGCGATGGAGCGCCTCCAGGAGCGGACCGGCCGGCACTACGGCCTTACCGAGTACGTCGGCTCGCCGGATGCCGAGCGCGTGATCGTGGCCATGGGGTCGGCCTGCGGGGCCGTGGAAGAAGCCGTGAACGCCCTGGTCGCCGGCGGCGCACGCGTCGGCTTGGTCAAGGTGAGGCTCTACCGCCCGTTCCCATCGATGTTGCTCGTGCGTGCGCTCCCGCCGACCACGCGCCACGTCGCCGTCCTCGACCGTTGCAAAGAGGCGGGCAGCGTAGGCGAGCCGTTGTACCTGGACGTCCGCGCAGCCATCGACGAAGCCGTCGCCTCCAGCCCGAGCGGGGCGTTGTTCCGGCGCGTCCCCCAGATCATCGGCGGCCGCTATGGGTTGTCGTCCAAGGAGTTCACCCCCGGCATGGCCATGGCCGTGTTCGAAGAGATGGCGGCCCAGGTGCCCCGCCGCCACTTCAGCGTCGGTATAAAGGACGACTTGACCGGGCTGAGCCTCGACTACGAGGAGCGTCCGATTGAGCGACCGCAAGACGAGCTCCAAGCCGTGTTTTTTGGCTTGGGCTCGGACGGCACGGTAGGGGCCAACAAGAACAGCGCCAAGATAATCTCTGATGTCACCGGGCGCTATGTCCAGGGGTACTTCGTCTACGACTCCAAAAAGTCCGGCGCCATGACGGTTTCTCACTTGCGGTTCGGGACCGGCCCGATCAAATCGAGCTATCTGGTGGGAGAGGCCGACTTCGTCGCCTGCCACCAGTTCGGCCTCTTGGACCGGGCCGACGTCTTGGGCGTTGCCAAAGAAGGCGCTAAGGTATTGCTGAATTGCCCCGGTGGCGCGGCCGCTGCATGGGGCGAGCTCAGCCCCGCCAGCCAGCAACAAATACTCGACAATAATTTGGAAGTCTGGGCGGTCGACGCCGCCGCCATCGCCAAGCAAGCCGGGCTCGGCAACCGGATAAATACGGTGATGCAGGTTTGCTTCTTCTCCTTGACGGGCTTGCTGCCGGTGGACGACGCCATTGCCAACATAAAGGCTGCCGTCGAAAAGACCTATTCCAAGCGGGGCCAGGCGGTCGTGGAGCGCAACTTCACCGCCATCGACGCGGCGCTGGCTGGGCTGGCTCGGGTTGTGCCCCCGGCCGGCGCCGGCCGCCTGGGCACCGGCTCCGCCGAAGGGGCAGCCGCGAGCGACGGCATCGCCGCCGGTGCCGCCGACTTCTTGCACCGGGTGACGCTGCCGCTGATCGCCGGGCGCGGTGAGGAACTGCCGACATCGGCGGTGCCCGCCGACGGGCGCTTCCCGGCGGGGACGTCCAAGCTCGAAAAGCGCCGGCTGGCCGAGGAGATCCCGGTTTGGGACCCGTCGCTGTGCACCGACTGCGGCAAGTGCGTGATCGTTTGCCCGCACGCCGCCTTGCGCATGAAGGTCTTCGACCCCCAGAGCCTGGTCGCCGCCGGCAACGCCCCGGGGAGCTTCAGGAGCAAGGACTTTCGCTCCAAGGACCTGGCCGGCCACCTGATGTCGATCCAGGTGTCACCCGATGACTGCACCGGGTGCCGCCTGTGCGTGGAAGTCTGCCCGGCCAAGTCCAAAGTCGACCCGAGCCACCGCTCGATCAACATGGCGCCGGTCGGCGAACAGCGCCAAGTGGAGCTGGCCAACTGGGACTTCTTCGGCAGCGTGCCCGCCGTCGAGCGCACGGCCTTGCCGCACGACACGATCAAGGGCGCGGCCCAGCTCGAGCCGTTGTTCGAGTTCTCGGGCGCCTGCTCGGGGTGTGGCGAGACCCTGTACCTGCGGTTGCTGTCCCAGTTGTTCGGCGACCGGCTGCTTGTCGCCAACGCCACGGGTTGTTCGTCCATCTACGGCGGCAACCTTCCGACGACGCCTTGGGCCGTCAACGCCGACGGCCGCGGCCCAGCCTGGGCCAACTCGCTGTTCGAGGACAACGCCGAGTTCGGCCTGGGCATCAGGCTGGGGCTCGAGGCCCAGGCGCGCATGGCCCGTTCTCTCTTGGCCAGCCTCGCTCCCGAGGTGGGGCCCGAGCTGGCCGAGAGCATCCTGGCCGCCGCGGAGCAGAACAGTGAGGTTGAGATCGCGGCTCAGCGGAGCCGGGTGGGCGAGCTTCGCGAGCGCCTGCGCGGGCTGCACTCGTCCGGCAAGGTCGACCGGGGCAAGGTGGAGCACCTCGACGTGCTGGCCGATTGCCTGGTGCGCAAGACCGTGTGGATCGTCGGCGGGGACGGCTGGGCCTACGACATCGGCTTTGGCGGCCTCGACCAGGTGCTGGCTTCCGGTGCGGACGTGAACATCCTGGTGCTCGACACGGAGGTCTACTCGAACACCGGTGGGCAAGCGTCGAAGTCCACGCCCCGAGGGGCGGTTGCCCGCTTCGCAGCGAGCGGGAAGAGCACGCCAAAGAAGGACCTGGCGAGCGTCGCCCGTTCCTACGGCAACGTCTACGTGGCCCAGGTGGCCGTCGGGGCCAACGACATCCAGACCGTCAAAGCCTTGCTCGAAGCCGAGGCATACCCGGGCACGTCGCTCGTCATTGCGTACGCGACCTGCATCGCCCACGGCATCGACATGTCCCAGTCGATGGCGCACCAAAAGCAGGCCGTCCAGTCGGGTTACTGGCCCCTCTACCGCTACCACCCCACCCAGACCGAGGCCGGGCACCCCTTCACGCTCGACTCCAAGGAGCCCACGTTGCCCGTGGCCGAGTTCATCGGGAGCGAAGTGCGTTACACGGCCCTGGCTCAGCAGCACCCCGACCACGCCCGCCGGCTGATCGAGCTGCTGCAAGAAGATACCAAGGAACGCTGGCACTACTACAGCCAGCTGGCCGCCATGGACCGCAAGGCGCCCGAGCACGATGACGCCGTCGTCGGGCCAGGCACTGGCGAGACCGAAGAATAGCCCCGCCCATACCCCCCATAAACACCAGGAGGCCCTCAAGTGCGAGTATGGATAGAACAGGACTACTGCACCGGCGACGGTCTGTGCGCCGATCTCTGCCCCGAATTGTTCACGATGACCGATGAGGGCTTGGCCGAAGTGGTCGGCGAGCCTGGCAGTGACGACCTGAAGGGTGTGGATGTCCCCGAAACGCTGGAGCAAGGTGCTCTTGAAGCCCAGGCGCAATGCGCGGGCGAGTGCATCTACACGCGATAAAACAACAAGTCGGCACGGCGGTGACATCTGCCCGCCGTGCCCGCCGTGCCCGCCGTGCGGCTGTGTGCAGACTGAAGCCGGGTGCCGAGGAATTGCGCGCTCAGAGCGCGCGAATGGCGGAGCACCGCTGCGGTCCGTAGCGATTGCGACTGCTCCTGTCGCATTTCTGGTCGCGGACGAGGGTTCTGGGTGCAGCAGCGGAACATGCAGCTCCCCTAGCGCGACGAGATCCTCTCCTGCACCCAGTAAGGGTCGTTCACCCCCTGCGGCGCCCGGGCTGCCTTCCTCCCCGTACCCGGTAACGGCCCCCTGCCGCGCTCCCCGGTCCCTGCCGCGCTCCCCGCCTCTCGCCTCCTGCCGCGCTCCCCGGTCCCGCCGCCCGCCGCTCTCACCGCCGCCGCGGTCCCCGCCAGGTACCGCAATATTGGTCCACCAGGCTCAGTGGGGCCTCGCTAGGGCCGACCTCCCCGGACCTGTGCCGTACCGGCGGCCAGGTCCCAACCCTGAGCGAGGCCCCTGCTGGGCCGGGCTCCCCAGAGCCTGGGGAAGGGAGCCCGGCCCGGGCCCTGCCGGTTGAGGGCTAGCGAGAGGCCGCCGACCCGACAGCCACCTGCTTGGGCAACGCCGCCCTACCTGCCTCGAGACGGGCCACAGGCACCCGGAAAGGCGAGCAGGACACGTAATCGAGGCCGATGTCGTGGAAGAAATGGATGCTCTCGGGATCGCCCCCGTGCTCTCCGCAGACGCCGAGCTCGATATCGGGCCGTACCGTGCGGGCTGTAGCCGAGGCCATCTTGACAAGCGCACCGACACCTTCCTTGTCGAGCGTCTCGAACGGCGACACCCCGAAGATGCCCAGGTCCATGTACGCCGGGAAGAACGAGGCTTCGCAGTCGTCGCGGGAGAAGCCCCACGTGGTCTGGGTCAGGTCGTTGGTGCCGAAGGAGAAAAAGTCGGCCCGGGCGGCGATCTGTGCCGCGGTGAGGCACGCCCTGGGAAGTTCGATCATCGTGCCGATGACCTTCTCCAGGTGAGCCCCGGTCTCCGCGGCCACCGCGTCGATGACGGCTTCGGCTTCCTCCCGGGCGTGCTCGAGCTCTTGGACCGCCCCAACGACCGGGACCATGATCTCGGCGAGCGGTGTGCCGCCGTGGCGCAGCCGCTCGGCGGCGGCTTCTGCGATCGCTCGCACTTGCAGCCTGACCAAGCCCGGTACGGCCAGGCAGAGGCGCACGCCTCGCAAGCCGAGCATCGGGTTGACCTCGTGCAACCGGCGTACCGCCGGTAGTAGCCGCTCGGCCTCGGGGTCGGGCACGCCCGTAGCCTGCGCGACCGCGGCGCGGGCCGATATCTCGGCGAAGTCCGGGAGGAACTCGTGCAGCGGTGGGTCGATCAGCCGGATGGTGACGGGCAGCCCGTCCATTTCTTCGAACAGGCCTATGAAATCCGCTCTCTGCAGCGGTAGCAGGGCGTCGAGGGCGGCCTGGCGCTCGCGGTCGTCGTGGCCGGCGAGGATCAGGCGCTCGACCAGCTGGCGGCGCTCACCGAGGAACATGTGCTCCGTACGGGCCAGGCCTATGCCCTGAGCCCCGAAAAGGCGCGCCCGGCGGGCGTCGGTAGCCGTGTCGGCGTTGGCCCGCACCTGCAGGTGGCGCCGTGCGTCCGCGTGGTGCAGCAAACGCCGCACGGCGCTGACTAGCTCACGCGTCTCGATATCGGCCTTGGCCGGGTCAAATGTGCCTTCGAAGTACTCGACGAGCGGGGATGGGACGACAGGTACGGCGCCGGCGAAAACCTCGCCCGTCTTGCCGTCGATCGAGATCACGTCGCCTTCTTTGACGAGCGTGCCGTCGAGGGCCATAAACCGCTTGGCCTTGGTGTCCACTTGGAGATCTTGGGCAGCAACCACGCAGGTCTTGCCGATGCCGCGGGCGACGACGGCCGCATGGCTCGTCTTGCCCCCACGGCGGGTCAGGATGCCCCGGGAGGCGATCATGCCCGGTAGGTCATCGGGGTTGGTCTCGGTGCGGACGAGGATTACGGCTTCGCCCTTGGCCGCCCACGCCGCTGCGGTGGGGGAGTCGAACACTGCCTTGCCGACGGCGGCCCCTGGGCTCGCGCCCATCCCTCGGCCGAGGAAGGGCTGCTTGTTGGAGCGGTCGAAGCGCGGGAACATGAGCTCGGCGAGCCCGGCGCCGTTGACCCGCCCCAAGGCCTCGTCGATCGAAATGACACCCTCGTCGACCAATTGCATGGCGATGCGGAAAGCCGCTGCTGCGGTGCGCTTGCCCACGCGGGTCTGCAGCATCCACAGTTTGCCGTCTTCGATGGTGAACTCGATGTCGCACAGGTCCCGGTAGTGGTGCTCGAGCGTGGACATGATGGCGAGCAATTGGTTGTAAGCGGCCGAGTTCAGTTCCTCGAGGTCCTGTAGGGCCAGGGTGTTGCGGATCCCGGCTACGACGTCCTCACCTTGGGCGTCCTGGAGATAGTCGCCGTAAACGCCCTTGTTGCCGCTGGCCGGGTCGCGCGTAAAGGCAACGCCGGTACCTGAGTTGAGGTTGAAGTTGCCGAATACCATCGCCACTACGGTGACAGCGGTGCCGAGGTCGTCGGGGATACGCTCCTGGCGGCGGTAGATGCGGGCACGGTCGCTGTTCCAGGACTTGAACACCGCGGTAATGGCCATCTCCAGTTGCTGGCGGGGCGAAACGGGGAAATTGCGCCCGGTCTCGCGTTTTACGATCGTCCGGTACGTCCCGACAAGCTCCTGCAGGTCGCTTACTTCGAGGTCGAGGTCGGTTTGCGCCTTCTTTTCGGCCTTCAGATCGGCCAAAGCATGCTCGAACAGGGCCCCGTCCACGCCCATAACTGTCTTGGCGAACATCTGGATCAGGCGGCGGTACGAGTCCCACGCGAAGCGCTCGTCACCGGAGCGTTTTGCCAGACCCAGCACCGAACTGTCGTTGAGCCCGACGTCGAGGACCGTGTCCATCATGCCGGGCATAGAGAATTTGGCCCCGCTGCGGACCGACACCAGCAGCGGATCCTCGGCATCGCCGAGCTTGCGCCCCATGGCCTTTTCCAAACGGGCCAGGTGCTCTCCGACTTCCTCAACGAGACCGGCGGGCAGCGCGCCCGTCGCCAGGTACACGCGGCAAGCCTCGGTCGTTATCGTGAACCCAGGTGGGACAGGCAGCCCCAACTTGGTCATCTCGGCGAGGTTGGCCCCTTTGCCTCCTAACAGGTCGAGCATTTCTCGGCCACCTTCGGCAAAGTCGTATACGTGCTTGGTCATGAGGGCTCCTTTTTTGGCTCGCCCGTAGCCGCCGGCGGCTACGAGCCCCGTTGTCTCATGCTCGCGAGTGTGCAGCTCAGCCTCGACGCACACGCAGGGCACAACGTCCCGAGTTGCCCCGTCCTAAGGCCCATTGCCCCTTTTTGCCCCGGGCCCGCGGGCTGCCTCCGCCGCGCGAGCCCTCTTCGCCTACCTCGGGCGCCTTACTGTTCGGTTGGGTGGCCGGCTTTGGACCGCGCCGCGTACACGGCTGCCTCGGTCCGGCGAGAGAAGCCCATTTTGGCCAGGAGGTTGGACACGTAGTTCTTGACTGTCTTTTCGGCCAAGTACATTTCCGTCCCGATCTGGCGGTTGGTCTTTCCCTCGGCGATGAGGTCGAGGATGCGCCGCTCCTGGGGCGACAATTTGGCCAGCCGCTCGTCCTCTTGCTTGCCTCGCAGCCGCTCGAGCACGGCCGCTGTGAGGGCCGGGTCGATGAGCGACTGGCCTTCGGCCACGCGGCGGACAGCCGACACGAGCTCGGTACCCCGGATCTGCTTCAACAGGTAACCGCTGGCGCCCGCCAGGATGGCCGAGAACAGGGCGTCGTCGTCGGCGAACGACGTCAGCATCAAGCATCGCAGCTCCGGCATTTCTGCTCGCAGGTCACGGCACACTTCGATGCCGCTCGACCCCGGTAGCCGCACATCGAGCACGGCGACGTCGGGCCGTGTCGGCGGTACCCTCAGCAGCGCCTCGTCGGCGTTGGACGCCTCGCCAACCACTTGGAAGTCTTCTTGCGCCTCGAACAGCTCACGCAGCCCGCGCCGCACGATTTCGTGGTCGTCCAGCAGGAATATGCGCACTGTCATCTTTGGCTCACCTCACTCCAACCATAGCGCGCCGGGGCCCCGGCCTGGTCGGCCGGGGCCCCGGTGCGCAGGGGCTTCGGAAGCCCGTTTAGCTTGCGACCTGGTACAAGGTGCACAGGTCGCCGGGTAGGTGGGTTAGGAGATCTCGGGGGCGAGCTTGCCGGTGGCCGTATCGGAGGCGCTGCTTGGCAGGACGGCCTTGAGGTACGGGATCTCCTCTTCGGCCGGGACCCGGCGGGCGTGCCATAGGCCGAGGCCGGACAGGACCAGGGTGAGGCCACCGAACACGAAGCTCAGGATCGAGCTGACCAAGGCGACCTGGCCGATCCGCCACCAGCCGTAGGCGTTGAGCAGCATGCTCCGCAACGTCGTGCCCTTGAATACCGTGTCAACAAGGCTTTGCGCGGCCGTGTACTGGGGCGTGCCCGGCTTGAGCGACATGGCGTAGGTGCTTTCTTGCGAATAGGTCTTGCCGCCGGTCATCTCCTGCAGGTGGATAGCGATGAAGTGGTTGGCGTAGGCCTCGGCCTGGGCGCCGGTGGTCATCATCTGGCCGGCGTACGGTGCGAGGTAAGGCACCATCGCCGGGGTG
>DATJST010000519.1:0-3104 GCA_035503975.1 Acidimicrobiales bacterium | reverse complement strand
TAACCAGCGCCCCCGTCGAGGTGTCGAGCTCGGTGACCGAGCCGCCGCCGAGGCCATTATCGCCGTTCGCCACGCACAGGTTGGTCCCGGCCACCGCCATGGCGTCTGGGCCATCGAATATGTGGCGCTCCGGGACCGGTGACCGTCAGTACCCCGACGTCGGCCCTTCCTCGACAAGTGGGAGCCGGAGCCAGGCAAGCATCTGGCGGAGCTGGCCATAAGCTTCCAGGCGCGCCGCGTCCGTCCCGGCCAGCTCAGCCACTTCGACAGCGGCCCAGAGCCGGTGGACCATCGAGGGCCCGAGCTCGAGGAGCCCACCGCTGCCGGCCGATGCCCATTTTGCCAGGACGTAGTGCACAACCGCACCCTCGGGGATCTTCATGGCGGCCGCGAGCCGGCCGATAGTTGCCATCGGGTCGACGTGGGAATAAAGGGCGACGTCCGCCTTGAAGTTGGCATCGGGGTCGTCCGCGTCCCAGGGGCCGTCCCACCCGCCGACCTCGATGGCCCGAGTTTTCGCGGTCACCCCCGAGAGGCTAATGGCGCCGCGCCGCCGCGGCCCGGTCAGGTCCTCAACCGGGGCTCTGCGCGGCCGATGGGTACAACGTGGGCTATGGGCGGGAGCGGACGGGGCAAGCCCGCTGCGAACGTGCGCAAATGGTCGGCGCTCACCCCCAGATCGCCGAGCGCATGCGACTTTTCGCGCGCGGGGCTCGGAGCGCTGAGTAGTTCTGCATCACATCCGTGCACAACTTGTCACCCCTCCGTTGTGCCGCGCGAAAAGTACACGCTGCTGACGGTCTTTTCGGGTAGCGCGTAGCGAGTTTCGCGCGCCGGGCCCCCTCTGGCACTGGCTCGCCGGACTCTGGCCGCCCCGGACAGCTAAATTGTGAGGCCCGCCAGCGCGCGAGGTCCGGGCACACCGATGAGTTCTGGTGGGCCGAGCCGTCAAAGCAACGAGTATCCCGCTCAAGCGGAGGAGCATGCATGCGCAAAGTGGTGTTGTACGAGCTCTTGTCACTCGACGGCGTAGCCGAGGGCCCGGACAAGTTCGTTACCGACTGGGACGAAGCGATGGAGGCCAACCTCGCCGCCGTCATCGCAACCCAGGATGTGGTCATCCTCGGCCGTCGCAGCTACAACGACTGGTCTGAGTTCTGGCCGGGCAGCGAGATCGAGCCGTTCGCCACGTTCATCAACGGGGTCACCAAGTACGTCGCGTCCTCTGCACCGCTCGGGCGGCCCTGGCAAAATGCGGCCGTGATCGAAGGCGGGTTGGTCAAGTTCGTACAGGATCTCAAGGGCTCGTCTGGCGGCGACATTGGCGTCCACGCCAGCATCTCGGTCGCCCAAGCGCTGCTCGCCGCAGATGCCATCGACGAGCTGCGGCTTGTCGTCGCACCCGCGATAGCGGGCCGCGGGCGGCGGCTCTTTGACGGCCTGCCGCCGGTCCGCCTCGAGTCTCTCCGCAGCGCTACGTCATCCAAGGGTTACTTGCTTGCGGACTACCGCATCGCGCGCTGACACGCCTCGCGCGAGCACGAGGCATGCCTGCGAAATGCTTGGTACCGACCGGCTAGCGGTACTGGAGCGGGTCGCGAGCCTTGGCAAGCGCTTCAGCACTGCGGGACACGGCTATCCACAAGTGGCGTCCCGGCGAAACCGCCCGGGCATGTAGTCGCACCTTCGTCACAGAAGGCATCGGCAGATCCATAATCGTCCGTGCCGTCCAACAGGTACCAATAAGGGTCGCCGCCCGGGCCTTCCGCCGTGCCGGTCGTGACACAGTCCACCTGGTAAACGGTGTTGGCAGAAAGCGTCGGCCCTTCGGTCCCCGATGGGCCATCGGGGCTGCTCCAAGTGTGAACTGGGCCATCGCCGGTTGCCTCGGGATAGGTCGCACGTGCTGTGGGCGGGGGTGAGGCGTCGGTGGCGATCGTGTTGGAGGTGGCGCCGTCCGAAGTTACGTAGTCGCTGCCCCCCGCTTCGGTGTCGTAGCAGGTGTTCGCGGTGAGGGTCTCGGTGCTCGAGCTGAGCGTGGTCGTGTAGGGGCCGTACTGGTGGCCTTCTTCGACGCAGTACCACGACACCGAGCCGACGGGGAAGTTCGTGAAGGTGATGTCCATCCAGTCGCCCGAGGGCGCCGGGTTGCTCCCCCAGCCGATGCTGATCGACTGCGGCCCGTTGGACGTCGGCGGCGGCGTGCCTCCACCACCGCCGGAGGGCGGCGGGGTGCCTCCACCACCGCCGGAGGGCGGAGGTTGTGGGTAGGTGCCGCCCGAGTTGCCTGGGGTGCCTGTTCCGCCCGAGGTGCCGGCGCCGCTACCGGGCACGCCCGCGCCGCCAGCCTGCCCCCCGAACGGGCCGCCCGCGCTGAGCAGCGGGAGTGTGATGCTGCCAAGCGTCCAGGTGGGGTTGACAGGGAGGTGCAGGAGGTGCAGGACATCGCTCAGCAGTGCGATGTTGAGCGAATTGAAGTTCATGCCAATGGAGAACTGGCCAATCCCGTCCACCTGCCACCACGGGTTGGCCGCCGGGTCGACCGAGACCTCGACACCGACGCCTATGTCGGCGTCGGGGCCGATTATCCCATCGAGGGTGAGGTCGAACTGGAGGTTCAACATCGCCGTGGCCTCAGCCTTGACCGTGATGCTCGGGGACGCCGAAACCTGAGGAGGGCTAATGCCGTTATTTGTGTCGCCTTGGTTGATGAACTTGCCCCCTACGTCCGCCCCGAGGGTGAAGCCGTCATGGGCGTGCTCGGTGATCGTCCCGCTCAAGGTCGCCGTTGCCTGGGCGCTCGCAGACAAGGTGACCGAGGTGACCAGTTCGGGGACAACGAAGACTGGGCCGATGTCGAAGCCCCCAAGGACGTCGCGGCCCAACACGACGCTCTCTTGAGCGCTCCACTCGCCGCCTGCAGTCAAGCTGAACTGGACGGCGCTGGTGGCATCCAGCGCGTAGTAGAGGCTGATGCCGGTAGGCAAGTGCCAGGACGTATGGATGGTTATGGCCAGAGTGAGCGACGGCGCGAATGCATAGCTCACCGACGCCGTAACCGGTGGGCTTTGGGAAAGGCTGAACTGCTTGCTACCAGAAAAGGT
>DATJST010000518.1:0-4720 GCA_035503975.1 Acidimicrobiales bacterium | reverse complement strand
GAGCAGCGTCGTCTTGCCGACGCCCGTCGGCCCGGTCACGGCCAAGTGGCGAAAGCGGGCTGAGAGGTCCAGGGCCACCGGCCGGCCGGCTTGGCCGGGGAACGTAGCGGTTCCCAGGAGGGTGCCTGAGCGAAGCACCTTCCCGGTCACCGGGAGCAGCCGGCAGCTGCCCAGAGACAGTCCGGGCACGGCTCGCTACTTGATCGGCCAACCCAGCAGCCCGGCCACCTCCTCGGTGTTGAGAAGTGATGGGAAGCGCGTCAACGGAACGGTCCTGTCGGTTATGCGGCGGGCTACGACCCTGGATGGCAGCAGGCGGCGCCTAAGGTGGGCACCGGGGGCGCGGGTGGCATGCAGCGGGCCTTCCGCCCGACGGAGCAGTTGCACCTGACGATGACGACCACCGGCCTGGACGCCGATGCGGCCGACGGCCAGGAGCAGCGGGGCACGGAGCTTGTTACGGCGGGCAGCGACCTGTTCATTGCTGTTCATCAGCTCAACGTCGCTGATAAGCCGGTTGTCGGAGGGCTTGGAGGCACGCGGTGGACGGACCGGCCAGCCGGCGGTGAGCATCCACTGGACGATCAGGCGCTCGTCCTTGTCAAGTGGTTGAACGGCGGCCAGGATCCCGGCGGCTATGCCCTCGGCGTCGACGCGCAAGGGACGGGCGTCGGTGCTTGTCCGGTACTCCGCTGCTTTTCGGGGTAGCCAGGGATCGCCGGCTTCCACGGGCTCGTAACGCAACCCGGGCAGGTGGGCTTGGAAACTGCTCTCCAGGTAGCCGCGGAACGTAGCGGGGACGCTTACACGGTGGCTGATCTTCCCCTGTTCCGCCACCAGCTCGAAGCTGACCACCGGCTGAGCGACGATCCTTCGCCACCAGGGCGGCAACAACCCGGTCAGGCTGGCCAGGAACCGCTCAACGTCTTCACGAGCCAGGTCGGCCGGGAACTTCAAGTCGTAGGTGGTCGACTGGGTATGCATGCGCCGGGTCTGGCCGGCTCGCAAACAGAGCAGCCCGACGAGGAAGCCGAAGCAGGACAGGAACAGCTCGAGCAGCGTGTTCATGGTTCCGCCTCCGCGTTCGTCGCTGGCGGTTCCGGTTCAGCCTCGACCGTCGAGGCCTTCTGGGCGGCCAGGGCGTACTGCACCAGTGCCCTGGCCAGCTTCTCGATATCCGGCTCAGCTCGCCGGATACCGCGGACGACTATTCTCACCTCCTTTGCCATAACTAAAGCCTCCTTTCGTTTGATAACTCTTGGGCACTGCAGGAACCGCGCCGGCCACCCAGGCCATTCAAGTAATGGCGACGGTCCCGCAGGCCCTACTTGTTCTTATGCCGGACACTCAAAGAAACGTCAAGGCCAATATTGTTGTGATTTGCACAGCTGCAGGTGTGGATAAATATGCTCTAGCGGCGACGCAATGCGAAGGCGATCAAGGCGCCGATCATGGCCAGAGCGATGAGCGTCGGGAGGAGCGGGTCGAGCAAGCCGCTGACGACCCGGGCGACGATGGCGATGGCTACCACCAACCCCAAGGCCTCGGTTACCTTGCCTTGCCAGTTCATGGTTTCTCACCAGTCCCAGCGCGCCAGGACGAACCAGGCAGCCGGCTCTCCGGCCACCGGCGTGACGGCGGGGAGGGCGCCGAAGACGACCGGGTCGAGGGTGGTGAGGGCGCCAACCGCGGCGCCAGCCAGAACGACGGGAGCGGCGGCGATCGCACCGACAGCAGCACCGAACGCCAAGAGCGCCTTGCCCATGACTTGGAACACCTGCTCAGCCCGGTGCGACAGGCGTTCGGAAAGTTCGACTGTACTCAGCGCCGCTGGCACCGGCCCGACGATGTCGCCCACGCTGAGCGAGGGCAGCGCGACAAGCGTTCCTGCGGGCTGGGTCGTTGACTCAGGCGCGCGGCCTTTTGGCACCTCGTGAGCGACGTAGAGGAGGGGGAAGTTGAGGCCGCTACCGGCCAGGGTGGCCAAAGCCTTGGCTTGCTGTTTGGGGACGACGGTGTCGCCTAGCTGGGCCGGTGCCATCACCCAGTCGGTCTGCTCACCCACGAACAAGCGAGCCTCGTCGAACAGCGGCGCCATGCCCAAAAACTCGATGTCGACCCCGGCACTATTGGCCATCCCGACTATGCGGGAGGCGTCGTGCTCCAGGACGGCAACTCTGCGCCGTGTCATAGGGGAGAGATCCGCTTTCTCCACCGGGCCGGCTGTTATGCCAGTCGGCAGTACTGCCTGTGGCGGGTCAAACCGTTCAAGCGTATTCATTGTGATTGTTCCTTTCTATTTGATGAAGTTGCTGGTCTTACAGGTTGGTGAAGAGGATGAAGGGCGGTAGGCAAAGGCCAGCCAGTAGCAGGCCGAAACAAGCCCGCATCACCCAAGGGGAGGCCCGTTGGTAGCCCCTTGTGACGAAGGTCAAGGCCACTGCCGCGACCGCCGCTGACACCACGAGCCATGCACCGCGGACTGCGTCGCCGGTCGTGACGGTGAGGACGGCGAGGGCCAACATCACGGTCCCGATCAGGGCACTGCCGACCCATCCGGCTATCGCCAGGCTGCGAGGCAAGGCCACCGCCATTGACTCGTGGCCGCGTATTGCCCCGACGTACTGGTCTAGGCTCAGACCGCCGATCGGAACGCCGTCGGCCGCCGCCGCTGAACAGCCCCCTGCCGCGGCCCAGCCGGCCTCTTCCCCAGCGATCAGCCGGTCCCTATAGGTCTGGTTCTTGACTCGGTTGATGGCTTCGTCGGCTAGAGCCTTGTCGCTCATACGGTTCTTCTCGACCCGTGTTTCCAGGTCGATCCCGTACGCAGCACTGGACTCTTGACGCTTGCGGGCTGCGGCGATCTCTTCGCAGGCCGACCCCTCCAAGACGTGGGTCACCTTGAGGATGAGAGGCAGGAGGTCAAGAGTGAGGAGAGCCCCGCGGACGAACCAGACCTCCGTTCCCACACCGGGGTGCCTCTCGATGACCACCGACATGGCTTCCTCACGGGCGATCAGCCCGGTGTCGTTACTGACGGCGGAACCGGCTTTGGTTTCCTGAGCGGTTTCGGCGCTGCTCAGGTGCCGGATGTCGGCCTCAAGGCGGTAGATCTGGGCGTCATCCCGTGGCTCGACCTCGCCGAGTTGGGCCTGGGCGGAAGTCGCCAGCTGGCCGTAGTAGTGACAAACCGGCCCGCAACCAAGCTTGTGCGTAACCGAGCAAGCCTTCTCGCCAGCTTCACACGCGGCGATCAACCGGTAGTGGTTGACTTTGGCGGTGAGGCCGCTCTCTTGTGCCTGCAGGATGGAGACCTGCCGCTGGTCCTGCGCAATCTGGGGGCCGTAGAACTTGGCGATGCCCGCCACCGCCACCTGATAGGCCTGCTGGTTCGTGGCTTGCATCTGGGCACCGATCTCTGGCCCGAAGATCAGGAACACCAAGATCTCGGCGATTTGCGCGGCGATCATGCAGGAGACCAGGACCCGGGGCATGACCTTGAAGAGCATCGTCCAGCTCTTGGAGCTCGTCATCATGACGAGCAGCCGGTCCATGTTGATGATGACAAAGCCCCACACCAACGCCACCGGCCATAGGCGAGTCGGGGCCACGTGGAAGACGTAGCCCAGGGCGACAGCCATGGTCGTACCGCTGAGGCCCGCCGTGAGCAGCACCGCCACCCCGAGAGCGTTGTAGAAGGCAGCTTCGCTCGGGCACTGCCGGAGCACATCGCGACGAGCGCCGGCGAACCAGAAGGCAAGGATGATCCGTGGCCGTCGGGAACAGGATCGGTCCGGCAGTTCGGCCGAGGACTTGCTCTGGCGTTGTCTCAAGTCAGGTCGGAAGTTGGGGCACATGGCTACTCCTACGGTGGGGCGACCCGGTGTTAACCGGCTGACCCTGCTCATGCTGTGCAGGCGCGAGCGCGCGAATTGAGGGGACAGACTGGGGGCATGGCCGAACCAATTGGAGAGACGACAACGACCGAACTGTGCACGGCCCTGGCGAGCCTGGCTTCAACTGGATTGCCTGCCACCGAAGCGACCGCCGGACGACTACTCCTGAATCTCCGTTCGGTGTACGCCCGGTCGGTGGTGCCGAGCGACGTACGGAGCCGTTTGGCCGCCTTCAACGGGCTGCTACCGAGGCTGATCGCGTCGGTCGAGGACACGGCCTACAGGGGTGCGATGCAAACCCTGTTCGCCTTGGCTCCGGGCACCCGGGGGAGCACCCACACCGCTCGGCGCCGGCAGACTGCTCAGCTGCTCGGCTACAACGCCGACCACTTTCGGACTCGGATCGAGTCGCAGTTGATCATGGCCTTGGCCAACGTTGTACAGGACGACTTGCTGACGTACCGGAGCCGGGTCAAGCGGGCCTCCGAATCACTGGAACCAACCGGGGACACGCCACGATCGGGACCGGAGCACCTAAACCACGAGGAGGAACTGGTCTCTCGCATCTGGCAGCACGTCTACGGTCTCAGGGCGGAGACAATTGCTTGTCTGCGACTGGCCGAAGCCTCGGGTTATGAGGCCCAGGCGGAGGACCACCGCCAAGCAGCGCTGCGGGAGGAGGCAGCCCTGAAGGAAGTGATCGGAGAGTACGTCGAGACCTATGGCGAGCGCCTGGTCAGGCACGGCGAGACAGAGTTCGCGGTGGAGGCCTTAGAGCGGTTGGCGGGGTGGCAGAGCTGTTTCCTTCGGCGATTCCGACTGCT
>DATJST010000517.1:0-7835 GCA_035503975.1 Acidimicrobiales bacterium | reverse complement strand
GTAGCTGAGCCCCATCTTCCCTCTTCATGGCGCCTTTTCTAGCAGCCGAGTGACGTTGGAGCTCAACGTCGGCAACATGTAACCGACGCGAAAACCGTTGTGCCACCAAGTCTCTTGGGCGAGCGCTGCAGTTATTGCCGAATCGGGCGCATTCAGTCGACGCCGCCTCGGTGTGCCTGAGACGCCCAAGAATTCCTCATCTGGTCGTCACGTAAACCGCTAGAGGGCGGCGGTAAGGCACCCAGGTCCACGAGCCGGACGCCCCGTTCTGGGCCGTCTCAGCGGAAACGCACCTCCTCGGCGGCGTTGAAGCGACTGCGGAGGTGGCCTGTGAGAGAGGCTCCGTGAGCTACACAGAGCCTGGACGGCTGGAGCTCGTCGAGCAGCCTCGTAGCTGTTTGCGCCGCCTGGTCGGGGTCGACGTTGAGCACCCCGACGATGGGGCGCCCGTCGTGGGTGGCCAGGGCGTCGGCAGCGATCACCGTGCCTTGGGTGGGGATCCACACGACCAACTGCCCTGGGGTGTGGCCCGGCGCGCCGACCACCTCGGCTCCTATCTCCCAGTCCAGGCTGTCCCCGGGCCGCAACGCCCGGTCAAGCTCGACCGGGGACGGCGGCGGGACAAGATCGGGCGTGAGCCGCGCGAAGAGGGCCCGCTCGCGTTCGAGAAGCCGGGGCTCGGGGAGCTGTCGGCGCCCGGCGAAAGCGTCCGCCTCTTCGGCCGGCCCGAGCAGCTCGGCACCGGTGCGCCCGGCGATCTCTAGGGCGGAGCCGTAGTGGTCGGCGTGGGCGTGGGTCAAGAGCAGCTGGCGGACCGGGACGGCGCCGTCGGGGACGCCGAGCCGCTCGGCCAGCGTCGCCATGATCGCCTGGCCCTGGCCGGCGACGTTCGCATCGACCAGGACGACGCCATCGCGGTCACGGACGGCGTAACAAGCGACAACAGGGGTGCGCAGGCACCACAGCCAATCGGTCAGTTCCAGGAGCTCCAAAGCCAGTGTGGTCACCCAACCAGTCTGGGCGCCGGGGGGCTCGGCGACAATTGGTCAGTTGACCGATCTTTTGGAACTTGCTGCTCACCCGACTAATCCATTGCGGGCCGCCTTAACTGCGGCTGCGGTGCGAGAGGCGACGCCGAGCTTGGCCAGCACGTGCTCGACGTGGCGGCGGACGGTCGACGCCGAGATGACCAGCGCCTCGGCGATCTCAGCGTTGGTGTGGCCCCGAGCGATCAGCTCCAGTACCTGGAGCTCGCGTCGGGTCAGGCGGCCCAACGGTGCCGGCTGTGCAGGGCCAGCGACCGCGGCGCAAAGCAGTCGGTTCAACAGGGCCAGGAGGTCGCGATGGTTATCGCTGAAGGTCCCGGCCCGGGTGGCGTTCACAGCGACGTGACCCACAACCCGGCCGGCCGAGACCAGGCTCATGCCCATCCCGTCGTGCAGCCCGGCCGGCCAAGCCAGCTCGGTCACCGTGAAAGAACTGCGGCCCCGGTCGGGCAGGTCCCCGAAGCGGATTGGGAGCCCGGAGGTGTCCATCCCGAGCGCCTTTTGCTCGCGCCGGTACTCTTCCCGCGCGACAGCAGCGCCTACCGAGCCGCTGTAGCCAATCGCGGCGACAACTGACATCGAAACGTCCTCGGCTCGGCAGAGCACAGCACAGTCGAACGGGACAAGCCGTGACACACCCTCGAGAGCGGCCTGTGCTCGCGACCCGTCTCGCTCCGTAGCTTCCGCGACGGCCCCGGCCATATCGGCCATCGCGGCAAGGGCCCTGTCGCTCCATCTCATCGCACAGATCCTGTCAGATCGGCGCGTTGTAGCCGCCCCGACCATGTCGCCGCACCGCCTGCTGAGCCCTGCTGCGGCTCTGGCCCTCGGGGCGGAGGGGGGGCAGGTGCTGACACGCGTTCGCCCGGTGCCCTGCACGGAGGGTGCTGGGAGCCGCCCCGACGGTAGTTCAGCTCACAGCCCTGGCGGCACCGAGAGGCCCAGTGCCTCGACGGCGACCCCAAAATCAAGGAAGCTTCTCCGAGCGTTATGTACTATTTCTTCAGCGAAACTCTCAGCGGTTGGCATTCGTGATAACGCCGAATAACTGGAGCGCTCTTTGGGCTGTCGTCGACGTAGCGCACAAAGCCTCGGAGCTGCGCTGGCGACACAACAACTGGAGCCGTGTCCTCGACGTGTTTGATGTAGCGGCCGCACGCGTATAACTCTGGGTGGGGATATCGAACACCAGTTCGTGTCCCGAGGAGAGAAGGACGTGCGGGTGAGCCGGCTCTTGATGCCAGGAGGCGCCGTGTCGTGGACGGTGGTCGGCGACGACGGCCTCCCTGCTGAGCCTGTTGAGCCCTACCTCGCCCACCTCGCTCGATTGGAGCGCTCGCCTGAGACAGTGCGTGGCTATGCGATCGGGCTCAAGTTCTTCTTTGATTACCTTGCCAATCGCGGCCTTGACTGGCGTGAGGCCCATGTAGAGGACATCGCGCGCTTTGTCGGCTGGCTACGCGCCCCGGCACCAAACGTCGTTGTCCTGGAGGGCGGGCCCGCCAGGCGTTCAGAGCGCACGGTCAACCATTACCTGGCCGCCGTCTTTGGCTTTTATGGGTTCCACACCCGCTCCGGGGTTGCCGTCGCCGATGAGCTGGTCTCCTGGCGCCAAGCCAACCGTGGTGCCTACAAGCCCTTCTTGCACAAGGTGGGCAAGGCCCGACCGGTGCCGACCCGACCGGTGAAGTTGGTCGCCCCCCGCCACCTACCCGCCACGTTGTCAGCCGAACAGGTGGCAATGGTGCTCGGCGCCTGCGAGCACCTGCGCGACCGGTTCTTGGTCGCCTTGTTGTCTGAGACCGGCATGCGCATCGGCCAAGCCCTTGGCCTACGCCACCGCGACTTTGTCTCAAGGGAGCTCGCCGTGCACATCGTGCCCCGCAAGGACAATGCCAACGGGGCGCGCACCAAAAGCCGCTACGAGGCGGTCATCCCCGTCTCGGCACCACTGGCACGCCTCTACTCGGCCTACATGTTCGAAGAGTACGGCGAGCTCGGCTCGGACTACGTCTTTGTCAACCTCTGGGCGCAGCCTTTCGGCCAGCCCCTTCGCTACCAAGCTGTGCACAAGCTCGTCTGTCGCCTGCGAGCGCGCTCGGGGGTCCCCTTCAACCTCCACATGCTCCGCCACAGCCGGGCGACGAGCCTCAAAATGAGCGATGTTGCAAGAACTGCATCATTCGGCATGGTGCGCGATCAAGAGCCTATAAGGGTTCTTGGTTTTGCGGCGTGCGGCTGGGGCTGAGACCTTATACGAGACATCCCAGCTCAGGCGGACCATCCACCACCTGAGCCACACCAGCTGCAACACTGCGTCACCTGATCGTGTTGCACCTACTGCCACTGTGAGGCTTGTGGTGCTTTGGGCGGACTGGAGGTCCAGGTGGCAAGATTGGCCGGCTCGGCGTCATTGGTGCTCGTGGACGGGGCGACGCCACTGCGGGCAGAACCGGCGCTGTTCGGCGCCATGATCTCGGGCTGGTGCCGCCAGCATTCTGCTCGTCGTTTGAGCCCGACCATCACCCGCCAGAGGGTCCGCGTGGTCCAGCGTTTTCGGGCCTTCACCGGCGCCTGGCCGTGGGAGTGGACCGCCCCCCAGGCCGACGCCTGGGTCTCTCAAGGCAGCTGGGCACATTCGACGGTGCGGAACTACCAAGGCTCGCTGGCGCTTTTCCTCGCCTACATCTGCGACCCTCGCTACGGCTGGCCAGAGGAGTGCCTAAAACGCGTAGGCGCCGTCCCGTCGCAGGTCTTCGACCGCTGGAACAGTGCCACCCACGTCGCCGACTACGAGGGCCGCGCCGGGCGGCGGCCGTTCACCCGGGCCGAACTGCAGGCGCTGTTCGACACCGCCGACGCCGCCGTGGAGGACGCGGCGGCCTCGCCTCGCAAAGGCTGGCTGGCGGCGTTCAGGGACGCCACTCTTATAAAGGTGACATACGCCTGGGGGTTGCGGCGGCGGGAGGCGGCAATGCTCGACGTCGCCGACTTCGGCCCGAGCCCCGCGGCCGCCGAGCTCGGCCGCTACGGCGTCTGCCATGTGCGTTTCGGCAAGGCCATGAGGGGCAGC
The DNA here is from genome assembly GCA_035503975.1 of Acidimicrobiales bacterium. Classification (GTDB taxonomy): domain Bacteria; phylum Actinomycetota; class Acidimicrobiia; order Acidimicrobiales; family Palsa-688; genus DATJMJ01. The sequence continues at coordinate 3,716 of DATJST010000517.1, read as the reverse complement.
CCGCCCCGGCGCCGGGCGGTCGCCTCGGTCATGCCCTGGGCCGTGGAAGCTTTGGCCCAGTACCTAGAGCAGGTGCGGCCGCTGTGGGGCGAGGCGGCCCGGGGCCCGGCGCTGTGGCTCACCGAGCGGGGCGGGCGCATATCGCCCCGGCGCGTGGACGAACGCTTTGCCGCCTGGCGGCGGGCGGCCGGCCTGCCCGCCGAGCTCAGCGTGCACTGCCTGCGCCATAGCTATATCAGCCACCTCGTAGAAGACGGCGCCGACCCTGTCTTCGTCCAGCACCAGGCCGGCCACAGTTTCGCCTCGACCACGGCCATTTACACCACCGTGGGAGCCGACCATGTCAACCGGGCCATGCGGGCCGCCCTCGAGCGGGCGTTCCGGGACGACCAGGAGGGACCATGAGCGCCAGAGCAGCCAAAGACGTGTCCTATCGCTGGCACTTGCGCATGCTCATGGCCGAGCGGGGCATGTACGCCACCACAGACCTGGTGCCGTTGCTCGCCGAACGAGGCGTCGTGCTCTCCCGGGAACAGGTCTACCGGCTGGTGGCCAAGGTCCCCGAAAGGATCAACCTGCTGACCCTGGCCGCCTTGTGCGACGCTCTCGAGGTGAGCCCGGCCGAGCTGGTCGAGCCGGTGCGAGCGGGTGCCAAGCCACCCTCACCCAAGGCGCTGCCCACCCGGCAGGCTGTGGCGGGCGTCCGCCCCCGCCGGGCCAGGGTGGCCCGAGGCGAGTGAGCCCGTCCCGCCAACAACCCTGGAGTGACCTGGTCGCCGCTCGGGTGGCCGAGGCCTGCCCAGGTTTGGGCACTGGCCTGGTCTGCTCGGCCGTCAGCGCTGCCGCGCCGAGCGCGAAGGCCATGTCGGTGCTGGCCGGGGCGCTCGGGCCGGGGCCGGGCGCCTTGGCCCTCGGGGCGCCGCCCGTGGTCGGCAGGCTGGTGAACGAGCTCCGGGCCCGGGGCGCGGCCCTACCTGAGCCTGTTTGTGCGCGCTGCGGCCGGGCCCACCCCAAGTTGGCCGTGACCGGCGCTGTCGCGCTCTGCCCTCGCTGCCGTGCCCGCCATAACGCCACCGCTTGTTGGCGCTGTGGGGTGGTCAAGGTGGTCCACGGCCGTGGCCCGGCCGGCGAAGCCCTCTGCTCGGTCTGTGCCCCTCGGCCCGAACGGCGCTGCAGCCGCTGCGGGCGGGTACGGCCGGTCGTCCGGCGCGCCCATGACGGCCAAGGCGAGCTCTGCGGCAGCTGCTTCCACGGCCCGGTGGCCACCTGCTCGGTGTGCGGCCGGCACCGGCCCTGCAACTTCGTGGCCGTCGGCCGGCCGGTGTGCATGACCTGCTCGCCGCGGAGGCCGAGCCGCTGCGCCCATTGCGGGAACGAGCGCCCGGCCTGTGCCCGTTGGCCCGAAGGCCCGGTGTGCGAGCCCTGCTACCGGGCCGCCCTGTCCCGGCGGGGGACCTGTGAGGCTTGTGGGGCCGAGCGGCGCCTGGTGTCACCCCCAGGACCGGGAGCGCGCCTCTGCGCCGGCTGTGCGGGGGCACCACCGTTGGCCACCTGCCGGTCCTGTGGCGCCGAGGAACGGCTCTACATCGACGGGTGCTGCGTACGCTGTGCGCTTGCCACCCGCGCCGCCGAGCTCACCGGGGGACCACAGGGCCAGCTCGGGGCCGTTTACGAGGCCATCGTCGCCGCCCCCCAGCCTTACAGCGCCCATAACTGGCTGCACCGCTCGGCGTCAGCCCGCCTCTTGCGCGAAGTCGCGTCCGGGCGGCTCGCCCTCACCCATGAGGACCTCGACGCCCACTCGGCTCGGCGCGGGGCCGACTACCTGCGTCACCTGCTCGTCGCCAACGGGGTGCTCGCCACCCGCGATGACGCCCTCGTGCGCCTCGAAGCCTGGGTGGCCGGGCGCTTGGCGGGCGTCGAGGACAAAGCTCAGCGCCAGCTGTTGCGTTCTTATGCGCGCTGGCGGGTGCTGCGCCGTGCCCGCCAGCGGGCTGAAGCTGCCGGGGCGCCGCGCACGGCCACCCGCTACGCCAAGGTGAACCTGGGCTCGGCTATCGCCTTCCTGGGCTTCTTGGCCGCCCGCCAGACTGACCTGGCCGCAGCCACCCAAGCGGACCTGGACGACTGGCTGGCCGAAGGGCCGCCGAGCGCGCCAGAGGTGCGGGACTTCTTGGGCTGGGCGGCAGACCGCAGGCTCGCGGCGCGCTTCGACCTGCCCGGCAGGGCCCGCCAAGTTGGGCCCGTGGCGGCCGACGACGAGCGCTGGGCCACAGCCCGGTCGCTGCTCCACGACGAGGACATCGACCTGGCCGACAGGGTGGCCGGGCTGCTCGTGCTCCTCTACGGCCAACAGCTCAGCCGCATCACCGCTCTTACCCGTGACCAGGTTGAGCTGACCTCGGGCGGGGCCCGGTTGCACCTCGGCGCCAGCGCGCTCGAGGTGCCCCCGCCCTTGCAAAAGCTGCTCGCCCGTCTCGTGAACGGGCGCCGGCCTTTCCGTGGTGTCGGCTCGCCTATTTCCACGCCATGGCTGTTCCCTGGCCTGGACCCCGGGCAGCCCCTCACTGCTGGCCAGCTCGGCCAACGGCTGCGCCGTCTCGGCATCGAACCGGCCGCCGGACGGCGTTCTGCACTCGCCCACCTGGCCGGCTCTCTCCCCGCAGCCGTACTGGCCCAAGCCCTCGGCCTCTCCCCGGGCACTGCTGTCCGCTGGGCTGGCACGGTGGGCGCCGACTGGGCCGCATACGCAGCGGCGTTCGCTCGCTCGGCCAGCACCGGCAGCTGAGGCCGCCGCGGCTACCTCCCCCCACTACCGCCGGCCCCCCAGGGGGCCGTTGGTGGCGGGAAGACCGAAACCTCGGTGGCAGAGCGGCAAAAGGTCAGCCTTTACGGCCGACTTCCACGCTCGACAGCAGGGCCATGAAGGCACAAGTGCAGACCGAGGAAGGTGGTCACCGCGTCAAGAGGGTCAGCGACCCCAACGCATCCTGTCCACAGAGCGATCGCGGACCATGTCGAATGGCTTGCCAGGCAGTCGTTGGAGCATGGCTATTCGGCACAGTTCGAACATCGCTTATTACCAGTTTTGACGCTGGGGTGCCTCTCCGGGACGTGCAGGAGGCCGCCTCTCATGCCGACCCCCGGACCACGATGCGCTACGACCGGGCCAGGGTGTCGCTCGACCGCCATGCCACCTACGTGGTGGCCGCCTTCATCGCCGGGGCGGCACGCTGAAGCCCGGCAGGTCTGTCCTACCTCGTAGGATGGGAGCTGTGGCGACAGTGGAGCAACCCGGAGAGCCAGAAGTGAGGGCGTACCCTCCCGAGGACGCGCTCCGGCGCTCGCGTCCACTGCCCAGGCGCGAGGACCTGGTGGTCAGCGACGTGCCCGACGACGAGTGGGCCGCCTTCCAGGAGGCACTGGCCGAGACATGACGGACGCCCCTCCTGCGGGCGTCGTCGTGGACACGATGGTCATGAGCTGGCTGTTCGACGAGCGGCCTAACCCGCTTGCCGAGCGTTACCGGGACCTCATCGGGCCGGCGCCGGTGCTGCTCGCCTTCCAAACAGTCATGGAGCTGCGCTTCGGCGCCATCCGTGCTGGTTGGGGAGAACTTCGCAGGCGCCGGCTCGAGCGCCGGGTCGCCGGGCTGACCGTCCTTCAGCCTGACGACGAGATGGTGCTCATCTGTGCCCAACTGCGCGCCGACTGCG
>DATJST010000516.1:0-2760 GCA_035503975.1 Acidimicrobiales bacterium | reverse complement strand
CCGAACGTCTGGTGCGAGTACTCGAGCCACCCCCCGCCCCATACCCGCAACGCCACCGCTTCGCCGTACATGATGACCGGCCCCGCCACGGCTTGGACCTTCCACAGCGATGGGCCCTTGCTGAACGCGAGATCGACGCCGCAGCCACAGTGGAGGTTAAACGGGTTGAGGCTCAGTGTGTTCGGGCTCCAGACCAGGTTGCTTGGCGAGACACCCGGGACATCTGACTCCAGCGGACCGGTACCGTCGTTCTGGCCGCTCAACCCGGACCACTGGGCTTGCGTTTGTCCGGCGCTCCCGGCGACTTGGGGGAACTGGCGGGGGTCGGGCCGGACAGTGCATTCGACCGGGCTGTCACCGACCCCCGTCGGCCCAACGGCGGCAACCATGTAGCACTGCCCGCTCTGGTCGGTACCGGTGTCGGTCCATGAGTAGGGCTCGCCCGTGGCCCCGCCGTTGTATGCCGCGACCGTGTAGACCTGCTGCGGGTTATTGTTGTCGTCGAGGCGGTAAACGACGAAGCTTTGTGCGCTGGACGCGCGGTTGTACCAGGAAACCACGACGTCGTACTCAGACGCTTGCAAAGGGCAAAGCCCGGGAGCGGCTGGTGGCCCCGGAGTTAGGACCGGGGTTACCGGGGCCACGGTGACCGGCCGAGGCAGCGGCGACCGGGGCGTCCCGCCACAAGGGGTGGCGGCAGCCACCAACGGCCGACCGGGTAATGCCCCGGTCGTGGTGTGCAGAGTAGCCAAAGACATCAACCCAGCGGCGCTGGCCCCCGGCAAGGGGGCGCCAATGAGACTGGGGACGGCGGCCAAGGCGAAGCCACCGACGACCAGGGCGATGGCGCGGCGTACGTGCCTTCTGCGGGACATTCCAAATTTCCTTTCGTTTTGCTTTCTCTTTGGCTATGGGACGTTGCCGTCACCTAGAAGGGCGTGACGTTCCCGGGCGCTCCGGTGCCGCTGACCGCTTGTGTCAGACGGTCGAGGCGTAACGACGCCCGTGCCGCGGCGACGCGTACGGCCTCGATCGACGCCGCCCGGTAGAGGTGGATGCACGTCTCGTCCTCCGGGATGAGGATCGAGCGGACGTGGTGGACCCGCGTGCCTTCGCTCCTCAGCTGATCAGCGGCTGCTCGGGCGGCCTTGGCGCAGTACCCCGCGTCCTGCGTTACCTCGGCGGGAAGATAGTGCTCGGCCACGAACTCTTGCATCGAGCCACACTGTACGGACGGCCCGACGCCGGGGAAATAACGGAAACCCTGACTTTATTGCCCGCCGTGATGGCTCATTCGCTCCCCGCCAGCCGTTTGGCGAGCTGACTGCGCGACCGTACGCCAAGCTTCGCGTACGCCCGTGCCAGGTGGACCTCAACTGTGTTCACCGTCACGTACAGGGACGCCGCGATCTGCTTATTGGACAGCCCGTCTGCCGCCAGCTCACTGACCTGGCGCTCACTGGGCGTCAGCTCGCGGCCGGCTCGCGGGCGCCCGCCTACCCGCTCGAGCTCCGACCTGGCCCGTGCGGCCCAGCCGTCGGCACCGAGCGCTGCGAACGAGATGACGGCGCGTTCGAGCGACTCGCGGGCACCGCTCCACTGTTTCAGGCGCCGCCGGGCGCGACCGAGCGCAAGCAGACAGCGGGCGCTTTCGAAGCGCGACCCGAGAGCCTCGAGGTCGCCGGACGCGCCGGCCAGCGATGCCGCACCAGCGTCGACATCGCCGCCGGTGGCCAGTTCCAAGAACCCGGCGCAGCGCTTGAAGGTGGCCCTCGCCCAGGGGTGGTCCTGCTGCTCAGCCCACTCACCCAGCCGGCGCGCGACTTCACCCGCTTCGTCAAAGCGCGCTAGGTCGCCCAACGCCTCGATCAGGTCCGGCGCGACCGGGAAGGCGCCCGGGTCGAGCACTCCCTCTCTCTCGCAGTGCTCCCACACGGCCCACAGGTCTATAACGGCCCGGTCAGGGGCCACGCCGAGAAGGCTATTGGTGCCCCGGGCCCGCAGCGCCTCGAGTTCATCCCACTTGCTGCCGGCCGCCTGTGCCAGCCTGATCGTCTCATCGGCCCAGCGCTGCGCCTCCTCGCCCGCGCCCCGCTGTACTTCCAGCAGCGCCCGGCAGCGCGGGTACTGCGGCCGGAACTGCGTCTCGTAGTCGGATGACTCGGCCCACTCGTCGAGCAGGGCTGCCGCGGCGGTCAGGTTGCCGGCGCGAAGCTCCACCTCGACCATGTGCATGCGGATCATGGCGTAAGAGGTGAGATCGCCCCGGTCGTCAGCCAGCGCCTGCAGCGACCGCAGGAGCTCACGGGCGCCGGCCAGCTCGCCTCGCCAGAACAGCCTCTTCGCCAGCACTCGCTCAGCGGACGCCGACAGGTAGGCACTGACGTCGGCGGTGGCGCCCGACCGCTCGGACAGCTCGTCCAGCGGGCGCCCGCTGAGCGCCAGCGGCCACGCCAGCGAGTACAGCGCGTACCGGTGCACGGGCTGATCGGTGGCCAGCGTCAGCGCCTCGCGTGCCCACGCCTCGGCCTGGCCGAGCTGCGACACCCCGGCCGCCGCGGCGTGACCGGCCTTCTTGGCCAGCAGACGCGCCCGCAGGTTGCGGTCCTCGGCGCACTCGCTGAGCGCCTGGTCGAGGTAGCGGTCCTGGTCTTCGCGGCTGCGCACATCGTCGCCCTCGCTCAGAGAAAGCAATGCGCGCGCCCGCGGTGTACCCTGCGGCAGTGACGGCAGCGCATCGCGGAGGAGCACGCTCATCCG
>DATJST010000515.1:0-7232 GCA_035503975.1 Acidimicrobiales bacterium | reverse complement strand
GGTGTGGGGACACTCTTATGTCCAGCAGTTCCTTCAATTCGGTTTGCCAAGCATGCTTTCCCCGGGCAACCTGCCCGCCGTGGCGGCACAGCTGCCGTGCCGTTTGGTCGTCCTGACCAGTTCCGAGGACCGGTCATCGATCGTCGACAGCCCCCTGATGGAGAGGGTGCGCGCTGTCGGCTGTGAGGTGCAATTGAGGCCGATCGATCACCTGATCACCCACACCAATCAATCGACCACTATCACGCTGGCCTGCACTGAAGCCATCGTCGCGGCAGGCCAGCAGGCGCTGGAGACGTGCTTTTTCCTCACGACGTCGGATTACATCTACGCCGCGGGGTCGCTCGGCAGCGTAACCTACCGCATGCTGAAAGGCGCCAGCGCAGTGTTGGTGGGCAATTTCCAGGTGGCGCGCGAGGTCGCGCTGCCGTCCCTGCGGCGCATCATGGAGTGGTCCGGCCAGGCGCCCGCGCTTTCCTCTCGTGAGCTGATGAGCTGGGCATTGATGCACCTTCACCCGGCAACCGTCGCAAACACCGTCAACGTCCCGTTCAACCATAATATCCATACCAACCGGTTGTTCTGGCGGGTGGACGGGTCCACCGTGCTCGGGCGATTCTACCTGCGCCACCCGATCTGCGTACGGCCCGAGACAACCGATTTCCTGATCGGGTCGTCGCTCGATTACTCCTATATCCCTGAGCTGTGCCCGTCTGGCAACGTTACGTCGATCACCGACTCGGACGAGTACTTGGTGGTCGAGATGCAGCCCACCGACCACGAGGCGGCCATGTTGCGGTACGGGCCGCTGCGGACCAAGGCGTTTGCGAAGTCTTTGGCGGAGTGGACTACCAAGGAGCACCGGGCCAACGCGAGAGATGTCCACGTCTTTCACTCAAGTGACGTCCCGGCCGAGGCAGCGGCCATCGAGCGCGAGTCGGCCACCTTCGTGGCGGCAGTCGCGGAACGCCTTAGTGGGCGCCGGCCCTGCCGGCACCGCGGGCACCCATATTGGAAAGGGGCAATTGCCGCATTCTCGCTCGCCCGATCACCAGAGTCGCGTGCTCGTCCCCTCGACCACATTTACGACTTGGGGCACTTGTCGTTGTTGAGCCGCTGGTGGTGGCGCCGCCAGTACCTGCTGCTGGGGCAGCCTCCTCGAGTACGCCCGTGGGATCCCCTGTGGTCAGACTACGCGGCCGTTCGCGCGGAACTTGCCGACGCGGCTCGTGCAGTCGGTGCGCGGTTGCTCTTGGTTTCCAACCGGCCTACGGCGCTCAGTGTCGGCCTGTCAACAGGCCCGAACGTACAGCGCCTCCGGACCGAGTCCATAGCGCGAAACCCGCCATCGGCGCCCGAGGTGAACGGTGCCGCGTTCCATGCGTGCTTGGTCGAACTGGCCGACGCAGAGCTCGGACGGGCGGCCCTCATGGTGCAACGGTTGCAACCGTACCTTGTGCCCGGTGGCCGGGTCCTGGTTATCGCCAACGTGACGCACGCTACCGCCATGCGGTTGGCTGTTCTGAGCCCTCCTGGCCTCTCCCTTCTCCGCAAACGCATAGTGGTCACGAGCAGCGTGAGGCGGGCAGCCTACCGGGCGAGCCGGGCCCTTCATCACCTGGCCGCCCGTCAGCCCTGGGCTGGTGTGCCCATCGCCGTGGTCCTCGGTCCTCCCGTTTTGGCCGCGTGCTGGATCAGCAACGTCCTCGCGCTCAGCGCGCGGCAACGCCCAGACCGAAAGGTACAAGGTTACTCTACATTGGTGATGGTGCTGCAGGCGGCGGTGAGTGACGAGGGTAGCCAAGGCCGCGGCCTAAAAGGCGTCCCCGACCACTCAGAAGTGCCCGCCCCGGTCAAAGTCAAAGCGGTTGGCGAGTTGCCCGTGGTGGCGGCTTCGCATTAGGAGAGCAAATGGTCGCACCGCTGGAGGTATTGGCAGGGAGCAGCCGGCCGCAGGCGGCCGTGTGCCGGCAATTCCGAGTGGCCGTGGACCTCGACAACACACTCATCTGTTATGATCGGGTGTTCGTCGAGGCGGCATGCAACCGGGGTTTGGTACCCGATGGCTTCGTAGGCGGCAAGCAGGCGGTGCGTGACCAGATCAGGCAACTGCCCGACGGCGAGACGCTCTGGCAGGAGCTCCAGGGTGAGGTGTACGGCGGTCGGATCAACGGTGCGGTGTTGTTCGATGGCGCGATGAACTTCTTGCGACGTTGCCACATTGAGGGCGCCCACGTCTGGATTGTAAGCCACAAGACTCAGTTCAACTCTCATGACCCTGAGCGAGTGGACCTCCGTGAGGCCGCCCGTCGGTGGCTTGAGCTTAGAGTCTTTGGGCATGAGGGACTTGGCCTCGGCCAGGACGACGTGTTCTTCGAAGAGACCCGGCAGGCCAAAGTGGCGCGCCTGGTCTCGCTGCAGTGCACACATGTCATAGATGACCTTGTCGAGGTCTTCAGCGAGCCGGGCTTCCCCGATGGCATGCGAAGGATCCGCTTTGACCCGGCGTGCCCCACGGGGGACGGTTCCTGGGCGTCGTGGCCCGAGATCGAGATGGAGCTCTACGGCCATGCTCAGCCAAACACGGGCATCGGCGGTACCGGTGACGTCAGGTCAATATGAGCGAGGTGTCGGGTACGCTCACGTCCAGGTCGGTTGCCCCCCTCGACGAACGCTCGAAACAGTTGCGGAGACTGGCCCTGCGGGCCCTGGCGGGCGGCAATCGCGGTCACATAGGGTCGACGATGTCCCTCATCGAGATCCTGCGCGTGCTTTACGATGATGTGCTGCAATTCCGGGCCGAAGACCCGAGGTGGCCGGGCCGCGACCGCCTGGTGCTGAGCAAGGGCCACGGCTGCGCGGCTCTCTATGCCGTCTTGGCCGACAAGGGCTTCTTCCCCGTTGAGGTGCTCGATACTTTCTGCCAGCGTGACTCGATCTTGGGCGGCCATCCCGAGGCCGGCAAGGTGCCAGGGGTCGAAGCGTCGACGGGAGCGCTGGGCCACGGGCTCGCATATGGCATCGGAATGGCGTTGGCGGCGCGGATGCAGGACCGGGGTACCCGCGTGTTCGTTGTGATGGGCGACGGTGAGACGGACGAGGGTTCGGTATGGGAAGGCGCGCTCGCGGCGGGCAAGCACCATCTGTCCAACCTGACTGCGGTAATTGATTACAACAAGATCCAATCGGCGGGCTTTGTCGAGGAGATCCAGCCGCTCGAACCGATCGCTGGCAAATGGAGGGCGTTCAACTTTGCCGTGGTCGAAGTCGACGGCCACGATGTTAGGCAATTGCAGGCGGTTTTCGGCTCGGTACCCTTCGATGCTGATCGACCGACCGCCGTCATATGCCACACAGTCAAAGGCAAGGGTTTTCCGGTCGCCGAGAACAAGCCAGAGTGGCACCACAAGGCCAAGCTCAGCGCCGAGGTGATCGCGGACCTCTTCGCGGCGCTCGACTAGCATGCGTGCCACTTGCCTAAATATGGTCTACGAGCTGGCTAAGTTGGACGACCGGGTGGTCTTCCTGGGCTCCGACCTCTCCCCCGGCTTGCTCGAAGCAATGCGCAGGGAGATGCCCCAACGGTGGTATATGGAAGGCGTTTCTGAGGCGAACATCATCGGCATGGCAGCGGGCTTGGCCATGGACGGCTACATACCCTACGTAAACACGATCGCCACTTTCATCACACGCCGTTGTTTTGAGCAGGTGGTGATCGACCTGTGCCTCCACGATCTTCCCGTCCGTTTGATAGGCAACGGAGGCGGCCTCGTCTACGCTCCCTTAGGTCCGACACACCTCGCTATTGAGGATATCGTTATCATGAGGTCCTTGCCGAATATGACCGTCGTGGCAGTTTGCGACGCCCCGGAGATGACCCGCTTTATGCACGCCAGCTTGGCCTGGCCGCACCCCATCTATGTCCGTCTGGCCAAAGGGGGTGACCCTGTCGTAAGCCGGGACGACGCTGGATTTAGTATCGGCAAGGCCATCCCGCTTTATGGCTCGGCCGGCAACCGTGTCGCCCTCGTGTCCACCGGTGTAATGACCACGCGTTGCCTGAGGGCAGCAAAGGCCTTGGCCCAGGCCGGCGTCTCGGTCGCCGTGCTCCACGTCCACACCGTAAAACCGCTCGATGTCGAAACGCTGCTCGACTTCTGCGCGCCGGCCGAGGCGGTCATCACGGTGGAGGAGGGCGTGCGCGCGGGCGGCTTCGGTAGCAGCGTGCTGGAGGTTTTGGCCGATGCGCTCGGCCCGGATCTTCCGCTCCTCGTGCGCTTGGGGCTGCCCGACGCCTTCCCGGAGAAGTACGGCTCACAAGACGAGCAGCTGGAGTGGTACGGGCTGGGCGCCGAGCACATCGTGACGGCGGCATTGAAGACCGTGGGGTCGAGCCCCGCATGATCGCAGCGCCTGGCATACCGGAGCAAAGCGTCAAAGAGACTATTACCGCGGCCGCGGCCGCTGTGCTCGGCCATGCTCCCGATGGCTTGGTCAGGTTGCCTGGGGGCATGAACAACGTCCTTTACCGGTTGGAGCTGGACGGGCGCTCGCTCGTGGCCAAAGTTTACTTCAGCCATGCGGAGGATCCGCGCGACCGACTGGGGACGGAATTCCGGGTGGCGAGCTTCCTATGGGGGAAAGGGGCCCGTTGCATCCCCGAGCCCGTGGGTCTCAGCCAGGCTCACGGCACCGCTTTCTACAGCTATATCGAAGGAAAGCGACTGTCGGAAGGACCGGTCACCGCGCTCGACATGGAGAGCTATGCACAGTTTGTCCTGCGCCTGTGGGAGCTTTCGCGCGACCCGGCCGCCGCCGCGCTGCCGAACGCCGCCGAGGCCGCCTTCTCGGTCCTCGACCGGTTGAGCACCGTAGTAGCACGGCTGTGGTGGCTACAGGGTGCCATGCACCCGAGAGCCCTCGCGGCGCGGGCTTTCCTGGCAGACGAGGTGGCGCCGCTCCTCGAGAGGCTCAAGCAGTGGGCCGGGGGATTGGTGGCGGACGGCGGGGCAAGCATGGACGCGCCGGTCCCGAGGGCAGAACGGACCGTGTCGCCGGGAGATGTCGGCCTGCACAACTGCCTGCGTACACCGGGCGGCTTGGTGTTCCACGATTTCGAGTACGGGGGTTGGGACGACGTCGCCCAGGTGATTGTCCAGACCTGCTTGGCACCGGGGGTCCCGGTACCGGTTGAGCTGCACCCCAACCTGTTGGCCCGGATGGTTGACGGGGTGGGCGGTGGTGACTTCATCTCCTTGCGGGTGAGGCTCTTTTACCCGTTCTTGGCCGTGAAGTGGGGCTTGATCATGCTCAACGAGCTTGTGGAGGTCGGCCGGGCGCGACGGAGCTTTGCGGGAGCTGGCGCGGGCGAGGAGGCGTCGCGCCTGGAGAAAGCGAGGCGCATGTTGGCAGCGGCCGAGGCTGCCTTCGGCGTAGCGCCATCTGTCGCGGCTGCCGGCGTGCCGACCGAGGGGCATCGCGGGTGACGAGCGCCCCAGAAGCCTGCGACCACTTGGACGTCCCTTACACGGCGCCGGCGTCTCTGGTAGCCCCGATGAGACAAGAACTGATGGTGGCCGTTTCGCGCGTAATCGACCGCGGTGACTTCGTCTTGGGAGAGGAAGTCAGCGCCCTTGAGCAACGTTTAGCGGGCCTCGTGGGCGCCCGCTTTGCGGTCGCGGTGCGCTCGGGGACCGACGCATTGGAGCTCAGCTTGCGGGCCTTGGGCCTGCGCGACGGGGATGAGGTGATAACTGCGCCAAACTGTTTCGTGGGCGTTGCGGGTGCCATCGTCCGCGCAGGTGGCGTCCCCGTGTTCGTCGACGTGGGCCGGGACTACAACATCGATCCGGGCCAGGTAGAAGCCTCCGTCACGGCACGCACCCGCGTGGTCCTCCCTCTGCACACGACCGGCAGACCGGCCGATATGGACGCGATAACCGCCATCGCAGCGCGCTTTGGCCTGCTGGTCGTAGAGGACGTCGCTCAAGCCGCGCTGGCCCGGTACCGGGACCGCGCCGTCGGCGGGCTGGGCGACGTCGGCTGCTTCACCTTCGGCCCGTCGGTGCCCCTCGGCGCTTGTGGCGATGGCGGTATGGTGGTGACCAACGACGAGCCGTTGGCCAGGAGAGTGATTGCCCTGCGTGACGACAGCCGATCGACTACCAATGAGCCGTCGTTTTGGAGTGGTAACTCGCGTCTCGACACGGTGCAGGCAGCCATCATCTTGGCGATGCTCGAGCACGCTCAGCAGTGGGCGGAGCGTCGCCGGCACAACGCCGACCTCTACCGCGAAGCGTTGGGGGGGCTGCCAGGGACCGAAGTCCCTCACGACAGGGAGTGGGAGTACTCCGTCTACGACTCGTTTGTGGTCCAAGTGGACCAGCGGGACGCGCTCAGGGCCCACCTCTACGAGCGCGGTATTGAAACGTTTGCCCGTGGCGCTGTGCCTCTTCACCTGCAGCCGGTGGCGCTTGCCCTCGGTTACCGCGTGGGAGATTTTCCCAACGCGGAAAGCCAAGCCAAGAAAGGGCTTGGCCTGCCCGTCCACCCGGGCCTCTCCGAGGACCAGCTGCAGCACGTGGTGGATAGTATCGGCGCATTCGCGTCGCCGCGGGATGGGTGAAGCGTGCCGAGAGCCTATAAGGCACTGAGCTCGTCTCCGCTACCCGCACCTTCACAAAGAACGAGGCGTGCAAGCCAGCGCCAAACGGTAGTGGCACATAGGCCCGTAGCCGGTGTGGAGCACCTCGTCGTTCATCCCGAATAGGAAAACATTGTGGAAGAACTGCTCCATTAGCTCACGAAGCTCTTGCTCAGATTTGCAGTTCACGTGGCCAGCCCTACTTGCTGACGAAGCGTAAACCTGCGACTCTATGGACGGCATGCCGATTATCAAAGCCCCCACCGGTTCCAACACCGAGGTCAACCGCTCCAGCACGGCTTCCTCCTCAGTGGCGGGGATGTGCTCGAGCATGTCGAGCGAGTAGATCCCGTCGTACCGGCCGGGCGGCGTGTCATGGGTGACATCCAAGACGATAGCGTCGTACGGCCAGCGCTCGGTCATCCGTGCCCGAGCGTCCTCGACATATGCGGGGTCGAAATCCGACACCGTCAAGTGCTCGACCGTCTGCTTCACGATGGGCGCGCAAAACGCGTCCCCACAGCCTACCTCGAGGACACGGCGACGCCCGGTCAACATCTTGGCTACGAACTTGGCCCGGGCCATCGAG
>DATJST010000514.1:0-2729 GCA_035503975.1 Acidimicrobiales bacterium | reverse complement strand
CGGGCCAGAAGCGTGGTTGACTCAAAGGAGTCAACCGCGGCGCTGCGAAGCGCCGAGGCACACGAGCGGGCCGTGCCCAGGACGAGCACCTTCGTACCCCGCAGGCCTCCGGGCCAGACGGCCTCGTTTACGCCCGGCCCGAGGTCCGCCAGATGTTCACGCTGGCGCGGGCGGAAGCGTACCGCCAAGGAGTGGCGGGAGCCGTGGACGACCTGATGTTGGTGAACTCGCCCTGGGCGTTCGCCCCCTCCGACGTCGCCGTCAAGGTCTTGTGGTGGCATGGCGAAGTTGACCCGGTAACCCCAATTGTTGCCGTACGGGAGGTGCTCGCCGGGATCGCCACCAGTACGCTCACGGTGTACCCCCATGAAGGGCACACGGTTGGGATCACACACGCAGACGAGATCCTGGCTACGCTGAAGGCGCAAACAGCGCCCAAAACTAAGGCCAGGCAGTCTTTTCTCGTGAACGCTTTGGAAAATGAATATATAACCTGTCTCAACTGTGGCGATTAAGGTGCAAAGGGCATCCGCACGATCATCTTTGTTGGCGAGGTCAAGGCGACCTTGTCACTCCGCTACTCCCTCCATGACAGCTCCACCCCCGCGTCTGCCATTGTTTCAGTGAGCGCCGTATGCCCGACGCGCCATAACGGTGCCGATGGAGCCGAATAGGCGAGCGCACGGGCTCCGAACTCGATGGCCCACCCACGGCCCCGGAGCCAGGTCGCGTCATCGATCTCCAGCTCGTCTCGAAGCAACTGCCGTTCGGGCGGACCAAGGAGAGTCCACGCAACGAGGAGGTCGCAGGCGGGGTCGCCGGCTCCCATGTGCTCGAAGTCGATAACAGCGACGAGTGCCCCTTGGCGGACGAGGATGTTGCCCGGATGTAGGTCACCGTGCAGCCACTTCGGGAGGCCGTCCCATTCAGGGAGGCGAAGGGCGTCGTGCCATACACCAAGGATCTGGCCAGTGCTGGCGAGCACCGGCCGAAGAAGTCCCACCGTCGAGCGCAACTGCTCGTCTCGGAGCCGGAGAGGCGTGCCGCGGAGGTCGTCGACAGGGCCACCGGAGGAGTCGCATCCCCAGAGGGCACGAAGGAAGGTCGTGAGCAAGCCCGTTGCCACGGTGCGTTTGGGCGGCGAACTTACCGATGCAGGTCGGCCATCGAACCATGGGACTACGCTCCAGCGCCATGGGTAGCTGAAGCCCGGCTCACCCTTGCCAACAGGAACAGGGATTGGCAGTGGGAGCCTCGGCGCAAGCAGCGGGAGCCACCGATGCTGGCGTTCGACTCGCTGCGCTCCGATCAAGCGCCGAGGAACGCGCACGGCGAGGTCCGCGCCGAGGCGGTACATCTCATTGTTCCAGCCACCATCTACGTGAGTTAGCTCAAGCGTCGCCCAGGCTGGGAACTGGCTTTGAAGTAGCTGGCGGACGAGCGCATCGTCTAGCTCCGCTTCAGCCGGAGGTTTCATGGCTCAGCGCACACCACCTTCATGCTCATTGGGTTGGTAGCTGCTCGGTGCTCTTACCTGCACCCGTCTGGGACAATCCCCGTCTGGCCGACAACGCCGCAGTGAAATGAAACTCGCCGCCCACCTCCCGGCCTCAGAGGTCTGAGGCCCAAGGGTGCCCGGGCGCCACAGCATTAAGAGCTGTTCGAAGCCAGGTGCGTTCGTCGGGTGAGAGAAAGGGGCGCACGGCCTCGAAGTCGGCAATGTCTTTGTCACGGAGGCCTTTGCTCTTGTACAGGAGCTGGACGTCGGGCGACAGCACATTCATGCTGGCGGTGCTCGCACGCCCGGCGAGCGACTGTACCGGTCGGCGGATGGCGTGGTCCCGGCGGAAAAGCCAGGCATCACCGTCCGTGTCATCGATCATCAGCTGAAAAGCCCACGGTGACGTCGGTGCGCGACGGCACCAAACGTCGTGGACAGCGGGTGGCAGCGTCTCGCCGACCGGCCACGGCCGAAGGCTGCCGGGTGGGTCGGCGGCGTGGACGTCCCAGTCGCAAAGCTGCTCCCGTACAGATGCCTGGTCCCGGCGGAGGACCAACAGGTCGAGGTCCCCGTGCTCGCGAGTCTGGTGGCCCAGGAGCAGGTCCATCGCCCACCCGCCGGCCACCCACCACGGCGCCGCCCACGCCGCGAACTCGCTGACAGCGTCTTGCGGTCGCAAGGGGTCCCAGGGCCCGAGCTCCTCTGCTGCCACGTCCCATTGTCGCACCTGGCCCCATTTGAGCGGGGAACCAGGCCTAGGGCACGAGAGACCCTCAAGGACACGGGCGCCATAACGAGGTAGGTCTCCTGGACGAGCGATACGGTCGGCACACGCTGGAGGAGCGCTTCAAGGTCGGCAGCGAAGCCCTGTTGGCTGCGTGGTTGAAGCTGAGGTAGGTAGCTCGGGTGCACTCCACTCCGAGGACGGTCCGAGCCGGCAGCTCAAGAGCCTGTTCGTGGGTTACTTCGACGACAGTTCCGAAGAGGTCGGTCTCTCGTAGCGGTTCGGCCCATGGGGCTCCCGGGGCCCATTTTGCTTGGCCCGGGTGGTATTTGGCCCACAGGCTGCCGCAGGGCTGACCGCAGCGGCTCGCGGTACCGCTCGCCCGTGGTGAGGAGAGCGATCCACCCGGCGGGCCGGAGATTATCGGCGGGCTTGGCCAAGCCGAGGTCTGGGTCGACCAGTGGAACGCGGTTGCCGAGACAATGAGGTCGAAGGCCTGAGAGG
>DATJST010000513.1:0-3727 GCA_035503975.1 Acidimicrobiales bacterium | reverse complement strand
AGGCGAGCCCGCATTGGGTCGCGGCCCGGCACCGGACGGGCACTACTCGCGCCACGAGTACGATCACCCGGCGGCCGGGTGGGGGGCGGCTAAAAGTGTGGGCCGGGTCCTAGAGCGCGCTGGGGAGCCGCTGGAGGGTTTCCGGGCCCTGTTCGTAATGAACCAGGAGGACGGCGGGTTCGACTGCCCGGGTTGTGCCTGGCCAGACGACCCGAGCGGCCTCAAGCTGGACCTGTGCGAGAACGGTGTGAAGCACACCACCTGGGAGATGGCCGCGGCGAAGGCCGACCGGGAGTTCTTCTCAGAGCACACAGTCGGTGAGCTCGCCACCTGGAGCGATTATGACCTCGAGGCGCTTGGACGGCTGGCGGAGCCGCTCAGCTACAACCCATCGACCGACAAGTACGAGCCGATCTCGTGGGAGGACGCCTTCGCGCTGGTCGGCGACACCCTTCGGTCCCTGGACAGCCCGGACCAGGCGACGTTCTACACATCGGGGCGGCTCAGCAACGAGGCGACTTTCCTCTACCAGCTGTGGGTGCGCGAGTTTGGGACCAACAACCTCCCCGACTGCTCGAACATGTGCCACGAAGCGAGCGGCCGGGCAATGACCTCGGCGCTCGGGACCGGCAAGGGGACGGTCGATCTTCACGACTGGGAGGCCGCGGACGCCATTTGGGTGATGGGGGACAACGCGGCCACCAACGCCCCGCGGATGCTTACCTGGCTCGCCGAGGCGGACCGGCGCGGGGCCCAACTAGTCCACATCAACCCGCTCATCGAAGCCGGTTCGAGACGCACGATCGTCCCCCACGAGTTTGTCGACATGGCGACCTTCCACACGACCCGGGTAGGCACCATGAAGCTCCAGGTACGCATCGGCGGGGACATGGCCTTACTCCGCGGTGTCGCCAAGGCGGTCCTGGAGGCGGCCGAAGACGACTCCTCCGCTTTGGACCGAGAGTTCATCGAGAACCACACCCACGGCTTCGAGGACTACCGGGCCCTCGTGGGGTCGACACCGTGGCCGGACCTCGTAGAGGGGTCAGGCATCCCCGAGCACGAAATACGAAGTCTGGGACAGTCGTACCTGGCGTCGGAGCGGGTCATCATCTCCTGGTGCCTGGGCGTCACCCAGCACGAGCACGGCGTCGACACCGTCCGCGAGATCATCAACGTTCTGTTGCTCCGCGGCAACATCGGCCGCGAGGGCGCCGGCCCGTGCCCAGTGCGGGGCCATAGCAATGTGCAGGGCAACCGCACGTGCGGGATCGACCACCGTCCTTCGGAGGAGTTCCTGCGGCGCCTCGGCGAGGTGTGCGGCTTCGAACCTCCCCGCCAGCACGGCCTGTCCGTCGTGCCGACCATTGAGGCGATGCACCGGGGGGACATCAAGGTATTCGTGGCTCTCGGCGGGAACTTCGCTTTGGCCGCCCCGGACCTTCCCTACACCTTCGAGGCGTTGCGCAACTGCGAACTCACCGTACAGGTGAGCACCAAGCTCAACCGTAGCCACATCGTCCATGGCAAGCGAGCCCTGGTCCTACCCTGCCTCGGCCGCACCGAAAAGGACCACCAGGTCGGTGGTGACCAGGGGGTCACGGTCGAAGACGCCATGTCAATGGTGCACATTTCCTTCGGCATGAAAGAACCGGTGTCGCCTCACCTCCGCTCGGAGTGCGCCATCTTGGCCGGGATGGCCCGGGCCACCCTGCCCGACAGCCGCACCCCGTGGGTGGCCTACGGCGAGGACTACGACCGCATCCGGGACACGATGGCCCGAGCGCTGGACGGTTTCGAGGACTTCAACCGCAGAGCTCGCCATCCTCACGGCTTCCGGCTTGCCCAGCCGGCCCGCCAGCGCGTGTTCCAGACCGCTTCGGGTCGAGCCGAGTTCTCCGCCGCCCCGCTTCCCGATGACGTCGACCCGGGTAGCGGGCGCCTCGTGCTGGCGACCATCCGCTCGCATGACCAGTTCAACACCACCATCTACTCCAACGACGACCGTTACCGAGGCCTGAAAGGATTGCGCACTGTCATTTTCATGAACGCGAACGATATGCGGGACCGTCGCCTGAGTGAGTTCGATCTCATAGACGTCACTAGCTTCTCCAAGGACGGCTCCACCCGGAGCGTGTACGGGTACCGCGCCGTCAAGTACGAGATCCCGCCCGGCTGCGCCGCCGGCTATATGCCCGAGCTGAACGTACTTTGCGGCGTTGCCGACTTCAGCACGCAAAGCGAACAGCCCGTGACCAAGCACCTCGTGGTCGAGGTGACGCCGTCAACGTCCGCGGGGGCGCCGGGTTGACAATGAGCGCTGCGACCCACCATGGGATCGGAATGAGATAGCCGCCGTGGGCCGGCCCGGCACTAAAACAGCCTTGGTTGCCCTCACCGTCGCTACCGGCACCCTCGACGTGAGCGCGTTCCTCCGCCTCGGCGGGGTCTTCGCCAGTGTCATGACCAGCAACCTGGTCTTCGTCGCGCTCGCCGCAGTGCACGCCGAGGCTGCGCTCGGCCGGCACTGCGCCACTGCCCTCGTCAGCTATGTCATGGGGGCAGGCGCGGGCTCCGCTGCCGCCCGGCCGAGCGGCAAGGTAAACAGGCTCGGGGCCCGACGCCTCAGCCTCCTTTTCACCGCCGAAGCCGGATTGCTTGCCGTGTATGCCATCTGGTGGGTCGCAGCCGGGGCGAGACCACAAGGATGGTCGCAAACGAGCCTGCTTGGTGCCGCGACCTTCGCCATGGGCCTCCAAAGCGCAGCCGCGCGTGACCTGGGCCAGCCCGATGCAGGGACCACCTACCTGACTGGGACGCTGACGGGCCTGGTCGCCGCGGTTGTTACTGGTAGGCGCCCCGCAGTCGGCGCTGTCATCTCCCTTTTTGGGCTTCTCGCCGGGGCCGCTATGGGAGCGGCGCTGCTCGAAAGCGTCCCTGATGCCACACCATTCCTCGCTGTCATGGGTGTCGCCTTAGCCGCCGGGTCCTCGTGGGACGACCGGTGGTCCCGCAGGGCCTAGCGGGTTTATTTGGTTGGCGCGGCCCGAGGGTGGACTACCCGCAGGCCGATCCAGGCGGCGGCGATGCCCACGGCAACGCCGATGACCGTGTCGGCGAAACGAAGGATCGGCTGCTGCCAGGCGTGCTGCGGGCTGACCGCCGCGACAACCATGACCACTGCTGTGGTAATTGCGGCGGTGATGGCATCTTGGGGGCGGCCGAGCAGCCTGACCACCAAAGCGCTCACGCCGATCAACACCGCCAGGGCCCACGGATGGAAGGGGAGCAGGAGCAGGTAGATCAAACAGACAATGAAACTGACCGAGGTGGCGGCCATCCGGGACGCGGCCGCGGCGAGGCTTTCGTCGTACCCAGCCCGGTTCACGAAGATAGTGGCAATCACGGCCCACATCCCCCCTAGGAGCTCATCAGCTTCGGAGACGAAATACAGACGGGAAAGCAGCTCGGTCACCAGGAGGTAGGTGATCAAGCAGGCGATAGCGAGCACGGCGCAGTCCGCAACGGCGCTGCCGATCTTGGCCCAGCCCGGGTAATTTTGTCGCGGCATCGGATCCCTCTCATAGACCAACGATCGTGCCGCCTTAGGCAGCCACCACGTAAGCCAGGTTGGGCATCGGCAAGGCGTCGTTCGGTTTCCAGTTTCTTGCAGGCTAGTCTTGGCGAACGAGGTGCCAGAGGGCCACATCTTCCACGCTCGTCTAAT
>DATJST010000512.1:0-3355 GCA_035503975.1 Acidimicrobiales bacterium | reverse complement strand
CCTCGCCCTCGACGGCTGGGCTGCGCGCCGCTTCGACGTGCGCCCGGGCATGACCGGGCTCTGGCAGACTTCGGGGCGCAGCGACCTGTCTTTTGACGAACTGCGCCAACTGGACTACTCCTACGTCGCCTCTTGGTCGCTGTCCTGGGACCTCAAGATCCTCTGGCACACCCCCGGCAGCGTGCTACGCCGCCACGGGGCGTACTGAGGACCGAGCCCTGCTCATGTCAACAACCGCTCCCTCGGACCTCAACAGCCGGATCCGTGACATCCTCGCCAAGCAGGGCAGGCTAGCCGTCGGCATCGACGAGGTCGCCGATGAGGACAACCTCTTTCGCCTCGGCCTCAGTTCGCACGCAAACGTAGCGGTCATGCTGGCGCTCGAGGACGAGCTCGACGTCGAGTTCCCCGACGAGATGCTGCGCAAGGAGACCTTCGAGTCGGTATCGGCTATAGCCAGAGCGGTGTCGCAGCTCATCGGCACTTCTGCGCCAACTGCCTGAATAGCTCACCGACATGACGCCACTTCTGGGGATCATTTCCCCCCACATGGACGACGCCGTACTGAGCTGTGGACAGTTACTGGCTGCCAGCCCCGGCAGCCATGTCGTCACAATCTTCAGCGGTGGCCCCCAAAGTGTACGCCGGCTACCTCAATGGGATGAGCTCTCAGACCAATTCAAACCCGGCGACGATGTGATGGCATTACGCCGCGAAGAGGACAGGGCAGCCCTCCGGCTGCTCGACGCCCGGGCGCATCATCTGGATTTTTGGGACGTGCAGTACAGGGCCGGGCAACGCGTCTTCCGCCCGCACAGGGTGGACGCTGCTCTCCGCTCGGCCCGCGCTCAGTTCGGTGCCCAAATTCTTCTGCCACGCATAGAAGACCGTCTCCTGGCCGTAGTCCAAAACACCAATGTCCCGAACTGGCTTATACCTCTCGGCCTGTGGCACGCAGACCACCGCCTGGCCAACCGGGCCTGCCTTCGCGTCGCTCGCAAAGCCCCCGAGAAGAACTGGTGGATCTACGAAGATCTCCCTTATGCCCTCGAGCTGGCCGATGAAGTAGGCGCCGCGCTTAACAAGCTGCGCCGTAACGGGTGGCGGGCGGAGCCGGTTGATATTGGCGCGGGCGGGGACCGCGAGCGAAAACGAGCCGCGGTCCGCTGTTACCAATCACAATTGAAGCCGTTGGGCCAGCGCACGGAACTCGCGATAGACGGCCCAGAAAAATTTTACGGGCTCGTCTTAGCTAACGGCAGGGCCCGCGTCCTGGGGACACCTACTGCTTTGGGAACAGTGCCCTTTCCACAAGAGCAAAAATAATGTGACCGACCACCAGTTGAAGCTCTTGGACCTTAGCCGTCTCGTCCGCCGGCATCGCAAGCACGTAGTCAGCAAAGCCCATGTCGCGAGGCTGCCTTCCAGTAAAAGCTATTGTCACCAGGCCGATTTCGCGGGCCGCCTCGAGAGCTTGGACGACGTTGGCCGAACGGCCCGATGTCGATATCCCGACAAGGACGTCGCCGCGTTTGCCGAGAGCCTTCACCTGGCGCGCAAAAACACCGTCATAACCGTAGTCATTGCTGAGAGCTGTCAGGACAGACGTGTCGACGCTGAGGGCGATCCCCGCGGCCGGTGCCCTGTCATAGTTTTGGCGCCCAACCAGTTCGGCGGCGAGGTGCTGCGCGTCGGCCGCCGAACCACCGTTGCCGCAGAAAAGGACCTTGCCGCCAGTATCGAGGCATGCGACTACCCGGTCAGCCGTCCGGGCCATCATCTCTTGGTGGGCCGGAGCAGCCAGCTCGTCCAAAGCGAGCCGCAACTTCGCCACCTCCTCCTTGACAAAGCCGAGCGCTCCGGCCTCAAGCCGCGTTGTCCCGGCCGCTGCGTGTCCATGAGAATCCTCCATATGCGAAACATACATGCCCGAGGGCTTGTTCGGGTGGCATTATGATCACCGAGGTGTGTGGAGGCCCATTGCCGCTGGACATTCGCCAAGATGGGACTGAGAGCCTTTCGCAATCCTCGCAAGGTTTGCGTGCTCCTAAACCCGTCGCGCTAATCGGGCTCGGGTTCGATGACCTCGACGAGCAGCAGTTGGTTGACCATATTTTCGCGCATTTGGCGCACGGTAGCGGCGGGTGGATGGTCAACCCGAACATCGACGTCCTGCGCCAGGTGGCAGCTGACGGATCGGTACGCGCGCTCGTGTCGGAAGCCGACCTGGTGGTAGCCGATGGCATGCCGTTGATTTGGGCAAGCCGGTTGCGTGGGCCCGCGCTCCGGGCGCGAGTACCCGTGTCTGAAGCCATCTACGCCCTTTGCGCCCGGGCTGCCCGAGACGGAGTAGCGGTCTTCCTCCTCGGCGGCGCGCCGGAGGCTGCTGCTCGAGCGAGCCACCTGCTAGCCGAGCGGAACACCGGGCTCGTGGTCAACTATCTATCCCCTCCCATGGGTTTTGAGAACAACCAAGAGGAAATGTCAAAGATCTTCAGCGCCATCGAACGCGACGCCGCGAGGGGGATCGTCTTTTGCGCCTTCGGCTTCCCCAAGCAGGAGAGGCTAATGGCCCTGTTGCACAGCCGCTTTCCATCGTGCTGGTTGATCGGCGCGGGCGGCACCTTTACCATCATCGCCGGCGAAACGCCCAAGGCTCCCGAATGGATGAGGAGGAGCGGGCTGGAGTGGGCCCACCGGCTCCGCCTCGAGCCGGCCCGGCTGTGGCACCGCTACGTTGTGGATGACGCCCCCTTCGCCCTCCGCCTCCTCGGCTCCAGTGCATGGGCAAGGGTGAGGCACGGCCCTGACGTGCGCAACCACCTGTCCAAGGAGGAAAGCTCATGATCGCTAACACGGACGCTGAGGCGTCGCCTAGGGGGCAAGTCGCTCCGCCTGTCAACGACGCCGTGGTACGAGCTCGTACACCACTACGTATAAGCTTCGCCGGCGGCGGGACCGACGTGTCACCCTTCCCGGAAACCGAAGGCGGCGCGGTCCTCAGCGCGACCATCGACCGTTACATCCTTGGGTCCTTGTCAACTCATGCGAAAAGTCATGTCAGCATCGAATCTCGAGACTACGGGATCTCGGTTGAGCTCGAGCCTGAGAGCGGCTTCCAACCCGACGGGAACCTCGACCTTGTTAAGGCCGCCCTCCGGCGAGTTTGGCGCGAGGAGCAGCACGGGTACGGCATTGTCCTCTCCTCTTATGCGCCCCCCGGTTCGGGCCTAGGGTCGTCCTCGGCAATGGTTGTGACTGTCGTCGCGATGCTCAACGAGTACTACGGCGTCGCAATGGGTGAGTACGAAATGGCTCACCTGGCGTCGGTGATCGAGCGCGAAGACATGGGCAT
>DATJST010000511.1:0-4805 GCA_035503975.1 Acidimicrobiales bacterium | reverse complement strand
CGTCACACCGCCCCAGGTGTCCCAAGGCAACCGTTGCTTGCGCTCAACGCAGTACTTCAACAACCGGTCCCTCATCCGCCCCCAAACGATGTAGGACACCTCCTCCTCGAAGCGGTCAGGCATCAGGCCACCTAGCGGAGCCCACCACGGGGTGACGCGACCCCAGCCCTTCGGGGCAGCCTTCTGGTGCTCCTTGCCGACCTCACGAGCGATGTACCACGCCACCTGCGCCCTGTCATGGAACTCATGCGCCCGGTCCGTCCACCAGCTCACACGCATATCCACACCATGCCCATGGTGAGCCCTGGCCACTGCCGTCATGTTGTTCCCCGTCACGACCTTCGCCCACGCCGTTCGAGCCCACAGACCCAGCTCGCCCGTCACAGCCGCCACCTCGTCACGAGCCCGCCGCTCGCCGACCGCCGCAGAACGCTTCTTCACCCAGAGCGTCCGGTGCCGAACCTCCGCATAGCCCCCCGCAGCCTCCGGCCAACCCACGTATAGGTTCACATGCGGCGCGCCACGCTGCTGGAACTCCTTGCACCAAAAGCCAACTGGCTCCCCCCACTTAGCCCGCCACGCCGCCAAGAACGCAGCAATCTGGCGGTCCAGCCCCCCGTCGTCGCTACACCACCGGCGCCAGTCACCACCGGGATAGGTCAGCACGATCATCACGGCTCGCTCGCCCAGCTTCGACAGGTCCAGCTCCGCCACCCCGTACCGGATCCCCCGCACACCCTCCCGCACCAGCCGCCCCGACGCTACTTGCACGTAGCCGGAGCCGAACACAACACGGAACCGCTCAGCCGCCACAACGCACCTCAGCTTCGTCCTAGCGGCCAGTGCCTCCCCAGGCACGTTCGCTTGGGGTCGCCGCCTTACTCCTGAAGGCATAATCACGATTCACGGATGCCTGACCCTCCAACATCCGAAGGCACAGGTCAGCCATTTCCGAGTTCCCCGCCTCAAACTGCAAAACGGCTTCGTCCATCCACTCGTTGACCCACCTCGGCCTCTTACCCGACAGATACCGCTCCTCAGCACCCGAACTCACCGGCTCGCCTGCCACCAGACCTACTCCCTTCATTGAACGCGTTACACGTCTGTGATTCGATCCCAACCAGTTCATTAGATCCGACCAACGACGTCAGCGCAAGGCTAAAACCCGCCCCTGAAGCTAAAAATCACCTGAACTACAAGCGCACGCCAAACCTGCACCGTCAAGACATCCCACGGGCGGTAGCTGTCAAGTGTCCTTCTGGCGCGGCTTTCCTGTGCGTGCCCCAGTCCGGAAAGGAGCGCCGCCAGTCGCTTCTCAGGCCATGAGCTCCACGAGCCTGAGCGCTTTGCCGTCCGCTGTGCTGCTTACGACGACGACCGCCCTGCCGTTGCTGGCGACGTTGACGGGGTAGTCCGACGCGGGCTGGGCGCCCTGGAGGAAAGGCAGCTGCCAGCTGCTGGGACCGTGCTCGAAGCCAGCCGCGACCGTGCCGTGCGCCGAGATGGCGACCAAATCCAGGCGCTCACGGGCGTTGGCAGTGGCTTGGGTAGCAGGCGTCTCGGCCACGATGAGTGCCCTGCCATCTTGTTCGGGTAGCGCCCACACTGGGTCCCCCAGCGGGCAGGGGAAGAACACCTGGCCCCGCCCCCCGAAGCTTGAGTTGAGCGACCCGTCGGCCCGAAAGGCGACGACCTCCCCGCTTGCAGTCGGGCTCGCGGCGCTGATCACGGGCACTGCTTGACGGGTCCCGGCGAGCCAGAAGCCGTCCGGGCGGACCACAAGGTCGGCTACGAAGACTTGTGGCGCTGCACGCCCAAGCGCCGCTGCGAAGTTCTCCTGAAAGCTGGGCACAAGTGAGCCATTTGGCCTGAAGGCAGAGACGGTGACGCCCCAAACCCCCATGTTCCCCCCGAGGGTGAGCGCCAAGACGTCGCCATTGCCCTCGAAGGCAACACGGGAGAGCTCCGAGTCGTCCCTGTTCACCTGTACGGGTACTTGGCCGCCGCGCCCGAACGATGTCACCGGGCGGCCGGCTTCGCTCACCTCGGCCAGCCCTTCCTCGTTGTCGACGCCGATGTCGCCGCCGAGGACGACCCGGCCCTCCGGCCCCTGGGCAACGGCGGATACCTCGCCCTGCCAGGGCAGGACCGCATAGCCGCCCGCCCCAAACCCGCGGTCGAGCCGCCCGAGCGGGCCTATGCGGACGACCAGCCACCGGCCCGCGGCCTCGCCAGCAAGGATGGCCCCGCCGCCTTGCGCCGGCACAGCGGCGAGGATGCTGAAGTTCCGTCCGCCTATGGCAAGGCGCTCGGCACCGTTGTGGCCAAAGCGCCGGTCGGGGCCGCATGTGCCCGTGAAAGCGTGCAGCACGGCGTAGGGCCCCTCAGGGAAGGCGGAGGAGAGCACGACAAGAGCTACCCCGCTGTCCAGAACGGTTGTGGCAACCGCGGGTGGTGCCGCCGCCAGCAAGGACGGCGGTACGGGGACGACTATCCCGCGTCCCCCGTTGCATTTCGGGTCAATGACGCTGCGCGTGGTCCCCAGCTCGTGCAGGAGCGTTCCCGTTGGCCGAGGAGAGCCGGCCAGCATTGGGGCCGCTGCGAACATCAGGCAGGCTGCTGACATCACACGGAGCCGACAGCGGGAGCCGAGGCCTGGGCGCACAGTTGAAATACGCAAGCGGCCCTGCAGCCGTTCCAGCTGACCCGCGTTGGCCACGGTGCCCTGTCCCTAGTCCGGCCTCAAGCTCGTTCTTCCGGTGGGGAGCTCCAGCTTGACCCCGGCCTGGGGACAGGGAAAAGGCGCGATCAACGAAGCGACGCAGAGGCGTCGCTTCGGGACAACCGGCAGACCCTGTGGTCTCAGGCGGCTTTGCGGTGCCCCCAGGCTATTTCCTCGTCGTAGAGGGTGCGCGCGCGTAAACAACCGTCGAGGATGCCGACCAGGCGGTTGGCGAGGGCCCGCAGGGCGGCGGGGTGGTCGATTTTCCTGGCTCTGAGCTGGTCGTAGTAGACGCGGGCTCCAGCCGATTGCGCTAGCGCGCAGAACGCCCACCAGTAGCAGGCGTCTGTCAGGTAGTGGTTGCCCACGTAGCGAGCGCGGACGACCCTGAGCTTGCCCGAAGCGACCGTCACCGGCGACGTCCCGGCGTAATTGCGCCTCGCCTTGGCATCGGGGTAACGGCCCAGGTCGTCGCCGAACTCGCCCAACAGGCGGGCGCCGACAAGAACGCCCAGGCCCGGTTGGCTGCGGATGATCTCGGCGTCTGGGTGCCTGCCGAAATGGTCGGCCAGCTCGGTCTCCAAGGCGTCCAGTTGACGGTCCATCTCGGCGATGACCGCCACCGTCGAGCGGACCACCGCACCGTAAGCGCGGGCGACGGTCTCGGGCGGCACGAGCTGCTCGGAACGGAGGGCAGCCTGCACCTCGGCCGCCTTGAGCTCGACGTTGCGGCGCCGCCCGGCCCGGCGGAGTACCGCCGCGATCGACGAGCGCGACAGGCCCCGCCCGGCTGCTGGTGTCGGGGCCTTGTCGAGTACAGCCAGAGCGTCACGGTCGCCGTCGCGATCGCCGAGATCGGTGGCAAAGGCCACAAGGGCTGCGGGGTAGAACTCCCGCAGCACCGCTCTTAGCTGCTGGACCTGGCGATGGCGGGACCAGACGAGCCTCTGGTGAGCCCTGGTCAGCATCTTGAGGCCTTCGGCCAGTTCGCTGTCGCCGGTGACCTGGCGGTGCTTGTGGCGGTCGGTGCGGACCAGGTCTGCCAGTACCGCTGCGTCCGCCGGGTCGGACTTGGCCCCTGACGAGCTGTGCCGCTCGCGGTAACGGGCGACCATCTTGGGGTTGACCGCGTACACCTGGTAGCCGGCGGCCACCAACGCGGCCGGCCACAGGCCCCGGTCGGTCTCGATAGCGAGGGCGACTTCGGCGGGGTTGCCTGCGTGAGCGGCGACCAGGGCATGCAGCTCGACGATGCCCTTCACCCCTTCGGGCAATCGCCGCTTGGCCAACCTGCGACCCTGGTCGTCTTGGATCTCGATGTCGTGGTGCTCTACTGACCAGTCGTCACCGACGAAGATCAACGGTTCTTACCTCCTGTCACGTATGAGCGGGCCGAGCCTCGAGGAGACCCCCAACGCCCTAATGGAAGTGCTCGTAGGCACGACATCCCACCGGTGGTCCCGGTCACCTCCCGACCAGGCAGGGGCTCTGTCTTGACAAAGTGCTCTTGGCACGGGGTCGCTCGGAGCGCTCACCTGCTGGCGGCTCGTTCCCCTACCTTGCACAACCAATTTGCAAAGGTGGTGGATCGTCCTGAATGGGCCACCGAGGGACGGCACGGTCTTGACGAAAGGCTCTGTAAGCCCGGGGCCGCTGTAAGCGCTTACCTGTCG
Source organism: Acidimicrobiales bacterium (assembly GCA_035503975.1). Taxonomy (GTDB): domain Bacteria; phylum Actinomycetota; class Acidimicrobiia; order Acidimicrobiales; family Palsa-688; genus DATJMJ01. The sequence continues at coordinate 410 of DATJST010000511.1, read as the reverse complement.
GTTGCCTCATCGCTTCCCATTAGGGTCGCTCCGGGACGCCGCCACGGTCCGATGACCCTCCGGGCCGCTCCCTACGGTCGCTCATCGGTCGGGCTACGCTTCCTCGCTCAGCCTCCGGCTGACCCTTGACCGCTAGCGACCCCCACCCGCCACAAATGGGGCCTCCATGCCCCGTGCGCCGCACGGGGCAACGCACCAAACCACGCCTACTTACTATTCCTACTTACATAGAGAGGTCCCGTCCCATTTCGGGTGTAAATGCTCGGACGTAGGCAGCTCTCTCGTTGATGTTACGCGACGGCTGTGACCGCGTCGTTTTCGACGGTGTTATTTGGTCTTTTGAGCTGGGTTGGCGGTAAGAGTGTTGCCCGACCTTTAGCCCCAGCATGACGGCGACACGCTCGCTTAGG
>DATJST010000510.1:0-2344 GCA_035503975.1 Acidimicrobiales bacterium | reverse complement strand
CGACTCTGGTCACGGACTGTGGCTGGCGGGGCGGGCGTGGTGGGCTGTGGCGAAGTCGGGCGGGATGACAGCGTCCACGAGCGCCTCGGACTCGAGGAGCCTGCCGTGGAGGCGCGCGGCCAGCGCATGATCGCCTTTGCGCGCCGCGATCTCGACCGCCGCGAACACGGCAAAGGCGGTGAGGAAGGAGGAGGGGTCGAGACCCGAAAGCTCCAGGCCGCGGCGGCACCATCGGGCGGCCACGGCGACGTCGCCGGCGGCCACTGCCTGGATGGCGAAGGTTGGTAGTAGCAGCGCCGCGATGGCGGTCTGGTGGGTCGTACGGGCCATCTCGAGCAGCTGCTGGGGCGGGGGGAGGGCGGCGGCGGCCGCGGGCGATCGGGACGCCATCGTCTGGAGTTGCAAGGCAGCATCGAGAGTGGCCACGGTGTCGTTGGCCTGGCGAGCGTGCGCCAGGGCGGACAGGCACGCGGCGAGGGACGCTTCGTCGTCGCCCGCGATCGTGAGGAACCGTCCCCACTGCACCTCGAAGCGGGCCAGCCAGCCGGTCGCGCCGGGCCGCCGGGCCAACTCGAGGCCTTCGGACAGTGCCGCTCTTGCCCGCTCCAACCCTTCTGACAGTGCCGCCTTCGTCTGTTCTGACTCATCCATCGGGTCGCTTTGTGCCCAGGTGGACCGCCACGCGACAAAGGCGGTGAGCTCCAGCACGTGCAAGAGCCGGTCGTCGTCGCCGAGTGACCGGGCCAGCGCTTCGGCGCGGCGGAGCCGTCCCACCAGCACGTCGGCCCGGTCAGGTATCAGCACCTGCAGCCCAAGGCGCGCGGACCACGTCCAGGCCTCAGCCAGCGCGCCAGTATGGATGTCCCGCCGTTCCGCCATCTCGATCGCGCGTTCGAGCATCTGGCGGTGAGCCGGGTCCAGCGCCCGGAGCACCCACTGTGGTGCCAGGGCGGCGAGAAGGTCGAGCGCTTCATCGGCGCGTTCGCGGGCCAGGCAGGCCTGCAGGGCGTGGAGCAGACGGTCGTGGGCGCGATCCAGCCAGTCCCACCACGCGTCGGGGTCGGGGGCGTGCAAGGCGTCGGCGGCCGACCGGGCTCGCCCGGCCAGCCCCGAGGCCCAGGCCCCCTCGGTCGCTTCGAGGTCGCCCAAGGCGATCAGCTCTTCACGAGCGAAGTCACGGATCGACGGCGTGAGCTCGAAGCTGGCCGTGTCGCCCACCGGCGTGGCTTCTACCAGGTGCAGGTCAACCAAAGTCGATAGACCCTCCAGGGCATCGGCGGGCTCGCCCTCTGCAAGCGCTTCGGCGTCGTCGAGCTCGAACGGAGCGCCAATGACCGACAGCCGTCGGAGAAGGCCCTGTTCGGCGGGAGAGAGCAGCTGGTAGGTCCAGCCGATAGCGGCGCGCAGGTCCTGGTGCCTGGCCGGGGCGTCGAGCCGCGGTGAACGCAGCACGTCGAGCCTGGCGCCGGGAAGCCGCGCCAGCACCTGGCCGGCCGGCACCGTGCCGGCCCGGGCCGCCGCCAGCTCAATCGCCAGCGGCAGGCCTTCGAGCTGACGGCACAACGAGGCCACCGCGCCGGCGTTAGCGCCGGTGAGACCGAACCGGTGGTCAACCGCCCGGGCGCGGTCGCAGTAGAGGGCCACCGCAGGTTGGTCAACCAGACTGGCCAGGTCGGCAACGCCGGACTGGGGCACCGGGAGTGGCCCCAGGTTCAGCGCCCGTTCGGGCCGCAGAGACAAGCGAGCCTGGCTGGTGACCAACAGTTTTAGGTCCTCGCAGGCGTCGAGCAAGTCGGTCAAGCGCTTCGCGGCCCCCAGGATGTGCTCGAAGTTGTCGACCAGCAGCACCAGCGGTGAACGGTCCAGCCAACGCGTAAGGGCCGCTTCCAGCGGTTGCCCCGGAAAGGTCGGAACCTCCAGCTGGGCCGCGACCTCAGCCAAGACCAGCTCCGGCTCCTGGACGTTTGCCAGCGAGACGAGACCGACCGAGCCCGGGCGGGCGGCGTCGAGCGACCAGCACGCCTCCAGCGCCAGCCGCGTCTTGCCGACGCCTCCACGCCCGGTCAACGTGACCAGGCGGACCGATGGATCGTCCAGCAGCCGCAAGACCGCATTCAGCTCAGCCTGGCGCCCGATCAGCGGGGCGGCCCGCAGCGAACGCTGGAGCAGGATCGGAGGCCGCGCCGGCCTGTACCCCGGATGGCTGGCCAGGGCGACAACACGCCCGCCGCCCTCTCCTCCGCCGTCGGGAGTGCCGGTCATGGTCGACCACACCGTTCAGAGCGCCGAGCGGCACAGGAAAACGGACACCGTCCTATCGCAACGCGCCCCTCCATAACGACCC
>DATJST010000509.1:0-5718 GCA_035503975.1 Acidimicrobiales bacterium | reverse complement strand
GCGGCGCCGCGCGCGAGAAATGGCGAGCTCCTGGAAATGGCGTTGGGCATTGAAGTGCTTGACCAGGGGCAGCTTCCGCCAGCTCCCGTCAGCGGAGAGCTCCCAGGCGAGCTCGTCGTCAGCCAGCACGACTTCGAGGATTTCACGCAGGCGGTCCTGGATCTCTGGTGATTTCACATCGATGAGCGCCTCGACCCGGCGGTCGAGGTTCCGCTCCATGATGTCGGCGGACCCCAATAGGTAGCAGCCGCCGTCGGGCAGGCCGGGCCAGCTGGCGCGGGGAAGTGGCGTGTCCTTGCCCGGAGCAGGGCTGGCCGCGGAGCGGAGGCGGATAGGCGCGGCTGCGCGCCCGAAGGCGTACCCGGCGGGGGCGCCGCTGCCCCCGCTGAAGTAAAAGATACGGGAGTGCTCCAGGTAGCGGCCCACCAGGGAGCGGACCCGGATATTTTCCGAGAGCCCTGGTACTCCCGGGCGCAGCGAGCACATTGCCCGCACCACGAGGTCGACCTGGACACCCGATTGCGACGCGCTGTAAAGAGCGTCGATGACGCGTCGGTCGACAAGGTTGTTGACTTTCCAAACGATCCGGCCAGTGCCCCCGTAGGTGCACTCCCGCTCGATCAACTCGATGATTTTCGAGCGCAGGGCGAGCGGGGCGACCACGAGCTGGCGGTACGAGTCCTGGCGGCTGTAGCCAGTTAGGAAGTTGAAGAGGTCGGTCAGGTCCTCGCCGAGGGCGGGCGAGGCCGTGAGGATGCCGATGTCCTCGTACACACGAGCGGTCGACGAGTTGTAATTGCCTGTGCCGATGTGGCAGTAGCGACGTATCCCTTCCCTCTCCTGGCGGACGACGAGAGCCGTTTTAGCATGTGTTTTCAGCCCGATCAGCCCGTACACGACGTGGACGCCGACTTGTTCGAGCGCTCTCGCCCAGCCGATATTGGCGAGCTCGTCGCCCCGTGCCTTCAGCTCCACCAGGGCCGCGACCTGCTTGCCTCGTTCGGCGGCGCGGATGAGCGCAGTCACTACGGGGCTGTCACCCGAAGTCCGGTAAAGAGTTTGCTTTATAGCGAGGACGTGCGGGTCCGTGGCCGCGTACTTGATGAAGGCCTCGGTCGACATGGCGAAGCTCTCGTAGGGGTGGTGCACAAAAATGTCACCGGAGGCGATCCCTGAAAACACGTCGACTTCTTCACCGTCGAGCGCGGCCAGGCGCGCCGGTGTCACGGGCAAGAAGGGCTCGTCCTTAAGCTCTGGGCGTTCGAGGCTGTGGAGCGCCCACAAACCGCCGTAGTCGAGCAAACCGTCGACCTCGTAGACGTCTTCGGGGCGCAGGTCGAGCTCCCGCGCCAATAGGTCCCGCACGGTGGGCTCGAAGCCGGCTTCGAGCTGGAGGCAGACGGCGCGGCCGAAGCGGCGCCTGCGCAGCTCCATCTCCACGGCCTCGAGGAGGTCGTCCGCCTCGTCCTCGGCGAGAGTCAGGTCGGCATTGCGGATGACGCGGAACGAGTGGCAGCTTTCGATTTCCATCCCTGGGAACAATTCACCCAAGAACGCCGCGATTACCTGGTCTATTGGCACGAACCGCTCCCCGTCGGGCAAGGGCAAAAAGCCGGGCAGCACCGGCGGCACCTTAACTCGGGCGAAGCGACGCTCGCTGCGTTGGGGATCTCGGACCATAACCGCCAAGTTGAGCGACAGATTGGAAATGTAAGGGAAAGGATGGCCCGGGTCGACGCCGAGAGGCGTGAGCACGGGGAAAATCTGGGCCTCGAAGACCGACTCGGCGTAGGCCATGTCCGCCGCGCCCAGGGACCCCCACGGGACGAGCCGTATACCGTGGGCGGCCAGCTCGGGCACCAAGCTGTCGTGGTAGGTACGGGCCCGCTGCGCCAACAGCTCTTCGAGCACCGAGCGTATGGCTCTTAGCTGCTCGGGCACCGGCAAGCCGTCGGGCGCCGTACCTGGGAGCCCGGCGGCCAGCTGGTCCTTCAAACCGGCCACCCTCACCTGGAAAAATTCGTCCAATTGGCCGGAAAAAATAGCGAGGAACTTCGCTCGCTCCAATAGGGGTTGGTCCGGCGAACCGGCCAGCGTGAGCACACGGCGGCCGAACTCGAGGAGCGAAAGCTCACGATTGAAGTAGCGCGACTCTCCCGCCCCGAGCCCACCCGTCGGGCCGTTCGCCGTTGTGCCACGCGGCTCGGCGGCACCATTGACGTCGCCGATGGGAGGCGCGTCCTGCGCCAGAGTTGTGGCCGGCCCGAAGGGCGAAGCCTGCGCTTGGTGGCGCGGTATTTGCTCGCCGGCGACGTCCATATCGCGCTCTATTGGCACGTCGATTAGGTTATCGTGCCCTGCCTTCGATGCCGCGCCATATAGCGGCAGCCATGGCGGCCGTGATATGCGAGTGCGGTCCTTGGCGGCGAAGTTAGGACGGCGACGGTACGTTTCTAACCCTCGCCGCCCGCCATGAACTCACCCTCTTCGTCCTCGGGCACGCCGAGGTCCCATTCGAGGAGCACGTTCTCCCGCTCGGCGTCCCGGATGATGCGCTCGCGGTTGCGCCGGAACTGGGGGTCGTGGGGAGGGAGGAGCAGCAGGCGAGCGAGGATCCTCTGGCGCAGTTCCTCGATCAGGTTCCTCTCGCCGAAATCGGAGTCGACCCGCCAGTGCGGCGCCACCGGGCCCAGGTACACCACCCGGACGTGGCCACGCGGCGGACCAGAGGCTTCTGCCTGCTGCATCGACATGGGAGCGAGCTTACCGGGGCTCGGATGTGGGGGAGGTCATCGCCCGTAGCCGGGACGCGGCGCTGGCCACGGCTTGGAGAGAGGCATCGAGGATGCTGGAGTCCATGCCGACGCCCCACGACACCTGGCCTTCACACTCGGCCTCGACGTATGCCACCGACGAAGCCCCGCTCCCCGACGTGAGCGCGTGCTGGTGGAAGTCGAGCACGGCCAGCTTGACGCCGACGTGGGCGAGGGCGTCGACGAGCGCGTCGATCGGGCCATTGCCCCGTCCAGAGGCACTGCTGTGCTCGCCATCTACGAGCAGCTGGGCAGTCAGCTCGGTCACGTGGGTGCTGCCCGAGCGTTCGGTGCTCACTTCACTGCTGAGCAGGCGGACGGGCGCGTCCTGGGCGAGGTAGGTGCTCTCGAAGACTTCCCAGATCTCGGTCGGCTTGATTTCCGTGCCAGAAGCCTCGGTCACCTCCTGCACCTGCTTGGAGAACTCGATCTGCAGCCGCCGGGGAAGGTCCAGGCCGTGCTCGGTGCCCATCACGTAGGCCACGCCACCCTTGCCGGACTGGCTGTTGACCCTGATGATGGCTTCGTACGTGCGCCCCATGTCTTTTGGGTCGATGGGCAGGTACGGCACCTCCCAATGGTCGTAGTGGGGGGGCAGGGCGTCCATCCCTTTCTTGATGGCGTCCTGGTGAGAACCCGAGAACGCCGTGTAAACGAGGTCACCGACGTACGGGTGGCGGGGGTGGACGGGCAGCCGCGTGGCATGCTCGGCCACCCTGCGCACCGCCTCGATGTCATGAAAGTCGAGCCGGGGGTCGACGCCCTGGGACATGAGGTTGAGGGCCACCGTGACCAGGTCGAGGTTGCCGGTGCGCTCACCGTTGCCGAACAGCGTCCCCTCCAGGCGGTCGGCACCTGCCAGCAGCGCCATCTCGGCGGCGGCCACCGCGGTGCCCCGGTCGTTGTGCGGGTGCACCGACAGCACGATGGCGTCGCGGCGGCTGAGATTGCGCCCGAACCATTCGATCACATCCGCGAACACGTTGGGTGTGTAGTTCTCAACCGTCGAGGGCAGGTTGAGCACGAGGGGCCGTTCGCGGGTTGGCTCGAGGACGTCAACGACCGCTTCACATATCTCGAGTGCGAAATCAGGCTCTGTGCCGGTGAAGCTCTCGGGGGAGTACTCGTAGCGCAGCTCCGTGCCCGAGAGCGAGCCCTCGAGCTCCCGGCACATGCGGGCCGCGCTCGTGGCGATCTCGACGATGCCGGTCCGCTCCTGGCGGAACACCACACGGCGCTGCAGCTCCGAGGTGGAGTTGTAGAAGTGGACGATCGCCCTGGGGGCGCCCGCCAATGCCTCGAAGGTGCGCTCGATCAGCTCTCTCCGGCACTGGACCAGTACCTGGACGGTGACGTCCTCGGGGACGAGGTCGCGCGTGATGATGTTGCGCACGAACTCGTAGTCAGGCGCTGAGGCGGACGGGAACCCGACTTCGATCTCCTTGATACCGATGTTGACGAGGGCCTCGAAGAGCTCAAGCTTGCGAACGGGGTCCATGGGGTCGATCAGAGCTTGGTTGCCGTCTCTCAGGTCGACGCTGCACCAGCGGGGGGCCGCCGTGAGCTGCTTGGACGGCCAGGCCCGGTCGGCCAGTACCAGGGGCAGGGTCGGACGGTACTTGTCGTAAGGCATCGGCTTGGTGGTCACGGCGGGGCGAGTCATTTCGGCAGCCTTTCCTAACATGAAAAAACCTCCTGGCCACAGGCACAGGAGGTCATCGGCGAGCACCGGTCCCGGTGCTCGCCTAGGTGATAAGAAGCAGGCCCGAGCGGGCAGAAGCGAACATCGTGCAAATATGTTCGTCTACCCAGGCGCTATTGTCAAGGCCGTCCCGACGAAGAGGCTGGGGCGGCGCCTGGGGGGCTTGCTTGACACGTGGCGTTAGGGTGGAGTAAAAGAAGCGGAGCGTCTTTCCTCGAACTGTGACTCGAATCCCGAGCCCCGTACAGAACCGTAGAAGGATTTTGAGGGACTAGTTCAGGTCAGCGTTACACGCGGGGCGCTTTGGGAGGCTGAGTTGGATACATCTTGGATGGTGGAGGGGCGGTGCCGGGACCTACCCCCGGAGATCTTCTTCCCGAGTGACGGCGTCGGGGTGGAAACCGCCCGCCATTACTGTGCGGAGTGCCCGGTCAAGCACCCCTGCCTCGAGTACGCCTTGGAGAACCACATTGAGCATGGTGTTTGGGGCGGGGCTTCGGAGCGCGAACGGCGCCGCATAGCGCGCAGCCGGAGGGGGATGCCGGCCAGGGTGGCTCAGCCCGTCGCTGCGCCGGTCACCTCGACGGGACGGCCGACCCTGCCGGCTCACAAGTAGCGCTCAGCGCCGCGCAGGCCAGGGCTCTCTTCCGCTCCTCCGACCCAGCTCCTCGGCTCCGCGCGAGAGCCGCACTGAAGAACCTCAGTGGTTGTCCGTGCCACCCTGGCTTGCTTTGGCCCGGCGCTCGCGGTCAGCCAAGAGAGCGTCCAGCTCCGCCCTGGTCAGAGTGACGCGCTCCTCATCGGCCGCGTTGCTCGCATTGGTCGGGGCGACGGGTGCTGGCCCCAGCGCCGGCTGGGCCATGACTGGCGCCGCAGGCGCAGGGGACGCGGCCGGGCTCGCGGTGGCCGCCTGCCCGTCCAGCGTCGTGGCTTCGTTGTGAGCCTTTTTGAACTCCTTCATCGCCTCGCCGGCGTTGCGAGCCAACTTGGGCAGCTGGCTGCCTCCGAAGAGCACGACGACGGCGATGATGAGCACGTATAGGGCGTCGGGCCCAAACCCGAGCCCAAGGAGTGAGAACAAAGCGACCTCCCGGATGACTGGTCGACAGCTTCATCCTACTTGCCGGCCGCCTATCCTGCGCATCGTGGCCGGTCCCGAGCACCACGACGCGCTTGACCAAGTGCTCGCTGGTCCTGGCGCAC
>DATJST010000508.1:0-4809 GCA_035503975.1 Acidimicrobiales bacterium | reverse complement strand
GCCGGCCGGTCCGAGTTACAGCACACCAGTTCCGCCACACTCTCGGGACCCGCCTTATCAACGCTGGGGTGCCTCAGTTCATCGTCCAGCGAGTCCTTGGCCACGCGAGCCCCGAGATGGTCTCGGTTTATGCCCAGCTGCACGACTCGACGGTGCGCGACGCCTTCGAGCGTTACCAAAAGACCAGGGTCAACATCGAAGGGGACCTGCTTCCCTATGACCGCGCTTCGCCCACCGCCCAAGCGGAATGGGTGAAGTTCAACCTCGGCCGCGTCATGGCCAGCCTGCCCAACGGTTATTGCGGCAGGCCGCCGCAGCAGAACTGCCCTCACCCCAACGCCTGCCTGACCTGCCCGGACTTCCAGACCACTGTCGAGTTCTTGGACATCCACCGGCGCCAGGCCGAGTCCAATGCCACCTTGCTCGCCGCTGCTGAGGCGCGCGGGCAGCAGCGCCTTGCTGACAACCACCGCCGCGTCCAAGCAAGCCTCGACAAGATCATCGCCGCGCTCGAGGCCGTCGAGGTCGAGCCGGCCGATGACGAGGGCTGACAACAGTGCCTACCTTCGCCTGGCGGCCAAGGAGCGCCACGAGGCGGCCCTGGAGCGCTCGGTCGCCGCATTGCGCTCCCTCGAGCGCGCCGGGCTCTCCATCACCTTCAACTCCGTCGCTGGGCGAGCAGGCGAATCGAGGAGCTGGCTCTATCGCCAACCGGAGCTACGAGAAGCGATCGTCAGTTGTCGTTCGCTCAGGCGCGCGCCGGCGCTCGGGGTCCCTGCCGCGCAACGCTCCAGCCTCGCTTCCCTGCAGTCGCGTCTCGAGACGGCCTACGCAGAGGTCGCAAGACTTCGAGCTACGAACTCTGAACTACGCCGTCAGGTGGAGCATCTCCTCGGCGAGCGGCGCCTGAGGTCATGAACCTGCGTCGAGGACATGTCCACGACGCAAAACCTGTTGCCTCGGTTAGCTTCCTTCGCGCGCGCTCTAGTTATCGCCGATTATTCTCACACCGAGCAAGTGGTCAAGAGTGGCTGTCGGGCGGGCGAGATTTCCAATTCTGGGCGCGTCCGGTAGCGGCTCCGTCGCCCCCACAAGCGTGAGAGTCCCACGGCGACAAATCTCCCCGCCTTCCGCCGAACGCTCATCGGCCCCGTCCGTGCATGGGGGCAGGCAACTTGCGCGACAGTTTCGCGTGTTGTTCGAGTGTCAAGTCAGGGTCTTTTCTCGGCTCAGGCCCTGACAACCTTGCTTGGCTGCTTCGCGGGGGGCTTGCGTTCGCTCCAGGGCGTCCGGGCGCGTGGCTTGAAGACGCCAAAGTGGTGGCGGGCAAGGACTTCGACGGGCTATGGCCACCTTGGCGACTACCCACCAGTACCGGACGAGGCCGTAGGAGGTCCCGAGGCCGAGCAGCACTCCGGTGGCGACAGCGGCCAGTCCCACTGGGACGCTCAGCCACGGAACAGCTTGGACGGTCCGGGAGAGGCTGGGCCGGGTTGTTGGTGTAGGTCGCGAGGAGAGTGCAGAAGGCCACGAGCGTGGCCATCCCGAACCACCCGACGGAGGCGAGGACGTGCAGCGTAATCGTCACTTGGCGCCCGGTGCGTCCCAGGGCCGGCGCGGGTCGCCGGGCCACGATGAGGTCGGACGGTGGCGGTGGAAGGGTCACGGCCCGGCGCTGCTGGCCAGCTCGGGTAGCTCTGTACAATCAAGAGAGATGACCAAGTTGCTTACCTGGCTTGTGGCCGTGCTGGCAGTATCGAGCGTCCTGGTGGCGGCTTGCGGGGGTAGCCCAGCACACAACGGCGTCGCCAGCCTTGGCAAGGCCAAGACCACGACCGGCCAATCGGGCGCCGCCGCCGCCTCGGGCTCCTCCGGCCAGTCGGGGCCCACAGAGTCGCTGGCGCAGGCGCTGAAGTACTCAGAGTGCATGCAATCCCACGGCATCAACATGCCCGACCCCCAGCCTCTTGCGGGGGGTGGGTACGACTTTCGTCCCCAGAACCTAGACTTTGGCCCGGGTTCACCGCAGTTGCAGTCCGCTGATAAGGCCTGCGAGAAGTACCTCGGGCCGGGCTCCATCAACCAGACACCCGCCGAGATGATGGCCAGCGCGGCCAAGTGGGTCAAGTGCTTGCGGTCCCACGGCGAGCCCGACTTCCCTGAGCCCAACTCGGGCGGGGTGATCGAGGTCTCCATGACCGCTACCATGAGCCCGAACTCGCCCCAGCTCCAAAAGGCCAGCATGGCCTGCAACACCTTGTTCAACAACAGCACCTTCAGCATCGAGTGGAACAGTTGACGATTAGCCTCTGAGGCAGGCCAGAACGCGAGAACCAAGCGTCGCGCCAACTCTGGGCGCGGTTCGGTAGGCCGATCGCCTTGCCCAAAAGCAGTCTTGGTCGCGTCACCAGCTAGCTAGCTAGCTAGTGGTGAAAGGCGTGACCAGCAGCTGTTGGTATCACCACCGAGTCCGCCACGACGACGGCAGTGGCAATAGCCACCTTGGCGACGGCGCACCAGTAGCGGACCAGGCCGTAGGAGGTCCCACGCCGAGTAGCACGGCGTTGGCGATGGCGACCAGCCCTACCGGGAAGGTGAGCCACGGAGAAGCTTGGACGATCCACAAGAGGCTGCAGGACAAGGTCGGGTTGTTCGTGAAGATCGCACTGATAGGAGAAATGGGATGGCCGAACTGCAAGTCGAAGGCGACGAACCGGTACTGCACCTCTCGTTGGGTGAGAAAGCGGCGGCAGTACATCCCGGCCCGCGGGTGCCGCTCTCGGCGCTGCAGCGCGTAGAGGTGCTAGAGGACGCCCACGAGCCGGCTGACCACGGCTGGCGTATCGGCGAGCGCCTGCCCGGCGTGGTGGAGGTGGGGACCATCCACGAGGGTGGGAGGAAGATCTTCGCCGCCGTCCACCACGGCACGCCCCGCGGCGTCATGCTCGTTTTCGACGGGGCCGACTACGACGAGTGGATAGTGGGTCGTGGCGACCCAGAGTCGGTCGCTGCCAGCCTCAAAGCCGTGCGCGAGGCACGAGCGCATGGGCCCGCCCCTTGGTGACCTCGCCGCGGGGGAGGCCTTCGAGCTCTTGCCTCGTCCGTATTGGTCCGGAAGGTCTTGGCGCCGGTTGCCTTCGAGACATGTATCCCGTCGCGGCACCATTGAGGACCGAGGCCCTATGGTGACCCATCACCCCAAGAGAAGGGGACGCCTCGTCGCGTTCCTTGCCCTTCACCTGGTCGCAGTGGCCCTCACCTGGCGCGACATCAACCGTCGGCCGGCCGAGCGGGTACGGGGTGGCAAGTGGATGTGGCGGGTCGCAACTGGTCTCAACACGGGCGGAGCTACGGCCGCCTACCTGCTAATGCTAATTGGCCGCCGACGCAGGAAGAGGGCCAAATAAACCGCAGAGAACCGGCCCTTCCCAGGTGGCGAACCGGCGTCACACGGCCTGAATGGCGCCCTCCGTTGGCGTTCCTCGCGCGCTCCCGGTCTCCATCGGGTGCGGGTCTGACAACGGCCCGGGACCCCACCGTAGCCTCGGGACGGTTGCGGCAAGGTCGCTGCGGATTGTCGTTCTATTCATGCATAACGCCCAATCTCGCGTTGATCCGCCGGTACCCTCGTGAACAGGTCTTTCGCGACCGAACGACGGCTCGGGCTCGTGGGACCAGGCAGGACGTGGGACGCATAACGTTTGCCCGAGGCGAGCTGAGGGGACCTGGGCGACTTATCGGTCGCGCGTGGGGGCTGGCGGCCGGGATAGCGTCGGCGGCGATGCCGATCTTGGTCGCCCGGCCGAGCGAGAAGTACTTGGATGACCTGCGCCGCCGCCTCCCCGACCTCCGCCTTACCTACGAAGAGGTCGGGGCCACCGCGGGGCCGGTCCTCCCCAAGGGCTACCATCACAACCGCGTGTCGGCCGAGCTGGGCGAGGGTGCGGAGGTCTGGGCCAGGGCCCAAGAAGCTGTGCGGACTTGGCAAGCTCACCGACGTGCCGGAGCGACCATCTCGCCCGCCGAGGCCCTCATCGCCGTCGGGACCGAGGTCGTCGCGACGGTCCGGCTGGGGCTGGTGTTCATCGTCGCTCCCTGCAGGGTCGTCTATGTGACGGCTGAGCCTGACCGGTTCGGGTTCGCTTATGGGACCTTGCCCGGCCACCCAGAACGGGGCGAAGAGGCCTTCCACGTGACCCGGCACGGCGACGGGACAGTCAGGCTCGAGATCGTCGCGTTCTCGCGGCCTGCTACTGCCATAGCGCGACTGGGCGGCCCGCTCTCGCGCCTGGCCCAGGACCGCACCACTCGGCTCTACCTCGACGGGGTACGCACGTACGCCACGGGCCATAGCTGAAGCCGAGCTCCCCCGTCGCCCGCCGAGCTCAGCTCCGCTTCAGCCGCCTCGTACGTGGAGGTGCTGGCGCGGTATGCCGACGGCAGGACCATCGCAGGTCGTCGAGCCGGAAGGGGCCTGGACCTGGGAGGCCGGCGCGGACCGCAGGCTCATCGAACGCTGTCGTCGGTACCAGGTCCTCGGGTAGCTTGTCGGGCGCGTTGGCCGGCTCGATCACCTCCTCGGCCAGTATCCGCACCTGGGCGAGCGAGATGAGCGGGACCGTCATCGTCGCTTCCGCTACGTGCGCCAAGGCACGGTGGAAGCCGATCGGCATCGTCACGAACGGGCGTGCCTTTCCGAGCACGCTGGCGACCAGACGCGCGGCGTCGTCGAAGCCGATCTCGGTCGGGCCGACAATGCCCACGGTCTTGCGCGCTAGGCGCCCGCCCACGAGGGCCGCCACGAGGACA
>DATJST010000507.1:0-5846 GCA_035503975.1 Acidimicrobiales bacterium | reverse complement strand
CGGCGATGGGGTAGCGGCGAGCGGGGTGCGGCTAGCGGACCGGCAAGCCTGCGAATGCGGCGACCACGCCCACCACACCCGCGGCAAGCAGGCAGGCAACAACACCCCGCCGCAGCGGCAATAACCACAGGACGGCGGCGGCGAGCACTCCGACCTGCCAGATGTGGGCGAGGGCGAGGGCAAGAGGTATGGATGAGCCGGCGATCGCGCCGATGGCAGCGGGACCGGCACCGGTGAGGAAGGCCTGGACCGACGGGTTGGCCCGGAGCACCCCGAAGCGGCGCGCACCGAACAGGATGAACAGGAACGACGGAGCGAACGCGATCGCCGCCGCCAGCAGGCCACCGCCAATGCCCGCCGCGGCGTAGCCGACGACGGCCACGGTCTGCACGACCGGGCCCGGAGTAACCTGCCCGAGCGCCACGGCGTCGAGGAACTGGGCGTTCGTCATCCAGTGGTAGTGGTGGACAGCATCGGACTGCATGAGCGGGACTATCACGAAGCCCCCTCCATAAGAGAGGGCGCCAACCTTGAACGCGACCCACGCCAGCGCGCCGAGGCCGCTGGCCGGTACGACAGTTGCCACGATGTAAGCGAGCCTGGGCAGGTTGACGAGGTGGCCCGGGTTGGCCAGGGGGCCGGCGCCGCCCCCGCCGTCGCTCCCGCCGCTCGATGCACCCGGGGCAGGCGGCGAAGGGCGGTGCAGGTGGCGCACGCCGACCTCGGCAAGCCCGGCGGCGAGCAGCACGAGCACGAGGTACGGCCCAATGAGGGCTGAGGAAGCCGCGCCGGCGGCAGCATAGCCCACCCAGCGCGCGCGCCCCGCGATTGCCGCTCCTACTCGCGCCCAGCTGGCCGGCATTAGGCGGGCGGCGGCACCCAAAGCAACTGCGGCGACGGCCGACCCGGCTCCCGCCGCCGCGCCGGAAACCCAAAGGGGCGCGTGGCGAGCCAGGAACAACGCTGCCAAGAACAGGATCAGGACCAGCCCCGGCACGATGAAACAGAAGCCGCCGACCAGCGCCCCGAGGACGCCCCGCAAACGCCACGCGCAATAGATCGACAGCTGGGTCGAGGCTGGCCCAGGCAGCAGGTTGGTGGCGGCGATGGCGTCCTGCATCTCGCCCGGGCTGAGCCAGCCGCGGTCCTGCACGCACAGCTGGCGGAGCAGGGCAATGTGAGCAGGCGGGCCGCCGAAGCCGGTGCAGCCGATCCGGCCCCATTCCCGGGCAATGGTGCTGAGAGCTACCGGCTGGTCGGGGGGTTCCATGGCGTTGTGGGACCTCCTCGTGCTCGCGCCCGCATTCGTTGCGTCCGGCCAAATTGCGTTGACGGGCGGAGCCCGCTCCGCCATCATCGCAGTCCTGCCCGCTGCACGGCTACGAGCACGGACAGGTAGCACTCTTCTGGTCGCGCTTGGAGGTTCCGGTCGCGCTCGCGGAGCGCCACGTAACGCGGCCGCGACCAGGTTCACTCCTGCACCCAAATAGCGCGGAGAGGCCCAGGGCTTGTGGCGTGGCCGAGGGCTCCAGGCGCCCCCTCAGCCTCCTTCGCCCGTGCATTTTCTGGTCGCGCTCGATGGTTCTGGTCGCGCACGCGGAGCGCCCGATAACGCGGCCGCGACCAGGTTCACTCCTGCACCCAGATCCAGCCGCGATCCGCGGGCGACCGCCGGCAAGCGGGGGGACCGGGGCAACCGGGGGGACCTTCGGAGCCCGTTCCGCCACCCGCCCCTGATGGCCCCAAACACGGGGCAAACCGGCTGGCCACGGCAATCACGATTTTGGAACGCCCCGGCCGGGGATGGGGAAGACTGGCGCCGATGGCTTTCATGGTTACCGGAGGCGCAGGGTACATAGGGGCGCACGTGGCGCGACTGCTCCGCGAGCGCGACGACGTGGTCGTCGTGGACGACCTGAGCGTCGGGCGGCGCGAGCGGGTGGCCGGCCTGCCCATCGTTCAGCTCGACCTCGGCGACAGCTCCTGCGTGGGCCCGCTTACCGAGGCCATGAGGGAGCACGGCGTCCGCACGGTGGTCCATTTCGCCGCCCGCAAACAGGTCGGGGAATCGGCGGCCCGGCCGGCGTATTACTACGCCCAGAACGTGGGCGGTATCGCGCACCTGCTGGCGGCCATGGAGACGGCGGGGGTCAAAGAACTCGTATTTTCCTCGTCGGCGGCAACTTACGGCGCTCCCGAGGGCGAGGGCGCAGCCGAAGGGATAATGCGCGAAGACCAGCGCTGCAACCCCGTCAGCCCCTACGGCGAGACGAAGCTGGTGAGCGAGTGGATGTGCGCCGACGCCGAGGCGGCGTGGGGCTTGCGCTGGCTGGCGCTGCGCTATTTCAACGTGGCCGGAGCGGGTTGGCCCGAACTGGGCGACCCCGCGATATTGAACCTCATCCCCATGGTGCTATCGGACCTGACGAACGGCCGCCGGCCAAAGGTTTTCGGCAAGGACTACGAGACCCGGGACGGTACGTGCGAGCGCGATTATGTGCACGTGCTCGACCTGGCCGAGGCCCACGTGACCAGCGTGGACCAGCTCGCGCGGGAGGGCCTGGCGGACGGGGCGAGAGTGGTCAATATCGGTACCGGGCAGGGGTCGACGGTACTCGAGGTCATGGACGCGGTCCGCGCCGCGACGGGCATCGATTTCGTCCCCGAGATCACCGGGCGCAGGGCGGGTGACCCCCCGGTCCTCGTCGCCGACGTCGAACGGGCGGCCAAAGTGCTCGGCTGGCGCAGCCGCCTGGAACTCCCGGACATGGTGAGCTCGGCGTGGGAGGCGTGGCAGCTGGCGCCACCTGACCCACAGTGACCCACGCGAGCATCAGCGCCGGACTGGGGGCGCGCCGGCGCCAACGGCTCGAAGAGGAGCTGGAAGAAAGCGGGCTGCCGGGCGACGGTGACGACCCGCTGCGCAGAGCCCTCATCGAGGAGGTGGACTACGCCTTGCGGCCCCCGGTCCACGAGCGGCGCATCTCCAGCAGCGGCACCATCTTGGCGCCCAGCACCGATCCCGCTGCCTGGGCCGTGGGCACCGAGCTGCGCATCGCCCGCTTGCCGATCGCCCAGTACCCGGCGCGCTCAGCCCGCCAGTACGCCGATGGCTTGTCTAGCTGGCTCCTCCGTCACGGCCACGACCACCCCGACGAGTGGCTGCTCTTCGACCGCCCTGCCGGCTCAGAACGTGACCTGGTCGTGCTGGCCAACGTCCTCGGGGCGACCATCGTCCAGCGCCACCCATCGGGCGCGGTGCGGGTGGTGGGAGACTTCGGGGTGCTGCGCTGGGAAGGCTTTTCCTGGTACCACGAGCCACCGGTCTCTTCCTGGGTGGACCTGATCGCCGGCTTCTCCTCTGTCGGCGACGCCAAGGTCCTGAAGGCCATGCTGGCCTTCGCCGTCCACGACCTCGGGTCGCTCGGCATCGGCGCGCTGCTCGTCTACCGGGCCGGCGAGGTCGGCGAACCCGCGGCCCACAGGAGCGCCTCCCTCGTGGAGGACCCGCTCCCGACGCCGCCGCCGCTCAATATCCGCGCGGTGAGCCACCTCGCCCCGCTGCGCCACGCCTTGGCCCAGGTGGACGGAGCCGCCGTGTTCAGCCGCGACGGGGTCCTGCGCCGGCTCGGAGCCCGGTTGGTCCCGAGCCCCGAGGCGGTTACGGCCGTGGCCGCCGAAGCCGCCTTGGGAGGGACCCGCCACACGTCCGGGCTGCGCTACACCTACGACGACCCCGAGTCCATCGTCATCGCGGTGAGCGAGGACGGCCCGGTTTCGATCCTGCGCCAGGGCCAGGTGCTCGGCCGCTCCGTGCTCGCCGGAAGCGACGGGAGCGTACCGTAGGCCGTGCGCGCCTAGGCCGTGCGCGCCCTAGGCCGTCCGCGCCCTAGCCCAGATATGCCGTAGCACGCAGCCTGGGCGGCGCCACGTCCGCTAGGGCTGGCAGGGCGTGGCGTGCCGGAGGACCAGCAGCGGAGCAGTCCTCTTGGCGGTAGCGGCGCGACCGGCGTACGGTCGCGGGGTGCGTCAAGTGGTGGTCGGGACGGGACCCGTCACGCCCTCCGAAGTGGTGGCGGTGGCCCGGGAAGCCGCCGGCGTCGAGCTGTCCAGCGAGGCGTGCGACGCGATAGACGCAGCTCGCAAGGTGATCGACGCCCTGGCCGGGGACGACCAGCCCCACTACGGGATATCGACCGGGTTCGGCGCGCTCGCCACTCGCCACATACTGCCGGGGCGCCGGGCGCAACTGCAGAGGAGCCTCATCCGCAGCCACGCCGCCAGCACCGGGCCGGAAGTGGAGCGCGAGGTGGTGCGGGCCATGATGCTGCTCCGGCTGTCGACCCTGGCCACCGGGCGGACCGGCGTGCGCCTCGCCACGGCTGAGACGTACGCGGCCATGCTCAGCGCCGGGATCACCCCCGTTGTCTATGAGTACGGCTCACTCGGGTGCTCGGGCGACCTCGCCCCGCTGGCTCACTGCGCCCTCGCGGCCATGGGAGAGGGCACCGTCCGCGACGCCGCCGGGACACTGATGCTCGCCTCCGACGCCCTTCTTGCGACCGGGATCGACCCGCTCAAACTGGGCGAAAAGGAGGGCCTCGCCCTCATCAACGGGACCGACGGGATGCTCGGCATGCTCGTTCTGGCCTGTACCGACCTCAGGCTCCTGCTGCGCACGGCCGACGTGGCAGCCGCCATGAGCGTCGAGGCGCAGCTCGGGACCGACGCAGCTTTCGCGGCCGACCTGCAAGCGCTGCGCCCGCACCCCGGCCAGGCCGACAGCGCGGCCAACCTGCACCGCCTGCTCGAGGGTTCGGCGATCATGGCCAGCCATCGCGGGCCCGAATGCACCCGGGTGCAGGACGCCTACTCGCTGCGCTGCGCCCCCCAGGTGCACGGTGCGGCCCGCGACACCTTGGCCCACGCAGAGGCCGTCGCCGAGCGCGAACTGGGCTCCGCCATCGACAACCCTGTGGTGACGCCGGACGGGCGGGTGGAGAGCAACGGCAACTTCCACGGGGCGCCTCTTGGCTACGTGCTCGACTTCCTGGCCATAGCGGCCGCAGACGTCGCCTCGATGTCGGAGCGGCGCACGGACCGGTTCCTCGACCCGGCCCGGAGCCACGGGCTGCCTCCGTTCCTGGCGAACGACCCGGGCGTGGACAGCGGGCACATGATCGCCCAGTACACTCAGGCCGCCATCGTGTCCGAGCTGAAACGCCTGGCCGTGCCCGCCTCAGTGGACTCGATCCCCTCCTCGGCCATGCAGGAGGACCACGTCTCCATGGGCTGGGGAGCGGCCCGCAAGCTCAGGCGGGCGATCGACGGCCTCGGCCGGGTGCTGGCCATCGAGCTGTGCACGGCGGCACGAGCGATAGACCTGCGTGCCCCGCTCGCGCCGGCGCCGGCCACGGGCGCTGTTCGCGACGCCCTTCGCCACCACCACGAACTGCCCGGCCCGGGCACCGACAGGTACCTCACCCCCGACATCGACGCGGCGGTCAACTTCGTGCGATCGGGCGAGGCGGTGGCCACGGCCGCGGCGGTCTGCGGCGCCCTGCGTTAGCGCGGCGCTGGCCCGGGTTGCGCCGCCCCGGGTCAGCCCTGCGTTAGCGCGGCGCTGGCCCGGGTTGCGCCGCCCCGGGTTAGCCCTGCGTCAGCCCGGCGCTGGCCCCGGGTTGCGCCGCCCAGCGCTCGGCGGCGTTAGCCTTGAGCTGCCCATACCAGCCCAACAGCCAACAGCCTATGTGCGTGCCGATAGGAGGCCCATGAACGGCGCCCGGCCGGTCCGCGCCCCCCGCGGCCCGCAGCTCCAAGCCCGGTCGTGGCAAACCGAGGCCCCG
>DATJST010000506.1:0-15173 GCA_035503975.1 Acidimicrobiales bacterium | reverse complement strand
TATGACGTCTTCCAGGT
The DNA here is from genome assembly GCA_035503975.1 of Acidimicrobiales bacterium. Lineage (GTDB taxonomy): Bacteria > Actinomycetota > Acidimicrobiia > Acidimicrobiales > Palsa-688 > DATJMJ01. The sequence continues at coordinate 15,156 of DATJST010000506.1, read as the reverse complement.
CGGTGAGCCAGGCTTATGGTGCTGCGTGGGTACCTCTCAGTCCGATTGCTGCGACTAACGCGCCCATGTGGGCGAAGGTCCCAAGTGTCGACGGCGTCAGGCCCAACGCGGCGATCGCTTCGCCGTCGAGCGACGCGAGTACCGAGTGTCATCCAGCTGCACTGGGCGAACATTATGCATCGGCAACTCTGCCGGACGCAGGAAATAGCCGTCGATCGGCGCTGTCTCCTCCCTCCAGATTCGCCAAAAACGCCCACGCGAAAACGGTTGTTCTGCGGCTGGTGCCGCGAGCGTCAACCGACGCCAGCCATGGCCCGCGTTCAGAGCCAGTCAGGGGCCAGGTCGAACAGCCTGAGCGAGCGGCCGATCTGAAGGAGCCTCGCGCGGGTCACGCGGTAGCCGTTGATCTCCAGAGTGCCATCAGGGTAAGCGACGGCGAGGACTGGGTGGCGGGAGGGCTCGGGCCGCTCTGCTCGCGGCGGAGGTGGGCCCTTGCTGATCGTCTTGAACGGCCTTGTCCCGATCACCGCCGGGCTGCCAAACCCGTCCAGTACCTCCTCTTCGAGGAGCGAAGGTAGCTGAAGCCGGCGAGGCCGGAAGTCCATGTAGATCTCGTCGCAGCGGACGCTCCAGCCGAAGTGCTCAGAGTCCTCCGGTACCAAGAACACCGGGCGGCTCAAGTCGTCTGGCCAGGGGTCGGGCAACGGGACGGCGTGGCCGGCAAAGTCCCGCAGAGCCTGGAAATCTGCCTCCAACGTCTTCGTCCAGCGGAACTGGGGTGTCTTCGTGCTGGCACCGGCCCCTTGGGTCTTTCCCGTCGGCCGGGAGGTGTCGGGCCGCTGGGGTTCAGTTCGGCTGAGCAGTTCTTGGTGGTCCGCGTGACGTGGCCAGGGTCGCCCACGTAGAAGGGCCTTACCCGCGACCGCTACCGACTGGGAGGCTCGCAAGACGTCCGGCCACTCACATGGAGCGTCGAGGCGGACGTGGTAGTCGTCGGTATTGCCAGCCGCGTAAGGCTTAGGCCCTCTGGGCGGAGACCGCTCGCCGCGACAATGATCCCGACGTCGCTCGTCCCCGAGAAGCCGCCCCAGGCTCCGGCCCAGTGGAAAACACAGGCAGGCACCGGGCTCCCGTCCAGGAGCCACTGGCAGGAGCTCCAGGTTTCGGTAGCGCTTCGACCTCTCGGAGATGAACGGCAAGTGATGTCTGCTCTTTTCCCGGCCGACCAATCTGCAGGGAAGAAGGCCTACCAGGCCGCCATCTCGCGCTACCCGAGCGGTCCCTCTGCCCCGGCCGCTGCGGTCGCGGCGCAGACGGTCGTCTTTGCTAAATGGCTCAACGGCACGGACCCAGCCGGCCGCAACGGCTCAGATCTCGTCCCCACGCTGGTCGCCGACGGCACCGCCGACGTACTGGACCCGGTCTCCAACGACCGCGCCCTCGCCAAGCTGATCCGGGGGGCAAGGCTTGTGCTCTATACCGACGCCAGTCACGCCTTCTTGTTCCAAGACGAGACAGCCTTCGTCCCCGTCGTCGTTCCTCGGCTGAGCGCCACGACGACCTACCGGACGAACATCAAGGGGTGCGAAGGAGCGGCGTAGCCCCGCAGTTCGACCGGGGCACGCTGGGCGGGCTTCACCATCCCGGGTACTTCTCCAGTCTGCCAACCGCCCCTTTCCCTGCGGCGACGCAGTTCAAAAAGGGCAATGGCAGGCGCTCGTCGCCAACTTTGGAGCAGGCCCTGCGCCTGCACCACCACGTCGCGGGCACTCTCCTGAAGCTCGGCACCTATTTGCACCAGCGCACCAACGGCATGATCGGCAGCCTGTCGCACCTGGTCCGGGGGGGGATCGAGGCCATTTTGGACGGGAGCGAGGCCATCACCAAGGCCACGCTGGAGGCCATCCGCCTGGACCACGCCACCGAGCAAGCGAACCCCCAGCGGTCCCGGTCGAAGGCCCAGGCGCGAGCGGCTTCGTGAGCGCCCTCCTACGCCGCCTGCCCGTCCCGGTGGCGCCGTTCCCGACCGAGACCGTTACCTCCTATGTCACCAGGCTGGCCTGTCGGTTCTGTGCGGCGGCTCGGGGCACGGACTGGTCGGTTACTCAGGAGACCCCCCTTAGACTGCTCGGTGGGAGCATATCGGCCCTGGACGCCCACCAACGTCGGACCGTCTCGCGCGTCCCGCGTAAAGGCGCTGTCCGGTAAGCCAAAAGAGGGGTGCGTCGTCTTGGAGGCGCCACCTGTGAAATGAGCGTGCTGCGGGTGGTCCTAAACCCTAAAGTCTCGTTTTCCACCACCCGACGCCCCTCCCAAGGCCGTGCGGCACTACGGGCACTACGGAACTACGCCGCAGTGCCGTTGCTAAGCTCCCGCCGGCCTCCGCAGGAGCTCCAGCAACTCGGCCTGAGAGCGCACGCCGAACTTCCTGAAGATGATGCTGAGGTGGTTGCGCACCGTGCTTTGGCTCAAGAAGACCTCACGAGCGATGGTCTGTACCCGTTCGCCACGCAATAGCCGGCTCAGTATCTCCCACTGGCGCGTCGTCAGTTCGCGCAGCGCCGGGTGGTCTGGCGGGGCGACAAGAACGGCCGCATCTTCGAGCACACCGGCCGCCCTGACCTCGGCGCCGATGCGCCGCAGGCGCATCTCGAGCTCTTCGAGGCGCCGGGGCGGCCCAGCTCGAGGCCCGGAGCGCGGGGTGCCGACAAGCACAAAAGCCCACTGGCGAGGTGGGATGTCTGCTGCGCACGCCACCGCCAGCAGGCAAACCTCTGACCACTCGCCTCTCCGCTGAGCCACACGTAGGTGGCGGTGCGATACAGGCAGTTCGTTGCGCCCGGGGCCCGGGGCGACCAACTTTGGCACGTCGTCGGGGTGCACGAGATCGAGCAGGGACATGCCCACGCAGTCGGCCGGGGCCAGGCCGGTGAGCTCATATATCTCCGTGCTGATGCTCCGTATGACCCAGCCCTTGCCGGCAAGGCCGATGGCAATCGGCGTAAGGTACCGCCACGGCTGGGTGAGGTCGCGCCCGAGGCGGCCCACTTCGTGGCGGGGGACAACGAGGCTCAGGACGTAGCGCTCGCCGTCCAGGTCGACGGCTCTGCTCCAAACCCAGTATGGGATCTCGGTGCCATCGTGGCGGAGCAAGCGCCTCTTGGCGCGGATCTCGTCCACGGTGCCCCCAGAGAAGGCGGCTGCCGTCCTAGTGATGACGTCGCGCGGTACCACAAAGTCCAGCACTGACCGCCCGACCAGGTCCTCTAGGGGTTCCCCGGTCAGTTCGGCGGCCGCGGCGTTCGCCAGGCGGACAACGCCGTCAGACGCCCGCCATAGGACCAGAGCTTGCTCGGACGTGCCAAGCGCCGTGCCCAGCTCGGACGCTGTGAGGTCCCCGGCAAAAACCGGGTCGTCGTCCATCTCTTCGATGTCCCGCGCCAAGCCCGGTTGCTGTCCTTGGCCCACCCTCCGGGCTTGTCTTATGACGACCATAGCGACACCTGTCGGCGAGCCAATCCAAGCAGGCGTGGGGGCGGGGCGCAAGGGTCGTGCCGGTTGTCGCGGTACGGCCGAGCGCCGTCGCTTATAGCTAGTGGTTAATGAGACCGGCAGGAGGGCCCTCGGTGCCCGGGGCCGGCCTGCCGTACAGCCAGCCCTGCCCGCAATCACAGCCCATGGCGACCAAGGCATCGGCTTGGCTCTGGCGCTCTATTCCCTCGGCGATGGTCCCACGCGACAGCGCCTTGGCCAGGGACACGACCGTCTCTACTATCCGCAGGGCCTGCGGGCCGGCGCCCAGGTCACCGACGAGTGTGGCGTCTACCTTCAAGAAGTCGACGGGCAAACGCCTCAGGTACCCCAATGACGAATACCCCGTGCCGAAGTCGTCAAGGCCGACGGCACAACCGATGTGGCGCAGGCGGCTCAGCTGTTCGGATGCTTGGTCGAAGTTCTCGACCACGACCGTCTCGGTGACCTCGAACGCCAGAGCGGAGGCCGCGACGTTCATCGACCTTAAGTAACGCTCCGTGCGCGAGCACAGGCCGGGGTCGAGCAGCTGCCGAGGTGAGAGGTTCACGAAGACCTTCCGGGCCCACCCGGGCCTGGACGGCTCGGGAGAGCATTGACCAGCCCCGTCTGCATCCCGAAAGAGGGACTCCGGGCTGTCCCGCGCCCGACGCACCGCGACGCCCACGCTGGCAGACAAACGCAGTTCGTGGCCCGCGACGAAGAGGGGGTTGGCCAGCCGGGCTACGAGCTCCCAGCACAGCTCGACCGACCGCCCGGCCGAAGCACTTCCGAAGACGACCACGAAGGTGTCCGCGCCGAAGTGGAAAAGGTCGTTGCCCTTGCCCAGTTCCGCTCCCAGGCGGGCAGCCACTGCTTGGAGCACCGTGTCACCGACCGTGTCACCGACCGTGTGGCCGAGGCATTCGTTGACCTGCTTGAAGCGGTCGAGGTCGATGAAGGCCGCGGCCACCGGCGCGCCGGCCGGCACCCGCGCGCTCAGGTGCTCGTTCAACGCCCGGCGATTGGCCATGCCGGTCGTCGGGTCCCGGAGCGCGAGCTCGCGGCCCGAACGCTCCTGTGCCCGAAGCTCGCTCACATCGGTGACATTGACCAGCACGTCGCCGGTAGCTGAACCATCGTCGTGGAGGCTGGAAGCGACTACCAGCACGTGCTTCCACGAGCGTCCCGCCGACCGCATCCGGAGCTCGACTGGGCCCCCCAAAGCCAACGCCCTTGCGGCCTGCTCAAGGCCGCGCCGAGCCCTAGCACGGTCAGCCGAGTGCACGAGCGCCAGGACGTCCCGCCCGTCGAGGGCTCCCGGGCCCGCCCCGATCAAGCGGTCCGCGGCGCCGTTGGCATAGCGGATCCGGCCTAACTGCGTAACGACTACCAACGGCGAGGACAAACGCTCGCCGACGAACGGTACCTCGGGGCGCAGCGTGCCGGCTGGCCGGCTGTGAGCGTCCCTGCTGCTGTCCACCCCGGCGGCGCCTGGTTCCATGAGACTCGATAGTCGGCAACCAACGCTCAGTCCCGGCAGGCGTCTCGTCCCGGTTTGTTAGGCGCAACGCGTGTCTTGCCGCCGGACATGGCCGTGATATCTGTCAATTGACGCCCTGCCGGGCCCCGCTGGAGCTGGCAAGCGCCCGTGAACTGCTGGGCCGTGGCGCCAAGGCCGAGGCTCTGCGTTGGGCCGTCTGACCCTCAAGCGGCGTCGGGGTCCTTGGGGAGCAGTGGGACGGCCGGCAGCGGTAGGTACCCGCTCGACCGGCCTGCGGACCTGTTCCGAGATCGACCGGCCGCGACCGATGAGGGCTATGGTTCGTGCTCGCTGCGATGACGTCCAGAATTCCCGTCATTGGGCGGGATATTTCTGTCCCCGTCGGGCCCGACAGGCAGCGCGGAGCAGACGGTTCTGGGCGCCGACGGGCCACCGCTGACCGTGGTTGCTCCTTGGTGGGCATTGGGCTGCCGGTGACCGCGCCGCACCTCGGTTCGGAGCGGTCGTCGCGGAATAGCGCATCCTCGAGAAGGTTGTAACTACACGACTACGCGGCACGCGGAATATCGCTCAGAGTGGCACGTCGCGCGGGCCGCGGCTTGTCCGCCGGGTCGGCGGTGCCGGTGAGGCCAACGGACCGCGGGCCGGGACACCCCCGTACCGCACCTCGGCCGTTTCGCGAGCACCTTATCCAGCTGGACGGCCAGTTGCCCGGTCTGCACGGCTGCGGTAGCGACGTGTTCACCGGTAGTGGCGACGGATGGCGTCAGACAGCCGACCTTTCGGCGCGGGGTGTCGGCGACGTGTTGGGTGGCAGCGTTGCCGCATCGGGCAATCTGGTCGTGGAAGGCGACCCCGAGCCGGCACACGGGCCAGCGCGGGCATACATTTTCTCGCATGACGCCTCCGGCTGGCATCAGGTCGGGGAACTGGTAGACGACGTGTAAGGGGATGGGTTCGCCTACGCGCTAGCCGTTTCGGCCGGCGTTGCGATGGTCGAAGAGCAGACGACATCGTCGGAGGACTCCTCCACCGGCGGCCAGGTCGACGTGTTCGTCGATGGCGCCGGCAAGTGGCACCAGATCTCCCAGCTGACCGCCGCGGACGCGGACGGGCAGGACGAGTTCGGCTTCTCGCTCGCCCTCACCGGCCCGACCGCAGTCATAGGCGACACCGGGCACAACGATGGGCCTGGGCCCGCCTACGTTTTCAGCGATGGACGGCAGGGCTGGCAGCAAAACGCTGAACTATTGGGGCCCGCCCGTGGCGGCACCGTCGGCTTCGGCCAGTCCGTGGGCGTCTCGGGCAACACGATCGTGGTTGGCTCCAGCGGCGACGCCAACGACGCGGGACGCGCCTATGTGTTCACCCATTCAGGGAACAGCTGGCGCCAGACCACCGAGCTGGCAGGGGCCGATACGGTCGCCAACGACAGCTTCGGCGACAACCTCGCGATCTCGGGCAACACCATCGTTGTAGGCAGCCCCGACCATGACGAAGATGCCGGACGCGCCTATGTGTTCACCAAGGTAGGTGGGGGCTGGCGCCAAACCGCAGAGCTAGCCGGCAGCGCCAAACAGTACTTTGGCGAGTCGGTCGCCATCGAGGGCGACACGCTTGTTGTGGGCACCGCCGGACCCACATACGTGTACGGCGAGTAGCGCGTCATCGGCACACCAGCTGGACCTCCTAGGGCCGGGTCCCGGAGCTGGTTGTGCTGACGACGAAGCGGAACTGCTCCTACGGCATTAACGTGAGGGTGACTTGGTCGAAGCCGTTCGCAATGAACAGGTCGCCACCAGGGACAGCCAATGCGGCCGTTGGTCCAAACCCCCGCCGCCGAGCACGTGCACATCCTGCATGTGAGCCACAGCTGGGGCGGAACCTGTTACCGATTAGGGTCAAACGAGGCCCCCAAGGCCGTTGCGGTACCAAAAGAAGTGCTGACATCGGTAGTCGCCAGTACTCCGCAAACGACGACCACCCGACCAATAAACCCAGCACAAAGCGCGCGTCGGAAACGGAGCTGGCGCGAGGCGATAGGTATGGCAGTCCTTTCGCGATCCATTGCTTAGGCTGGATATTAGCCTTCCTCGGCCTGGGGAGCGTCATAGGTGCGAAAGCATATTCTCCTCGGAGGGAGGGCCTTGGCGCTCAAGCTCGGCCCGTATCGGCAATAGGCGGCACCTCCGTTGAGACCAAGGCCTCGCCCGGTGGCCCTTGCTAGGCAGGGCCGGGCCGGTCGCCAGGGCCGGCTGCTGCCGACCACCCGTGCCAGCCCGTTGACCTCGAGCGACTCGTTGGTGCCTACGGGTGGCATCGGTGCCGCGCCGCGGCGGCACCGCACAGTGCTCAGCTCGGTCGACTTGACGTACACAACTAAGGGCATTTCGGCGGGGTTCAACTGTCGCCAGGCACTTGTGGCGGCTGATCTCAGGCTCTGAGCAGCAGTCAGGGTCCCCCAAGAGCTTCGCGGGGCCCCAGCCTGCCATTCGGGCCACCAGCAGCGCCAATGTGCGAAACTACCCACGACAGCAAGGATTCGTTCCGCGTGACCCGGATGATCTCTCTGTGGCTATCCGCGATGATAAGGAGAGTTGCGGTATGAGCGATACCGATGCCGAGATAAGCTGGATGACCAAGGTCATGAGCTTCACCGCCAGCGAGATAACGGCCCGGACCAAGGCCGGGTCCAACAAATACTGGGCGGGTACTGTTAGCCGGCTACAAGCGTCCGTCGGCGATGCCCCGCCCCCTTTGCTACGGCGCCGGCTTTAGCCGTACCGGCGGCTTGGCCATGACCATCAACAGTGGGGCGGCATCCTCCATCGTGACCGTACCCGAAGGTGACATGATGGCCATCGCCTGCCGTGCCACCAGCTGCACTGTCGTCGGCGAGAAGCTTGCTCCCCCGGGCTCTCCGGCCAAGGACATCTACTTCGGTGTGCTCGTTGTGCTCAACAACGGCAAGGTCACCTCCAGCGATGTGGTGCGGTCCAGCGGAGGCTTCACCAACGTTGCCCAGTACGGGGGCGCCTATGCCGCTACAGTTGCGGCCCAGGGCAAAGGGACAGAGGTTACGACTTTCGCCTGACCTTTTCCGGGCCGGCTAGATGTCGACCTCCGCCGGCAATGTCGCCATAACGCACTCAGCCCCGGCCATACCACCAGCCAGGGGCCTTAGGTAACGACGGATGGCGATGGCGGCGGCGGCGCCTTCGCCGGCCGCCGAAGCGGCTTGCTTGGTGCTACCAGAGCGAGCATCACCGGCAGCAAAGACGCCAGGCAGCGAGGTCTGCATCCCCGCGTCGGTGACCACGAACCCGTGGTCGTCGAAGTCGACAAGCCCTTGCACGACGCCGGTGTTCGGGGTCAGCCCGATGAAAACAAATACCGCCGCCGGGTGGAGCTCGCGCCGGTCACCGGACCGCGTGTCGGCCAGGACGACCGTTTCGAGGTGCCCTTTTCCCCGCAGCTCGACCACGGTGAGGTTCGTAAGCACGTCGATGCCTGGGCTATCGTTGACCTTCTCGACAACGACCTTGCTGGCCGAAAGCTCGGCGTCCCGGGTCACGATCGTGACATGGCGGGCGAAGCGAGTGAGGAAGATCCCCTCCTCGCACGCGGAGTTCCCGCCGCCAACGACGAGCACGTCCTCGCCCCGGTAGAACGGGCCATCGCACGTCGCACAAAAATGGACGCCCGCCCCGATGAAATCCTCCTCGCCGGGAGCACCAAGGCGCCGGTAGGTCGAACCCAGGGCCAGCAGGATGGCATAGGCGCCGTACTCAGCACCGTCCGCGGTTGCCACCCGGCGCCAGCTCCCATCGCAACCCAGGCCAGTGACCTCTTGGGCGCTCAGGATCTCGACGCCGAAACGCTCTGCCTGGCGGCGTAGGCGCTCGGCAAATTCCTGTCCGCTTACTCCTTCGGGGAACCCCGGGAAGTTGTCGAGGCGCTCGGTGATGCCCGCCTGCCCGCCGACCCCCGCCCTCTCGACCACCAGGGTGTCGATGCCTTCCCTGGCCGCATACAGGGCGGCGGTGAGGCCGGCCGGACCGCTACCCACGACGATGAGGTCGTAGAAGCTACGACGGGCCTTGGTCCGCAGGCCAAGCTTGGCGGCCAGCTCGGCGTTCGAGGGCTCGACAAGGGTTGACCCGTCCGGGAAAACGACGACCGGGATGACCCGCCTGCCGGCGTTCACCGCCTCGACGAAAGCCATCCCCTCGCCGTCCATGTCGACATCAGTGAAGCTGTAGTGGACACGTTGCTCGCCGAAGAACTGCTTGGCCCGCTTGCAATCGGTGCACCAGCTCGTGCCGTACATGTGAATGCTCCCAGGAGCGCCCACGGCTCTATTCGTGCTACCCGTCCCCTCAGCGTCCGGCATGGGGACATATGATCACACTTAGGCGCCCTTACTTCCGGTAGCTGCCGCGGCGGAGATCTTCGGTGATCCCCGGGTGGGTCGGCCGCCAGCCCAGCTCGGCCGGGCAGCCGAGCGCATCATGGCCCAAATCGATACGTCGGCTGCCCACTGACCGCGCCGGCGACCTAGTTCTCATATCTGTCAACGCTGCCTGGCTGCGACCGCTATGCGCGGCCGTCGCACTTCAAAGCGCAGCGGTCTGGTCCCGCCGAGGGCTCCCTTGGCTGGCCGCGGGGAAGGTGCATGGCAGTATCGCGCGCGGTTCGACCAACGAGGAGGGACGATGAGGGTAAGCGCCGGAGCACGGTTTAGGAGTGAGGTAGCCGCAACCGGCCTGCGGTGGCCGCGGGTCGTTGTACTGTTTTTGCCGGACGGCCGCCCGTTCGATCGAGCCAGGGGCGGTCCTGGAAGGAGGAGCGGAGATGGCTAACGTCGGCACTGCTGACAAACTGCAAGGTTGGGGAGGCCGCTTGGGCCGCATCGCCATGGTGACCGCGGCGATCTTCGCGGGCCTGTCTGGCGGGGCTTCGACGACGTCCGTGGCCGCCGTACCGGCAACTTCAGCGACGCGGTCTGCCTGTTCGCTGTTGACGCATGCCCAGGTTGTGGTACTAATCGACGCAACGCATTTCAGTGAGACCATATCGGCTCCGGCCCATTGTTCGTGGGACGTAGCTGGTGCGGCGGCAACTTCCAACGGTGTCCAGTTGGAGATCCAAAAGGTGACATCGGCCAATACACTTGTGCGAGGGCCGAGCCCTGAGGTCAAAGACGGCTGCGCCGGTTATGTCACCAAGCATTTTGTAGAATCGGGTGTAATCGGCTACTATTGTATATACGCGATGGCTATTTCTGGCGGTCAGATGTTCGCACAAGAGAACAAAGTGCAGATTTGGATCCCTATTAACTACGGGCTACCGGGCGACACCGTAAAGGTCGGCGCTCTCATAGCGGACGCAGTTCACGTCATCAAAGAAATCGACGCATAATTGGGGGCTTCCAGCGGGCGTCGGAAAGGGCCGTTCGCCCCGCTTGAATAGGCCCATAGGCCCTCCCTCGTTAAGGGGACCTCGTCCTATCAGCGGCGATTGACGACCAGGCGCTGCGCAACTGCATCGGGGGAAGGCAGTCTGACAGGCCACATGCGACTCCTAAACCCCGCTCTCTTCCCCCAACTACCTTCCTTAGCAGCATCGCCGTCACGGGTCTGTGTGGTATCGGTGAGAAGACCGACCTTGTCATAAATCCGGGACCGGGCCTGACGCTTATGGTCGGTCGCAACGGTTCGGGCAAGTCGAGTTTCGCGGGAGCTGCGGAGCTGGCGCTGGCAGGCACATCTAGCCGTTGGTCAGGGCGAGGGAGCAAGGAGTGGTTGGACGGGTGGCCCAACCTCCATTACTCCGGTGAGCGCCAAGTGGAGCTGCAACTGTGCATCGAAGGGACGGCTGGGAACGTCACCGTAAGCGACGATCAGTTCGGCGAGGCGGGCGTCGGCGAGTTTGGCACCGGCGCGGTTGTTGGGTGCGTGGAGCGTCTCATAGACGTTTTGACGCTTGCCGGTGAGGGTGTCGGTGGGGGCGGCGACGACCAGGCGCCAGGCCCCGTCACGGAAGCGTTTGTGGCCCTTCATCGCCAACGATGTTGGCAGATCCGTTGGCAGGAAGGTTGGCAAAACGGCGCCAACCGGGTTTGGAGGGCTCGTGCGGGGACCTTCGCGCCACGCCTGACGTGCCCTTTTCCTGGCAGCCCCAACGGGGTTCGAACCCGTGTCTCCATCTTGAGAGAAAGGGCGGATCGCCTCTAGACTCTAGAGGACGCTGAACAGGGATGTCACTGCACGAGGACCCAGATTTGTGGTCTCCAGCACCCCTGTGCGGCCCAAAGTCGGTGGGCAAAATGTGGGCAGTTCAGGCCACTCGGGAGAGATGGCTGACCGCAACCCGCAAAGGTGGCGACAGACAGAGAAGGTGGAGACAGCTCACTACCGCATTAGAGCGTGTACGCGCGAGTACCCGTCATAACCACCTCTCTTTCATAACCCCCGGGGCGCGCCCGCTGGAGTTCCTCCTTCTCCACCCCCTCGACGATCCTTTTAGGTCAGCGCGAGCCGCCTTGAGTTCTCTGGCGGGGCAGGGGGTCACCGCATTGTTCGCTGTCGCCTACGTCCCGTCCCGGCGTCAGACCCCGCCGGGCAACGGCTCGCCGCATTGTTGTCGGGGTTTACCAACACCTGGGCGTAAGCAATGACATCTTCCGAGGCCCCGCCGTCCGCCCACCGATCCTCTCGCCTACCAAGGAAGGTTTACAGGCACGGGCTCGTCGTCCGACCATCGGTGGCCTTCTACAGGTCCAAGAGCGTTGCCGAGGTAGTGTTCCACGCCGCCTCGTAGTTCCTTCGCGACCTTCGCCCAGGTCACACGCAGGACACGCCCAGCTGTGGCATGCTTGATTACCGCTGGCTCCTTGCGGTGGCGCGCGATGCAATCGGCGATCGGTTTTCCCTGGCCCACCCAGACGGTCTCTTTCCTGGCACGCTTGGCGTCCTCGGACCAGATGACGTAGACCCCGCCATTGGCGAGCGGGTCACCGCTCAGGTCGAGCTTGAGGAAGTCGCACCAGTGGCCGTCGTCACCACATTTTTGCCAGGACAGCTGGAGCGCGGCTCGGGATAGTTGAGCCATATAGGACCTCTCTTGGCTTGAGTGCTTAGGCGGCACGCAGGGCGCTGAGCACAAGGGCGCTCAAGAGGGCCCCGACCACCGCACGGACTACGTAGTCGAACCAGTTCCGGATGGGTACCAGGATGTGGGACACTCCCGCAGCAATGGCCCCTGCGACAATATGGAGCACCCCATCGTTGGTGGACGACTTGCTGTTGGCCATTTGAACCTCCTAGTCAATTGGGACGAGGGAGCCGGCACGATGCCGGGGGCCTCTCGCGGGTCTCAAAGATGTCTGTGCTGATGTGTTACACTTGAGAGTGCTCGCATAGATATTGTAACAGATGGAGGTGGCAACGCACTGGGCTCGATAGGTGAGGTGCTGCAACAAGGAAGGGAGAGGGCTGGCCTGTCCCAGGAGGCGGCGGCTGAGGCCGTAGGGGTCAACAGGGTGCTCCTCAACTACTACGAGGCCAACCGCCGCCAAGTCCCGCTGACCACGGCGGTAGCTTTGGCGCGCCTGTACGGCAACTCTCTCGAGTCCCTCCTGGCCGGGGAGGATCGGGCCGACTCCGGGGTCGACGTGAGCGGGATGCTCTTCCGGGCCGCGCCCCGCGAGCTGGGGGAGAGGGCGCGAGCCGGGCTGCGCCTCTTCGAGCAGCGTCTGAGCACATACGTGGAATTGGCCAAGGAAATGGGGACGGCTCTCTCAGGAACCGGTCGGAGCCCGTTGGCACCAGCTCGGACATCGACCGCACGAGAAGCGGCCTCAGCCGCCCGCCAGCTCCGCCGCCAGCTCGACTTAGGCAGCGGAGCGCTCGGCGACCCGTTCCAGGTACTCGACGAGCACGTGCTTATATGGCGGCTGGCCCTCGGGACAGACCTCTCAGAGGCGCCGTCGGGTTTCTTCTACAACCACCCCGAGGCAGGCTTTTGCATCGCGGTCAACTCGGAGATGACGCTCGGCCGGCAAGTGTTCACCCTAGGCCATGAGCTCGCCCATGCCTACTGCCACTCCCAGAGCGCTGATGTCGTCGTATCCATGCCTGGGGGCGACCAGAGGGAACGCTTTGCGGACGCTTTCGCGAGCGAGTTCCTGGTGCCGAGCGACGAGTTCCGGAGAGTGGCAAGCGAGCTCTCAGCCTTTGACGACTTGGCGGACCCGACCCTGGTAGTGCACCTGCAGCGCCATTTCGGCGTGAGCTTCGCCACGGTCCGGGTGCGGCTCCTACAAGAGAGGCTGATCTCGCGAAGAGAGTACGACGCCTTGGCCGAGGCTTCCCCGAGCCGCCTCGCCCAAGCCCTCGGCTACCGCGTCGATCCTGCCGACATGGGCGACTATGAGCTCCAGCCCCTCGAGTCCCAACCCACTCGGGTGCTCCTGCTCGTGCGTGCTGCCCTGGAACGGTCGGTTGTCACTTTGGGCGACGCCGCCGAGGCCCTCGCGACGAGCACCGAGGAGGTCCGCCAGCTGCTGGCGCGGCCAAGTGCCCGCCACGACGAGCGCCGGGCACAGCGCGACCTCGAGGACGCAGCTTTCGCCAACCGTGAACAGTGAAGGCGTCGGGTGCTGGTCGACGCCTCGGTCGCCCGTAGCTTCGGCGTCCTCGGCTGGTCTGCCCACCTGGTCCACCTATGTGGCGGCACGGTCCTCGTCGCCGACGGCGTTCACGGGGAGAACCCCGAAGACCCTAGCGAGCTCCGCCGGATCCGCAACGCGCTTCAACGGGCAGCGGATAGGGCGGTCCCCGGCTCAGGCCTGGCGAGCCGTGCGCTGGCAGCTGTGCACGGCCTTGACCAGCTGCTCGTCCTCGGCCGGCCCGAGCTCGTAGTCCTGGCTCTAGACGCCGAAGAGCTCCACTTGGCCGTCCGCCTGCAGTCGTTACGAGAAGAAGACCGTGAGTGGCGCCGCGCTCTCGGCGCCAGGGCCAGGCGACTAGACGCTGGTGAGTCGGCGTCGATCGCCAGCGCGTCAGGGCGATCTCTCGCTTTCGCCAGCGATGACGAGGACGCCCTCACCGTGTGGGAGGCTTTGACCACAACCCCCGGGCGGGGGACCCGCGACCTGCTCTGGAAGCTGGTCAACGAGGGGGGAGTTGGCGAGCAAGTCGCCAGGGCGGCGTACCAGTTGCTCCAGACTGACGACCTGCACAACCTGGGTGGCCCGCCTTGGTGAGCAGTAGGACCAAGCCCTCCAGCCCTTTTGGACAACCAGAGCTCCGCATAACCGCCACAAAGCCCAGGGCTGACCTCTTCGCAGAGCCCTTAGTTCACTCCTACCGCTGCCGACCTGAAGAGCTGGTGACGTTCAATCTGTGACGGCTCGCGCCCTTGCTCGATCACCGCTGAAACCATGACCGGAGTTGGCATTCCTGACATGACGATAGTCTGCGCCTGCGGAGAAGCCGACCCCCGGCGCTGATGGCCTAAATGGGCCGCGTTCACTTCCCTCAACCGCCGCGCAAAACCGCCCCAAGGGTTGACCGGAGGGACTCTGGTCGTGGCTACAAGCCTTGGCCGTTGGGTACGGACGGGCCGCGGCCACGGAGGGTTCCCGCCGGCCCCTTGGCGCATCGAGGGAGCGCCGTCCCCTGCTCTCGCGCCGCCGGGCGACTCGCCCATCCGCGGAGCCGAGCCCAGGGCCGTTGGTCGAGCAAGTGAAAACGGCCGATCCGCTGGCGACGGAGACTGGGTTGGCTCCACAGCTAAGTGCAGGTCGTGAGCGAGGATCTGCAGTGCCGTCCCGAAGCATCCCACCGCCGGGCCTGCGCCGCCCGGGGCCATAACCGCGCGGCCCAGCGCGTCGCGCGTCGCGCTCGTGGCACCGCGCTGTCGCCCCGCGTGGTTTTTGTGCGTCTCGGCGGCACAGACCCGCCAGGATGATGGGGTGAGGAAGGCACTGATGACCGGGTGGCCGCCCCCCAGCTGGTACCCCTCGTCCGAGCTGGCGCCACTTTCATTGACGGCAAGCTACAAGAAAGGAGGGCACCAGAGGGTCTAGAGACTGGGCCCGTTGCCGCCTAACTGCGAGAGCCCGTCCACAACATTTG
>DATJST010000505.1:0-2544 GCA_035503975.1 Acidimicrobiales bacterium | reverse complement strand
CGCTCACGCTAGCCACGCCCGGCGCGGCACCGATGGCCTTGGCCAAAGCGGAAACCGCCACGCTTCCGGGGCGGGCAGCGACGACGGCCAGTACGCCGGGAGAGACCTCCTTGCCGGTCAGGCGCTCGACCAGAGCTTCGGCCCGAGCGCTTTGGGAACCTGGGCCCGATAAAGGGTTGCGGGCATTAAGCATCCCCGCCGCCGGGGCGCCGAACACCCCGGCGAGCACGAAAACGAGGATGGCGAGCAGGCCCATGCGTTTGGGGTACCGGGACGCTGTCCGGAAAAGTGCGTCCAACATGTCAGCGTCAGCTGCTTTGGCTGGGCACGGGGCCGACGAGAAGTGCCCGCACCTCAGCGACCCAATCGATTTGTGCCTGCTGCTGGCTGACCCCGTACATTGCCGTCGCCGCCCGGAACCTCGACTGGGGCCGGTCCGCCAGCGTGGCGACCACTTGGGCGTAATGGTCGCGCCTGGCGGTGGCCGCTGCCTCGTAGGCATCCAGGAGGGAGCCGAGGCGCTCAGCTGAGACCCGGTCGCCGAAGAAGATGCGCACCAGGAACTGGTTGCGCACGCGGTCTTCGCCTACTGGCGATTCGTCCAACCATCGCTGGAGGACCGCTTCGCCTTGCTCGGTCGTCGAGAACACCCGTTTATTGGGGTAGCGCTCGTTTGAGAGCTCGGTACCTTGCACCAGTCCCAGGTCCTCCAGGTGAGCGAGCTCATCTATGTCATCCATCCTCCATGGGGCGGCCAAGACAGCTGTCTGGCGGGCGCCGACGTCGGGCGGTGCGGGTACGGTGAGCACGTGCCAAGACGGGGGGTGCGGGCCCGGTAAGCGAACGCCCCGCTGCGGGTAGGTGGAACCACAGCATTCTTTACGGCCTCGAGAGCTATCGTTGCCGGTGGGGCATGGGTTTTGCCCTGCCCGTTTGTGGTTGCTACGGCCGACGAAGGAGAGGGCGCGATGGGCAGTTCGCCTGCGGGCACGCAGCGATGGTGCAATTTGAGGCGCCTGCGCCAGCTTCGCCACGCAGGGCGTCAAGCCCTGGTGGGGATAGCCGCCGCCCTTGGCCTGGTGTCGGCGCCCGTTGTCGCTCAGGCTCAACCGCCTGCGCCCACACCGCCTACCGGCGCGGCCGCCTGCGCCCTAGTGAGCGCCCTTGACGTGTCCTACGTTGTCGGCTGGACCGTCCCGGCCCCTGAGGCTCGGTCGGGCACCCAGATCTTTGACAAAAGGGACAACATCAGCGGCGCCTTTACCGACTGCACCTATGGCTCGCTTACCTCTAACTCGCCTACCTCCTTCGCCAAAGTCGTGATCATCACCTACGAAGCCCTTTCGGCACCGGTCCCGGCCGCGTTCATAAAGAGCGACCTGAAAGCCGAGCTGGGGGAAATCGGCGGGATTTTCAAGGTCACTCGCTACAACGGCTTGGGCCACCCCGCCTGGCTTCTCAGGGGCACCTCGGCCGGCCAGACAGCTGAGGAGCTGGTCGTGATAAAGGACGGACAGTACCTGGCGGGTGCCATAGTGTTCTCAAGCCTGTCCAAAGTAAGGCTCGCCGCCTTGGCCGGCCTCGCCGAAAAGTTCTACTTCCCGCTGACGCCCTGAGACGCCGAGCCACGCTGAAACAGTTACCCGTGGAACGTCAGGTGCCGTTGCTCGGTTTAGGCATGGTCGTCCCATACTCGGCAGAGACGCCACGGAGTTAGATCTACTCTGGCAAGGCTAGTACAGCACATCTCAGTTCTGCCTCGGTAATCTGGCCGGCCATTTACGGCGCAGCCACCCGGTGGGATGCACGAGCGCCGGCCCGCCGATCTGGATGCCTCGGCGAACTTCGGACCGGCAATGCCATGACTTGTCCCTCGGCGCGTCAGATCAGATCTCGTCGGTGGCCGACAAAGGGTAGACCCGCACATAGTCGACAACCATCACCTGCGGGAAATGAGTCGCAGGGGTCGGTGGAGTAGAGAAGGTGCCGCCAACAGCCAGGTTCAAGAGCAGGTAGAAAGGGTGGTCGAACACCCACGGCTTGCCCCCGAGGTCGTCCGGGGTCACCGTGGCATAACGGTGGCCGTCGATGTACCAGCTGAGCTCCGCGGGTCGCCAGGTGACGGAGTAGACATGAGGGCACGCCGCCAGGCTCTCGCTAGCCTTGTGGCTCGAGCTGATGCCGTCGGAGTAACCGGGGCCATGGACGGTCCCGCTCACGAGGGCTGGGTCGTGCCCGAAGTTCTCCAGCACGTCGATCTCACCGCAGGCCGGCCAGCCGACATCGTCGATGTCCTCCCCGAGCATCCAAAAAGCAGGCCATAGGCTACCCGCCGGCAGCGTGGCCCTTGCCTCGAAGACGCCGTAAGTGAAGCGAGCGAGGCCTTTTGTTACCAGGCGCGCCGAGGTGTACTCGCGGTCGTCGTAGTGGGGGCGCTGCCCGGGGTCCAGCCGGCGCGCTGTGATAGCCAGGTTGCCGTTGCCATCGAGGCAGGCATTGGCGACCTCGTCGGTGTAGGACTGCAGCTCCCGGTTCCCCCACCCG
>DATJST010000504.1:0-13077 GCA_035503975.1 Acidimicrobiales bacterium | reverse complement strand
GTCGGTGACGCGGCTTCCAACTTCACAGCGCTGCTGGAGGGACCCGCCGTGCCAGTGGCCGCTCGCTACGAAGGCGGGTCTTGGGTACGGGCCGCCGTGCCCCGCGACGACGCCGCATTGTACGGAGTCTGGTGCGCCTAGGACAGCTGCATAGCCGTTGGCCAGTACCTCACTAGAAACGCCAAGTCGCTCGTGCTGACCGGGCGGGCCGGTCCATGGGCACATGCCCCTGCCCCGCTCATGCCTAGCGGTGACGGCTTGGGGGCTGTCTCGTGTGTCGCCACGACCTCGACCTGCGCGGCGATCGGCCAAGATCCCAACCTAACCATTGGCTTTGTCTTTGACTGGGACGGCAGCTGGCGTCCCCAGCCTGCGCAGTTCCCGCCCTCCCCGGACGACGTTCCCCGCATTTCGTGCGCACGATCACCGAGCGGTCTGCCTGAGTGCGCGGTCGTCGGCTCCGAGCGAGGGGCTGGCCGCGAGCACCCGTTCGTGCTGACCGGTGCCGTGGGTTCCTGAAAGCTGGGCCCGACGCCAACGTCATCACCGGCGCCCTCAAGGTTCTGCAGCCAGTCGAAGAGCACCAGAGCTTCTGCACGGGTGAGCTCGAGCGGCGTGTCCGTGGCTATAAAGAACTCCCCACGTGTGGCCAAGTAAATGTCCTCGCGCACTTTTGGCCTTCTCGGGCGGAGGATCGACTACCAGATGTGCCGCTCTGCGTCTTTCCGTTGCAGTCCGAACACCCGTTATTGCTCGCGCAATATGTCTCGCCTGGCCGCTCCACGAGTCACTGGCAGTTGGCCCAACCAACGGGTCGGCTGCTGACATGGGAGCTTCCTCAGCCGCAGCGTGCGATCGTGGCTTCCCGGCGTACGGATTCCCTTCATTGGTATCAGAACTCCGTGCTCAGCCCCGTGGATGGAGCTTCTAAGCCGTATCGCCTGCCGAAGACACAGGACCACTTTCGGCTGCGGTTGGCGATCTGCTCGCACGGCACGGGAAGACAACGCCGTGGGCAAGATGCCATATCACTGCATCCTCGCCACGGAGGCCTACATGGCGGCCGATCAGGCCCTCAACCACATCGGGCGCTTGCGCGAGATTCGGGGTCATGTCGCTGACCCGACCGATATCGTGCCAACCCCATCGGTGCCGCTCTCCTCATCGTGACAATCGTCGTTCTGGAGCGGCGTTCGAGGCACGGCTAAGGTGCTTGATCTTCTGGATCCGCCCCCTCGGTGCTGGGTCCGCTGAGTCTACATCGCAATCCCGTTTTGTTGCTCAACAAGCGAGACAAATCTAGCAAGGAACGGAGAGAGGGCGACGAGAGCCGCTGACGCGATCGTCGACGCCTGGAGAGTCTCATTCGCGGACCCAGGAACAACAGTTGCTTCGAAAATGAGAACTTCAGGCTGATCGTTTCGCTCTTGCCGAGTACAAACGCGACTGACAGCCTTATGGCGTCGTCTCCAATCCTCTCGCATCCTTGCCCGATAAAGACCCACGCCGACGCAGGAGGAGGCGCCTGCCATGAATTGAACTTCCCCCCAATTCCACTTGCAATTTGAAGCCGCTGAAACTCGTTTCGGTTATGTATCACTCCTTGAGGCATACCGGCGGTACTTTCTGCGAACTGGTGCCAGGCCACAAAAATCGGTTCGGTTGCCTCTTGGAAGCGCGAATGAGCCTGCGCAAACAGCCGATTCTGCGACTCCCTGGCAGCTTCCGCGACGCGAGTCGCTGTAGTAGCTACCAGAAGCCGTTCTCCGAGCGAAGACAGGTCTACATCCGGCTCTAGGGCGGGGGCGGCGTGGCCCAAGCAAACAGCTCAAGGCTGAAGTCTCGCATTGACGGCCTCTTGCCTGGGTCACTTCGAGTGGCCCTTTCGACAAGAGGATCGAGTAACGTAGCCCGCGGATGGCTGGTCATTGCGCTGAAGCGGTCCTCTGTGTTGTCTCTCGCCTGCAGTCCCTGTGGTGGGAATTCGCGACGCGCTGCCAACGCACTCAGCGTTTTCGCCATTGAGTACACGTCTGCACTCGCTCCGTCAGCGTTTGCGGGAAAGCTCAACATGTCAGGCGCCATAAACCCATAGGCGCCGAGTCCATGAGGACCTGGGGGCGCGTTAGACCGATTGAGGACACCGGGCCGCCGGCAGGGTGCCTTCGCCCGTGGCGTCCGACGCCGGCCGAACTCTCTGGCCCCTCGGCAGGCACGCCTCAAGTCCTCGCGGTAGGAGTGTCTTTGTTCCACTGCACAGGGTCCCTGAGGGGGTTCTCCCTAAACCTCTTTGCCGCGAAGCTGGAGCGCTGATGTCCTGTCCCAAAACGGGAAAACCAAGAGCCCCCGACTATCGAGCTAACGCTCGCAGAGTAACTTGTGAGAGTACAAAGGAAGGTGCCCTGGCGCAGCGGGAACTGCCCAGGGCTCGGCCCACGGAGGTAGTTCCATGGACAGACCAAATGCTAGCAAAAAAGTCGTAATTGTGCTCGACAAGGTAGATGCTGGTGTTGTGCTCAATGTGCTGATCCCGGTAATGCGGCACCCAAGCAGTCAAGCCGCACGATCGGCGCTCCTGAGCCTCGCGTGCCAAATCAAACACGCCACAAGAGGAGAACCTGATTGAGGAGCACGATAGTTTCAGAGCCATCGTCTCCCAGCACCTGGGCGACCTGCTGCGCCTGGTGCCTTGCCTCAAGTTCGGCGACGCGACGGTGTCTTCGGCCTAGGCAAAGCTGTCTGCGCCGGGTCCCCAGGACACCACGGGCGGCAACGCTGCCGACGAAGTACTGGGCGTCGAGGTACCTTCGGCCGCAAAGCTAGTCAGCCTGGTCCCGTAAGTCCTGGCTCATCCCTATTGCGTCGTGGATGACGACGACTCCCGGCCAGGGGCCCTCGCCCGTAGGCGTCGCCAGGTAGGACGACAGCTCACCAGGGGTGGGGATCATCACCTCGGGCATCACGTACCCGCGGAGGTAGGTGGTCGTCCCGGGCCGCCCGCATTGGCGACGCCGTCCGCCGTGAGAACTGTCGCCGCGAGCCGCCTGCCCCATTGTTGTGCGCGGGCCTCCTCGCCCGGTTCGAGGTGATTCTTCAAGGTGACAAAGAAGCTCTCGGGCTTGGCCACCATCTCGTACCCGTGCTTCCGAAGTTTTCGGCTGAGCACTCTCGATGCCCTCCCTCCGAGGACCGCGGGGCCCCCTGAAGCGCGTGTCGAAGGCAGCAACCTTTGTGTGGCCACGGCCCAGCGACCTGAGCCAGTCACGCACGCCCGGGCCTTCGGCATCGCGATCGAGCACCAGATCGTTCTTGGGATTTTGGGCGGTGACGGCCGCCCACTTGCGGGTGCGAGCTCGACTCATGCCGTGAAAATGGGTGGGACCGCCCACGACGAGCAGGTCGGCGCCGTCCAACCGTTCGCGGCCTGCCTCAACCACTGGGACCACGACCACCTTGTCCACCGGCTCAAGGCCCTGGCCAAGACCCTTGCCAATGGCATCGGCGATCGTGTGCGTGTTACCAAGCATCGACTCGTAGATGATCACCGCCCGCATGGAGACACCTCCGGTGCTTTCGCTGTTGTCATAGCACGTCTCTTTGTCCTTAGGGCGGCGTGTGTCCCAAGACCATGATTGGGCCGAGACGACCCGGGGCCAGGTCGTCCCGGACCCTCGCCTAGTCGGTGCCATTGTCGACAGGGTGACCTTCAACGCACACATAATCGAGACCGGCACAGAAAGCTACCGCCTACGCACCACTAAGGCCAGGGGGCGGCGCAAGAGCTGAGCTATCGCAGTCTTTGCAGAGCGGCGTTCGCTTCCGCCACCTCGAAATATGTTGGGTCGAACGGGCCGCCTGCCCACCTCAGATAGCTTTCATGCTCCTCGTCGTTGGGGTCGTCCAAAGCTTGGAGCATCGCCCGATAACCCGACGGGCCGCCGCAGTCCTCGGGAGGGCAGGCGTTCTGGCCATCGAGGCACACGGCGAACTTGAGCCCGAGGCGGGTGCCCGAGCGGTCTTCCACCACCACGTCATGCTCCCAGGAGTCGCCGAAGTCGTACTCGTAGACGAACCGTCGCTCCTCGGCAAGCACTTCAGTCACGGTGACAGCCGTTTCGTCCAGCTCGTCGAGGGGGTTGTCGTCGAACTGTGCGCCATAGGTCAGCTCCCCGAACCTGAAGCAGTGCAGGTGGGAGTTGGTCCAGCCCATTGCCGCCTGGACCATCAAATCGAGCTTGCCCAGGTGCACCCGGCCCGGCACTAGCAACCGTCGCCAGACGACGGGGTCCACGCGCTTCAACTGCACGCGCAACTGGAACACGCTCTGACCGGATGCCTGGGGCACACCCGAACACTACGCGGGCGAGCTGTTCTAAAGGGCCAAGGCCGGGGCCAACTCAGACGCGCGGGGTGGGGCCAGGTTGGCTTGACAAACCCAGAAAAGCTCTTACCAAGCTGAGGGCCCGTGCAGGCAGGGAAACGGTCACTGCCGGAGGCTATGGTTTCGCGCGTTGACCAGTGGGCAGGGTGAGCTGAACAGCGAGGCGAGCGCCCCCGCGCCTCGCGGGAGGGCGCAAGAGGGAATGAGCGGACTTTGGGCCCATACCCCGAACCAGGCAGGTTGCCCGCACGCGCTGGTTGACCACCTGCGAGGGACCGCCAACTTAGCTCGGCGGTTCGGCGAAGCTTTTGGCTGCAGCGAACTGGCCTCTGAGGTCGGCCTGGTCCATGACCTCGGAAAGGCCGGTGGCTGCTTCCAGGACTACCTGAGGCTTTGCCATGACCAAGGCGACAGCGTGGCGAGAAGTCGCTACCCCGCCCGGGACCACAAGTCCGCCGGCGCGCGCCTGCTGTGGGGGCCGACAACGGCCGGGCTACTTGGAGCGTTGGCCGTCTTCGGTCACCATGGGGGGCTTCCGTCACTTGCGGACCTGCGTGCGCGTATGCAGCCCATGGATCCCGATGCGTCTGAGGCCCTGGCTCAGGTCGTGATCGGCTCGTCGTGGGAAGGACTGAAGGCTCGAGTGCCGGAGTGGGCGGCGATGCCCGACGACGGGAACCTCTTCGACGTTGAGATGCTGGGCAGGTTCCTCCAGTCTGCGCTCGCCGACGCCGACTTCCTCGACACCGCCGCCCATTTCGGTCGCGCTGCAGTGGTCTCGCCGGCCCGGGTGGACGAGCTCGTTGCTCGTGCCGAGGACGGCCATGACAAGTTAGTTACCGCGTCAACGACTTCGGCGGTGAACCGGGCCCGGCAAGAGGCGTACGAAGAAGCCCTAGCTGGCTGCGAAGGCCGTCCCGGCTGGTACGAGCTCGCAGGAGTCACCGGCATTGGCAAAACTGCCATCGGCCTGAGCTGGGCGCTCCATCACGCAGCGGCGAACAACCTTCGGCGCGTCGTCACGGCCGTGCCGTACATAACGGTCACCTCCCAGACTGCATCGTTTTACAGAGAGCTACTCGGTGTGGACCGGGAGGGGGTCGTCCTCGAGCACCACTCAAGGGTCGGCTGGGCCGGAGTTTGGGCCAAGTTGGCGGCGGAGAACTGGGACGCCCCCGTAGTTGTCACCACCACCGTCCGGCTCTTCGAGTCGCTGTTCGGGCGCCGGCCCTCCGATGTGCGCCGTCTTCACCGCTTGGCGCGCTCGGTCGTCGTGCTCGACGAGGCCCACACCTTGCCCGTCCGGCTCTTGGACGCCCTCTACGACGCTCTTCGCTGCCTGGTCGAGCGCTTCGGCGTGAGCGTCCTTGTGATGTCGGCTACCCCTCCGGCGATAGAACGTGTGCGGACGGTGGCCGGCCGCCGCCCTGCACCCTTGCTCGCGGACCCCTACCGCTGGCCGGCACTGCGCGCCCGTGTGGCGTGGTCTGGCCCGGTGAGGCTGGACCACGCAGGGCTCGCGGGTATGGTCGGTTCCGAGCCGAGAGTGCTCTGTGTCCTCAACACCGCCCGGGATGCCGCCGAAGTGGCGCGGCTTTGCCGGCAGACGGTTGTTTACCTCGCCCGCACCCTGCGCCCTGCCGAGGTAGACGAGCGCCTGGCTGACGTGAGGCGTTCGCTCGCCGAGGGAGTTCCTTGCAGGGTTGTCGCGACTCAACTGGTCGAGGCAGGAGTCGACTTGGACTTCCCTGTCGTCATACGCGTGCTCGGGCCTGCTCCTTCTCTTGAGCAGGCGGCGGGCAGGTGCAACCGGGAAGGAAAGCTCAGCAAGGGCCGGGCCACAGTCGTCGACCTCGATAGGGGCCGGCTCCCACCCGATGACGCCTATGCGGCAGGAATGCCCATAACTCGGGGCCTGCTGGCCGAGGGTGTTGCCGACCTTGGCGACCCTAACCTTTCTCGGGCCTGGTTCGAGCGCCTCCTGTCCGACCCGGCCGTAAGGACCGACCGCGACGGCGTCCAAAGGGCGCGCCGCAGCTTCGACTACCCCGAAGTCGAGCGGCTCGTTCGGTTGGTCGACGACGAGGGAGTCGGTGTGATAGTGCCCTGGCCCCCTGGCGAGCCCCGCGCAGAGGGCCTTGGTTCGGTCCTGAGAGCCGCGGGCGCGGGACGCCCGCTCGACCCCGTGGCGGCGAGGCATCTCCAAGACGTGACGGTCAATATCCGTCCTTGGCTCGCCAACCGTGCCCGCACACTCGACTTCCTCCCCGCAGACCCAGAGGCCTTGCAGGTATGGACAGGGCCCTACGACCCCCTAGTTGGTATTGACCCATCCAGCCTTCAAGTAGCAGCCAACCAACCATGGACCAAGGAGGAAAGCGTGTGGTAGCCACTGGCACAAGCAATTACCCAGCGCCCTCGGGGGGCCCAGTATCTCTAAGGGTGTGGGGCAAGCTCGCCTGTTTCACCAGGCCAGAGTTCGGGGCCGAGCGGGTGAGCTACCCGATGATGACGCCCTCCGCCGCTGTCGGCGTCTTGGACGCCATCTACTGGAAACCCCAATTTCGGTGGCGCATCGTGGCCATCGACGTGGTCTCCAAGGGGCGCACTTTCGTCATGCGGCGCAACGAGATCGGGAGCCGCCAGTCCGAGGTGACCGCCCGGAGGTGGCAGGAAACGGGCGAGCGCTACGACGCCGCAGAGGACCGTCAGCAACGTTCGACGATGGTGCTATCCGATGTGGCCTATGTCGTGCATGCTCATTGCGAGGTCTTCCCTGGGGTCGGGGACAACCAGGCCAAGCACAGGGACCAGTTGCGCCGGCGGGTCGCCCTCGGCCAGTGCCATGAGCGCCCCTACCTAGGGTGCCGCGAGTTCGCCGCTGACTTTTCCGAACTTGACCCGAGCGAGCGGCCCGTGGACTGGACCGAGGACTTCGGCCTGATGTTGCGCCAGGTGTACCCAGCAGACGCCGCTCCCGCACCAAGCGGGGGCCGCGCCGACCCGCGTTTTTTCCGAGCACGTGTCGAACATGGGCGGCTGGTCGTCCCGTACACCAAGGAGCCCTGATGCTACTGGAGAGCTTGACGCGCTCTGCCGCTACCTCGGGGGCAGGCACGGAGCGGGGCTGCATCCGCCAGCGTGTCCATTGGCGTCTTGACCTTGACGCCAACGGTTCACCGGTTGGGCCCGTCAGCCGACTGGGCGACGGGCTGAACGGCGTCGAACTTGAGGTCCCCGGCGAAAAACGGACGAGTGGCTCGCGTGCGTTCCTTCTCGACCGAGCGGACTACACCTTGGGCACCCCGGTCAAAGACGATGGGAGCGACAAAGAGCGTGCAAGCCTGCGGCACCTGCTGTGGGCCGAACTTGTCGACCAAGCACGACGAAGCGTCGGTGACCCTGCGCTGGCGGCGCTGTCGGCGCTCGCCGAGTCACCCCAAAGCGTCAGGTTGCCCGAGGGCTTCAACCCGGCGCAGTTCTTGGCCGTTTACGTTTTGGGAAAGCTCCCCACCGACAACCCAGAACTGCGCGAGTGGTGGAGGCAGCGCATCGCCGCTGCCACCAAAGCGCCCGGCGCAGTTGTCGGGCAATGTTCGGTCTGCGGGGAGGTCCGCGAGATCCCCGAGCTGCTGCCAGTCGCGGTGAGAGGTCTTTCACGTTTGGGCGGCTCTGCCACTATGGCGCTCGTATCGGCGAACCAAGACGCCTTTGAGCACTTCGGGCTCTCGCGCGCTCGGGCGGCCAGGGTGTGCAGCTCTTGTGGCGAAGCCACGCACCAGCGGCTCAACGCCCTGGTTGCTTCGGAGCAACACCGCCGTTTCCACGACGATGTGGCCATCGTCTGGTGGGCAAGCCAGGACGCTCCCGACCTTATGACGGCGCTTTTTGAGGGCATCCGCCCAGAAGATGTGGCCCACCTGCTGTCTGGGCCCTGGCGAGGACGACCAGGTGCGATCGGGGACATCGGGCGCTTTGATGCAGTGGCCCTCGGGGCCTCCAAAGCCCGAGTTGTCGTGCGGAGCTGGGTGAGCGAGACGCTGGCCGAACTCGCCGACAACTTGGGTGCTTGGTTTGCCGACGCCGCCATCGTTGAAAGAGCCAGCGGTGAGCACAAGGTCCCCGGCATAAGGCTGCTTTCCGACAGCCTGAGGCCACCAGGCGGTGCGTCCGCGGGGCCGGGTGCGCCGAGCGCGCTGTTCACCTGTGCGCTCCAGGGCCTCCCATTGCCCGATCCCATTGCCCAAACAGCCCTGCGCCGAATAGGTCCGCTGGGCCAGACCACTTATCCCCGAGCATCGCTTTTGCGGTGCTGGCTAATACGGAGGAACGTCCCCATGACAGAAGTACTTGACGAGGGAAATGCCGACCCGGCGTACCGCGCCGGGCGCCTGTTGGCCCTGTTGGGCACCGCTGCTGAGGCGGCCACCGGCACCAGCCTGACCGAGCGTTTTTATGCTCAGTTCAGTGCTCACCCCGGCCTGGTCGTGGGCCGCTTGGTGGAGCTGCACCAGCACCACCTGGCCAAATTGCGCCGTGACCGTCCGGCCCAGGCAGGCAGGCTCCAACGTGAGATAGAGGCCACGCTCGAGGGCGTGCAGGACTTCCCTCTCCACCTAGACCTTCAAGGTCGAGCGCGTTTTGCGCTTGGCCTTTACCACCAACAAGCGGCCGACCGAGCGCGAAGAGCTGCTTATGCCGCGTCCCACCCTGGGACCATTCAGCCCGAGCACGAAGCCTTTGAGCCTGAAGAGGAGCAAGCATGACGACCCTGCACACTGACCCGTCCAAGCGCCACGACGCAGTCCTTCTCGTCGATGTCGTGAACGGCAACCCCAATGGGGACCCCGACAATGCCAACCTGCCGCGCACGAACCCCTACGACGGCACCGGGCTTATCACCGATGTTGCCCTCAAGCGCAAGGTGCGCAACTGGGTTGCGGCAGCAAGGCCGGACGACAACGACGCCAATGCCCGTTACAAGATCTACGTCGAAGAAGGCGTCGCCCTAAACGCCAGGCATCGTAGGGCCTACGAGGAGCTGAAGGCGGCCAACGAGCTCGCCGCTGGCGACTTGGAGCAGAAGAAGATGAAGGCCCCTAAGCCAGAGGTGGCCACCAAGGTCCGTGAGTGGATGTGCGCCAACTTCTACGACATCCGGATGTTCGGGGCGGTCATGGGCACCGAGGTGAACGCCGGGCAGGTGAAGGGCCCTGTGCAGTTCACTTTCGCCCAGTCCTTGGACCCCATCTTCCCCATCGAGCACGCCATTACACGGGTCGCTGTGACCAACGAGAAGGCACTGCAGAGCTTCTACGAGGGCTCGGAGGACGGGGGCGGCAAGAACCGCGAGATGGGCCGCAAAGCGACCGTCTCCTACGGCCTTTACCGTGCCCACGTCTACTACAGCCCTTATTACGGGCACCAAACGGGCGCGACCCAGGACGACCTCGCTCTGCTGTGGGAGGCCCTCATCATGGGCTGGGACCTCGACCGCTCCTCGGCGAGAGGTGACATGGCTTGTCGAGGGCTTTGGGTCTTCTCCCACGATAACCCCCTCGGGAACGCCCCCTCTCATACCTTGCTTGAGAAGATCCAGGTGGCCCGGTTGCCCGAAGTTGAGCAACCGGGCCGCTTTTCTGATTACAGAGTCGCCGACGACCCTGGGCAAACCCCGGCAGGCGTTTCCTTCAGCGGGCCGCTCGTTTAGAGGCCGGGATGGCTGACGCGTACGGTCCTAATACGGTGAGCCCTGGCGAGGTCGGCCATTTCGTGTACTGCCCGCGCTCATGGGCGATCATAGCCACCGAACGCCTGTGGTCCGACAACCGCCATACAGCGGCTGGGCATGTCGCTCACGCGCGGGTAGACGAAGACAGTAACGGCCACGACAGCCTTTTCCACGTCACAGTGTGGTCCGACCAAGCTGAGCTTTACGGCGTGGCAGATCGTGTTGACTTGGCCCCGAGCGGCCCGCTCCCTGTCGAGTACAAGTCGGCGAGGCATGTGCAGCCCGACCATAGAGCGCAACTGTCTGCCCAAGCGATCTGTCTTGAGGAGATGTTCGGTGTCGAGGTGGTCACTGGAGCGATATGGCTGACTAAGGCGCGCCGCAAAGTCCCGGTAGTGCTGAGCGATATAGAAAAACGGGAGGCTCGCAACGCCGCCGCCGAGATCCGATCCGCTCGTTCTTCACCGAGACTTCCTGCGCCCGTGAACGACCGCAGGTGCGCCGATTGTTCACTGAAGGTCCACTGCTTGCCCGAAGTCGTAGCTGACCGCAGACGCCTTAGTAACCTCCACGCCTCGCTTTTCGTCCCCCCGACCTGAGCACACCCATGCGCGAACTGTTGAACACGCTGTACGTGCAGACAGAACACACCGTGCTTCACCTCGATGGTGACGCCGTCTTGGCGCGGTGTGACGGCGAGCCGCCCCGGCGCGCACCGCTGCTACGACTCGAGTCCATTGTGCTGGTCGGTCATGTTTCGGCGACCACTCCTCTGATACACCGCTGCGCCGCGGACGGCCGGGACATCGCATGGGTCACCAGCTCGGGGCGGTTTGCGGGGAGGCTCAGCGGCCCTCTACGGGGAAACGTCTTGCTCCGCGGCTCGCAGTGGGGCGCCCGCGGGGATCGGAACCAACGGCTCGAACTAGCCAGGACAATTGTTGCAGGCAAGATCCAAAATGCGGTACGACTAGGCCGCAACCTCGCGCGTCTCGCCCAAGACCCTGAGGTTGTCGCCACCATCAAAGCCACTACAGCCACGCTTGCCGATAGCTTGCTGGCGCTCAAGGTTGCCACAGACCTGGACCAGGTGAGGGGCATTGAGGGTCAGGCCAGCCGACGCAGCTTTGACAGCCTTCGCAGAGCGATGACCGCGGATCTGTCGTTCGGGGCCCGAAGCCGTCGACCGCCCCTAGACCCAGTGAACGCAGTACTGTCCTTCCTGTACAACCTTGCTCGAACGCGGGTCGAAGCGGCGTGCGAAGTGGTCGGTTTGGACCCCCAGGTAGGTTTCCTTCACAGTCTTCGCCCAGGACGACCGGCTCTGGCTTTGGATCTGATGGAGGAACTACGGCCGGACATTGAGCGGTTAGTCCTGACCTTGTGCAACCGCCGCCAACTTACGGAGCGCCATTTCGAACGATTGGCCGGAGGTGCCCGGCAGCTTACGGACTTGGGACGCCGCACTGTCATTTCGACTTGGTACGAGCAACTGGCACGGCCTGTGCATCACCGAGTTCTTCGCCAACAATGCCCTTGGGGCTTGGTGCCGAACCTTCAAGCGACCCTTCTCGCGCGCTACCTCCGTGGCGACTTAAGGCACTACCTTCCATACGTGACACAGATGGAGTGACCCGTGGACCTTCTCCTCGTTTACGATGTCAGCACCTCCACAGAAGAGGGAGACGCGCGGCTACGTCGTGTTGCGAAAGTGTGCGAAGGCTATGGGACTAGAGTGCAAAAGTCCGTGTTCGAGCTCATAATCGAAGAGCAACACTTACCTTCCCTGGAGCACGCCCTGGGCCAGGTCATAGACAGGGTGCAAGACTCCGTGCGGATCTACCGCTTGAGCAGCCAATACCCGATTAGGGTCATGGGGCCCACACGGCAGCTCGACACGACTCGGGGGCCTCTGATCCTATAACGGCCGCGAACCTCCAGTAGCGCTTGATGGGGCAGGGGTGCGCGGCTCGCAAGAGCATCTTGACAGCAGAATCGTTGCCTCCCCACCGGCGTTCAACCCGGCTGGCAATGAGGCTGCAGAATCCTGCCTGCTCAGCAGGGTTGCCCTCGCCGGTTTCGGCGAGGGAGGGTTGAAACAGTGTGTATTATCCGAGCTTGGGGGGCATCCAGGTTGCCCTCGCCGGTTTCGGCGAGGGAGGGTTGAAACAGCTTCCGAGCGGTCAAGGACACCTGGAACGACAGCTAGTTGCCCTCGCCGGTTTCGGCGAGGGAGGGTTGAAACCAGAACGCGGTTGAGATCCAGGCCAACTCCATGCAGGGTTGCCCTCGCCGGTTTCGGCGAGGGAGGGTTGAAACGACCGCGCGTGCCATCTAGACCTCCCGCCAGACGTGTTGCCCTCGCCGGTTTCGGCGAGGGAGGGTTGAAACACTGGCTCGGTACTCATTTACGCTACCTCCTGTGCTGGTTGCCCTCGCCGGTTTCGGCGAGGGAGGGTTGAAACCCCATACGCTGCAGTTTCGTGGAGTGTAGAAAATGTGTTGCCCTCGCCGGTTTCGGCGAGGGAGGGTTGAAACCAGATCGGCAGCACCGGTTATTACAACACGTTCAAGTTGCCCTCGCCGGTTTCGGCGAGGGAGGGTTGAAACGACGCCTGCTCGGTGGCCTTGGCCGTCTGCACCGCTGGTTGCCCTCGCCGGTTTCGGCGAGGGAGGGTTGAAACATCTGCGCGTTGGCGAGATTGGCCTCGTAGGCGGCTTGTTGCCCTCGCCGGTTTCGGCGAGGGAGGGTTGAAACGATTCCGGCGACCCGAACCGGGCCCCCGAGCCCCCGGGTTGCCCTCGCCGGTTTCGGCGAGGGAGGGTTGAAACCATCGTACTTATCCCTCCTCGGCGAGCCGCGCCAAGGTTGCCCTCGCCGGTTTCGGCGAGGGAGGGTTGAAACAGCAACGAAACGCTCCAGGCCCTCGCTGAGCCGGCGTTGCCCTCGCCGGTTTCGGCGAGG
>DATJST010000503.1:0-16398 GCA_035503975.1 Acidimicrobiales bacterium | reverse complement strand
CGACGAGGTCTTGCGCCAGGTGGGCAACCGGCTCGCCGGCGCCGTGCGCGCTCCGGACACGGCGGCCCGGCTCGGAGGCGACGAGTTCGTCCTGGTGTGCTCCGTGCCCGACGAGGCGAGCGTGCCGGGCATCGTGGAAAGGGTTCACGCCGCGCTCGCGGCCCCGGTGCTGGCGAACGGCACGATGGTCGGAGTCGGGTTCAGCATCGGGCTAACTATCACCCGCAACCCGAACGCGGACGGCGACGAACTGCTGCGCGAGGCCGACACCGCCATGTACGAGGCCAAACACCACGGTCACCGCCGCTGGGAGACCTACCAGGTCCTACGGGACCGGGCCCGCGAGCGCCAGTCCATAGAGCACGAGCTCAAAGAAGCGCTCACTCACGACCGGTTCCGCCTTTACTACCAGCCAATCTGCGACAGCATGGACGGCCGCATAGTCGGGGCCGAGGCGTTGCTGCGCCTGGAACACCCGGCGCGGGGCGTGCTCGGGCCGGGATCGTTCATGAAGGTTGCCGAAAGCAGCGACCTCATAGGGCCGATCGGTCAGTGGGTGCTCCAGACCGCCTGCGCCCAGCTGGCCAGGTGGGCCGCACCTGAGGGCTTCCACCTCGCCGTGAACATTTCCGGTCGGGAACTAGAGGACTCGACGCTCTGCGGCCGTGTCCTCGGGATGATCTCCGAAGCCGGCATAGAGGCCCAGCAAGTGGTGCTGGAAATGACCGAGAGCGTCCTCATCGAAGGTGGGCGCCCGGTTATCCAAGGTTTGCGCCGCCTCACGGCCGAGGGCGTGGGGCTCGCGATCGACGACTTCGGCACGGGCTATGGCTCGCTCCGGTACCTGCAGAAGTTCCCGGTCAACACCGTCAAGATCGATAGGTCCTTCGTCGCCGGGCTAGGCCGCAGGCAGCAGGACGAGGCGATCGTCCAAGCCATCACCGCACTGTCGGGCAGCCTTGGCCTGAACGCGATCGCCGAAGGCGTCGAGACGGCGACGCAGCTGGTCAGGCTGCGCACCCTGGGGTGCAGGCTCGCTCAGGGCTACCTACTCGGTCGCCCGGTGCCCGCCGACGAGCTCATGGAGCGCCTGGTCAACCAAGACGTGGTGATGAGCCCAGTACCCGTGACGGAACGGTCAGCCCCGTCCGAGCCCGACCTTTCGGCGTCGGACTGGTGGGGTTAGCCGGGCGGGCACGCTGCGAGGCCAGACCTCACGGCCTCATGCCTCACGGCCTCATGCCTCACGGCCTCATGCCTCACGGCCTCACGGCCTCATGCCTCACGGCCTCACGGCCTCATGCCTCACGGCCTCACGGCCTCATGCCTCACGGCCTCACGGCCTCACGGCCTCATGCCTCACGGCCTCACGGCCTCATGCCTCACGGCCTCACGGCCTCATGCCTCATCGACGTGCTTGGCCGGCAGTTCGAGGATCACGCGAGCCGCTCGGTCCCAGGTCAGGTAGTTGTAGGCCCAGTTGACCAGGACAACGGCGCGGTTACGGAACCCGATCAGGAACACGAGGTGCACTGCCAGCCAGCTCAGCCAGCCCAATGTCCCGGTCATCGTGAGCCCGCCCGGCAGCTCGGCTACCGCGTCGCGTCGGCCCACCGTGGCCATGGTCCCGTGGTTGTGGTAGCGGAAGGCGCCGGTCGCCTGGCCCTTTTCCAGCCGCTCGATCTGGCGGGCGGCGTGCCGCCCACCCTGGATGGCTACCTGGGCGACCTGGGGGAGCTGGCCGTCGTGCCGATCGGGCACCGCCGCCAGGTCGCCGACGACGAAAACCTCCGGGTGGCCGGGTAGAGACAGGTCGGGCTGCACGGCGACCGTGCCGCCCCGGCGCTTCTCGGCGTCCAAGTGCGCCGCCAGCGGATTGGCTGCCACGCCGGCGGTCCACACGATGGTCGCGGCCTTGATGCTGCTGCCGTCGGCAAAGGTGACGCCGTCAGGTCTCGCTTCGGCCAACGTGGCCCCGAAGCGGACCTCGACGCCCTTGTCCTGCAGAGTGCGCAGAGCGTTGCGCTGGAGCCGGGGGGCAAATCCGGCCAGAAGGCTGTCGTTCATCTCGACCAGCACCACCCGCGCCTGCTGATGCTCGAGATGGCGGTAGTCGCGGGGCAGGTTCACCGAGACCAGCTCTGAGATGGCGCCGGCTAGCTCCACGCCCGTCGGGCCACCACCGACCAGGACGACGGTGAGAGCCGCGGTAAGGTCGGGCGCCACGCCGGCGTCGGCCGCCTCCCACGTGGCCAGCAGGTGGTTGCGCAGGCCAATGGCGTCGGCCAGCGTTTTCAGCGGAAAGGTGTGCTCCGCCACGCCCGGGATGCCGAAGTCCGTGCTCGCGCTACCCGCTGCCAGGACGAGGTAGTCGTACGGTAGGTCGCGCTGGTCCTCGGCGTGCACCAGCTTGTTGTCGAGGTCAACGCCGGTGACCGTACCCATGCGAGCGGTGATGTTGGGGTGGGCGGCATAGAGCGAGCGTGCGGGCCGGGCGATGTCGTCGGGGCCGAGCCCGCCGGTCGCCACTTGGTAGAGGAGTGGCCAAAATCCGTGGTAGTTGTCCCGGTCGATGACTGTGACGTCGACATCTTGATGAGCGAGGCGCAGAGCACAGTTGAGGCCGCCGAAGCCGGTGCCAACCACCACCACCTGGGCTCGCCTGCCGCCCTGGGCTCGCCTGCCGCCCTGTGACCCGCCTGGCTCGGCCTCTTGGCCGCCCTCCGGAGGGTCATCGTGCAGGCCGGTCCGCTTAGTGAAAAGTTTCACTATGTTAGCCTACCCCGCTGCCCGGCGATCGGCGCGTCCGCGTCCTGGCAAGATGGGGGCGTGGCTCATCGTGTCAGCCGAGTGCTCGCTGCCGTCGTGGTGCTCGCACTGGCTCCCATAGTGGCCCTGTCGGCGGGCGCGGCGCAGGCTGCGGGTGCTGCTAGCGCGGCGGGGATGTCCCGGGCCGCTGTCAGCGCCGTCTCGGTCCCCCGCATCTCCTGCCCGACGAGCCTCGGAGCATCGAGCCCCGCCCGGGCCCTCCCCCACAGCCAGAAGGTGGCCGTACCGACTGCCGCCGCGAACCGGCTCGCGGCGTACGGGGACAACCAGGGCGAGATGTTCATCCTCGGCCCACGCGGCTGGGCCTGCCAAGCCAGCGTGGGCGCCGACGGCAGCGACGCGATCTCGGTCTACCCCAAGGGCGAGTTCCACCCAGGGTCCGGATGGCCGAAGACCGCGCAGGCAGTGACGTCCGAGGTCATCCCGGCCTGCGTGGGGTGCATCCTGGTCCAGGCGTGCCCTTTCTTTCCTTCCGCCGAGCGCGCCCTCCAAGCCGACTTCGGCAAGGCCATGGCGTGCCCGCGCCGTCCCGCCAGAGAGACGGTGTCCCGAGCGAGCGCAACGGCGGTGCGTTTCACGGACCCGCCCGGCGTCCGTGGCACCGGGACCCCCTCGGGCGGCCCCTATCCGGCCCTGGGCGTGGTCACCTACAAGCCCTCGACGTCCAAGGCCGCCTACGGCAGCTGGCTGGAGACCTGCACGCTACCGGCGGGTGAACAGGCGCTCTGCGACGGCGCGATCGGGGAGTTCCTAGCCCTTTGGGACAGCGGCAGCGGCGGCTGACCAGGCGCGGGCGGGTGAGGCGGTCGTAGCGCCAGCAAGGCTCGCCAGGGCCGGGCGCGGGAGCCACCGAGCCGTCGCCGCGCGAAAGGTGCTACGCACTACCCCAAAAACGGAGGAGTCGCGCGCGTGCTTCGCGCGCCAGGCCCGGAGTTGCGACGTTCTACGTTCGGAAACCGATATACAACTGTACGCAGCTCACCTGCTCGTAGCCCATATAGCGTGTAGGTCGCGCGCAACCCGGCTCCGAGAGGGCCAGTCGCGTACAGTTGTCATCGGGAAGCCGTCGTCCCGTCGCCGTGTGGCTCACGGTTGGAGCACAAGGGCGGCCAGTTCGGCGATCGCCGGAGCGATCTCGCGGTGCACGTGGCCGCCGGTGCGGGTGATGAAGTACTCCACCTGCAAGTTGACCATTGTGCCCTCATTGTCGCTCGCGAGCCGGGAGTCCGACCGTACCCCGGCGACCCGCAGGCCGAGCGCGGAGGCGTAGCCGATCTCGCTCGCCGTGCCCGAGTCCACGTCGACGCCGTCCAGCTGCGCCAACAACGCGGCGCTAGAGGCGATGAGCTCAGCGTTGGCGGCGCCGGCCCGGCCGTCGAGGTCAGCGAGTGCCGCGGTGCGCGCCGCTCCTCGCGGTAGCGCCAGCACGGCCGCCCACTCAGCAGCGAACTTTTCCCAGGGCGACACCGGTGTGAGCCCAGCGGCCGCCACCGCGGGCATGAGCACGTCGTGGTGCCAGGCCAGCATGACCGGCGTGAAGCCGTCCGGCCCGGCGAGGTAGACCCGGGTGTTCTTCGTCACGGTCCCGATTGCAGCACACACACAGCCGTCGGGGCCAGGGGGCTCGTGGGCCACTCCGGGGCCTTAGGGTAGAGTCGCAGGCGCGTGAAGCAGTACAGGCCCCCCGGGTCAGTGCGCCGGTGAGCCTAACCGGGGACCAGGAACTGCTGCTCGCGCTGGCCGGGCTCGGTGCGGGGCTGGTCAATGGCGCCGCCGGTGGGGGCACACTGATCTCGTTCCCGGCCCTGCTCGCCGCCGGCTACCCGGCGCTCACGGCCAACGTCACCTCGACCGTCGGCATCTGGACTGGCTACCTCGGCGGGTCGGCCGGGTTCCGCCAGGAGGTGTCCAACCAGGCGCAGAGGCTCAGGGTGCTCGCCCCCTCCGTAGTGGCAGGGGCGGTGGTCGGAGGTGTCCTCTTGCTGACCACCCCGACGCACGACTTCCGCGAGATTGCGCCCTACTTGCTGCTCGTCGCGTGCGGCCTGTTCGCCGTCCAGCCACTGGTCGCCAAGTGGCTGCGCCGGCACGGCGAGGCTGACCGGCCTCACTGGGCCCTCCTGCACGGGGGCTCGGCGGTGGCCGCGATGTACGGCGCCTATTTCGGAGCCGGGCTCGGCGTGGTGCTCCTGGCGGTGCTCGGTTCGGGGCTCCCCGAGCCGCTCTTGCGGGTCAACGGGTTGCGGAGCGTGCTCTCGCTCGTGATCAACACCGTCGCGGTGGCGATCTTCGTCGCCCACGCGCACGTCGCCTGGCTCGCCGCCGGGATCATGGCTGGCTGCGCCCTCCTGGGCGGCTACGTCGGCGCTCGTGTGGCGCGCCTCGCCCCAGCCGCGTTGCTCCGCGCCATAGTCATCGCCATCGGCCTCGCGACGGCGATCGACCTGTTGGTCAGCTGACCGCGCACATCCCACCGAGCCCGGCCGGGCCGGAAGACCGGCCCTGAGCTGGCGCCTTCGACCCGGGCGAGGTGGCCAAGGCGCGCCCCAAGCTCGCCACGAACAGGAGGGGTTAGGGTACACCCCGCCGCACGCCAGCGCCGTGCCAAGGCCGCAGCTGCCGCTGCCGCTGCCGCCGTCGCAAGGCCGCAGCTGCCGCCACAGCTGGCCCCTCTGGCCCGAACGCGAGCGAACGCGAGCGAACGCGAGCGCACGCCCGGAGGACCGTAATTGCGCTGCGCTCGACGGCGCCACCCCGTACCGTTGGCCTACGTGGTCGTGCGACGCGAGCTGCTGCGGGGCCTCGGACGCCTGGAGGCGACGACCAAGGTCCTGCAGCGCGCCCGGCTCGCCGACCCGCGCAGCGGCATGTGGGAAGCGGCTGACGTGCAGTGGTGGTGGCGCTCGCCCCGGGCCACCGACGAACTGGCGCTCCCGGTCTGGTACGACGACGACGGCCCCGTGGCCGCCGCCGGGCTGACGGCTTGGGACGCCGTCTGGCAAGTGGACGTTTTCGCCGTGCCGTCCGTCGTCGACGAGGAAGACGTCTGGGCCGCGACCTTGGGAGCGGCCGCTGAGCACACCTGGGAGGCCCTCGAATTGCTCGTTTGCGACGAGGGTGCGCCCCTGACGCGACTCGCCCTCCGGAGCGGGTTCGCAATGACCAATGAGTTGACGGGGACCACGTGGATGGACGCCGACCAGCGCCCGCCGGTTGCGTCGGTGGCTGGTTTCGCGATCGTTGACCGGGTGGCGCGGGCGGGTCAGCCCCACCCGATGGTCGCTCGCAATGGAGAACTGGTCGAGATGCGGCTCCGCCAGTGCTCCCTGTACGACCCGGCGCTCGACCTGGCGGTAGAAGACGCCGATGGCAACGTGGCCGGCTACGCCCTGTTCTGGTTCGACCGCACGACCCTCGTCGGGCTCGTCGAACCGATGCGCGTGCATGACGCCTACCAGCGGCGCGGCCTCGCTCGGGTGCTGTTGAGCAACGGCCTCGACCGTTTGGCGCGCAAAGGTGCGCGCCGCCTCAAGGTCGGCTTCGGGAACGACGCCGCCCGCCAGCTCTACCTTGGCGCCGGCTTCGTCCAGACATCGACCGATAGGCGGCTCGTCCTGCCGGCACCGCATTGACAGGACCGCATTGACTGGACCGCGGCGATGCTGGCCCGGCCCATCAAACGCGACCCCGGACCACTCGGCCGCGACGCATCCCGACTAGGCGTGCCGGGCGTTCGGCGAGCTGGTCCCGGTAACAGCGGCGCGCTCTGGGGCCAAGGTTGAACCGGCCTCCAGCCCAGACGGTTCGGGCACGCCGGCTATCGCGTACACCTCGGCGCCGTCAACGGTCTCGTTGGCGACGAGCAGGTCGGCCAAGCGGCGCAGCTTGGCCCGGTTACGGGTCAACATGTCCACGGCCCGCTTCTCGGCATCGCTCAGCAGCGCCGCCACCTCGGAGTCGATCTTCGCCTGGGTCGCCTCGGAGAAAGGACGGCTGGACAGGCCCGCGCCGCCGCCACCGAGGAACACCGACCCGCCCTCGGGGTAGCCGACCGGCCCGACGGTGGCGGACAAACCGAACTCGCGCACCATTTTCACCGCCAGATCGGTGGCGCCCGCCAGGTCGTTGGATGCGCCCGTTGACCCTTGCCCGAGCTCGACCAGCTCCGCCGCCCGCCCACCGAGCCGAACTGCCAGCGTGTCATGGAGGTAGTCCTCGCCGTAGAGGTGGCGCTCGACGAGCGGCAGCTGCTCGGTGACACCCAGCGCCTGGCCGGCGGGCAGGATGGTCACTTTCGCCACCGGGTCCGCCTTGGCGCTCAGCGCGGCGACGAGGGCGTGGCCGGCCTCGTGGACGGCAACGGCGTGCTTCTCGTCGGGGAGCAGGACATTGGATCCTTCGCGGCGCCCGAGGATGATCCGGTCGCGAGCCTCGTCGAAATCCGATGCACGGACCACATCGCGGTCCGCCCGCACGGCCACGATGGCGGCTTCGTTGGCCAGGTTGGCCAGGTCGGCGCCGGAGAACCCGGGCGTCCCCCGCCCCACGACCTCCAGGTCGACGTCCGCGGCCAATTTTTTGTCTTTGCAATGCACCCTGAGGATGGCCACCCGTTCGGGCAGGGTCGGGAGCGGGATGGTGACCTGGCGGTCGAAACGCCCGGGCCGCAGCAGGGCCGGGTCGAGGATCTCGGGCCGGTTGGTGGCGGCCAGGACGACGATCCCCTCGGTCATGTCAAAGCCGTCCATTTCGGCGAGCAGCTGGTTCAGGGTCTGCTCGCGCTCGTCGTTGGCAACGACGCCTGAACCGCCCCGGCGTTGGCCGATGGCGTCGATCTCGTCCACGAAAATGATGGCCGGTGCCCGCTTGCGCGCCTCGGCGAAGAGGTCGCGCACACGTGCGGCACCGACACCGACGAACATCTCCACAAAGCTCGAACCGGTAACGGAGAAAAAGGGCACGCTCGCCTCGCCGGCCACGGCGCGGGCCAGCAACGTCTTACCCGTGCCGGGAGGCCCGACCATGAGCACTCCGCGCGGCGCGACCGCGCCTGCGCGCCGGTAGCGCCCCGGGTTGCGCAGAAAATCAACCACCTCGGCAATTTCCTGTTTGGCTCCTTCGTAGCCGGCCACATCGGCGAACGTCGTCTTGGGGTTGTCGGCATCGAACACTTTCGCCTTCGAACGGCCGGCCCCGAGCACACCTTGGAGGGCTCCGCCACCGAGGCCGCCCTTGGAGAGGCGCCGCCACAACCAAAAGACAAGGACGAACGGGGCGAGCAGCAGGATCCAGTCGAGTATCTCCGAACCGGCCGAAGGCCCTGGTGCGCTATTGGTTATCTGCACCTTGTGACGCTCGAGGTCGGGGTACATAGTGGGGTCGCCCGGGTTGGTGGGCGTGACCACCGTGTACGACGTGCCGTTGGTGAGCGAGCCCGACGCCTCGCCGTTGGAATCGTTGATCGTGACGGTCTTGACGTGGTTGGCGTTGACGTCGTCGAGGAACTGGGTGTAGTTGAGGGTCACAGTGGTGCCGACGCGTGTCGCCGGCAAGAAGAAGAACAGCACCAAGAACACTGCCGCGGCGATGAGCCAGAGGTAGTGGCGCCACGACGGCGGTCGGGGCGGGGCCATCGGCACCGGCTTGTCGCCGGGCGGCGGAGGCGTTGCTTTCTGGGTCATGCGGGCGACCTTCCCTTCCGGCATCGGCGGCTCGCCGCCACTGCTCGCCACCATCATTGCCGACGCGCGAGCCAACCGGCGCTGGTGGTACCTGCGAGCTCGGTGCCGCGCGGCTGGGCCGCGTCCTCCAGCGCGACAGCGCAGGAGCCGCCACGGCCGGGACCGCTAGGGCTGGCCCGCGCGGCATCATGGATCTGTGTTCCTTATCATCAGCATCCTCATCGGCGGGCTAGTCATCGGGGCCCTCGGCCGCTTGGCCGTTCCCGGCCCCAACCCCATCGGTTTCTGGTGGACCGTCGCCTGCGGGGTAGGCGGCTCGCTCATCGGTGGGATGGTAGCCCGCGCCTTGTTTTTCAACCCCTCAGCCCACTGGTTATTGACCTTGGTGCTCGAGGTCATCGCTGCGGCCTGCCTGGTCTCGCTCGTGTCGCGGAGGCGGCGCCGGAGGCGTTGGGCCTGACGCACTGGGCGCGCCCGAACTCGTTACTGAGGTGGGGATCTATCGGGTCGCTGGCATTGTGCCTTCAGCGCGGCACAGGCACCCAGTTTGTGGTCTCGGTCAAGGTGGCCTCGACTTCGGCACCGCGGACGATGTCGGCGGTGCGCACGTCGGAAACGCCCGGGGGCAGGTGGACGATGAAGTTCTGGGTAAGGAAGATTTCCGGGTCAGTGCCGAAAAGGCCGCTGTCCAAATGGGTCCCGGTACGGCCGAGCTTGCCCAGGGCCGAACGCACGTGAGTGCGGCGCTCCCCGCTCACCTGGTCGGTGTCGGGCACCGGGCAACGCCCGCAGGCCTTGCGACGCTCCAGTACCAAGGTCCCGGCCTCAGTCGGCACAGATACCGCCGCCACGTAGTCCTCTGGGAAGCAGGAGCCATCGCCGAAGTCGAGGCCGCTCAAAATGACCGACGCCCGCGCCCGGTTGATGGGCACGGGGGGCCACCCGACGGACTCCAGGTGTTTGTTGAGCCTCGCGAACGCGGTAGTGCTGCCGACCGTCAACGGGTACCCATCGCAGAAGCCCACCCGGCCTAGCGCCGGGTTGCCCTCTACCCAGCGGGGCGTGGCCTCGCTCACCTCCACGAGGCGGCAGGGCCGTCCGAGCACCGCCTCTCCCCAAGCCGCCGCCTCGTCGCCCTGGTCAACAGCTTCGCCTTCCCAGCTCCAGACCCGTACGGGGACACGGTGAGCGGGGATGTCGGGCCGGCGAGGCACGAAGAGCGCCGGAGGGCCAACACGGTGCTGCTCGATCTCCGCGGTCTGCGAGAGGACCACGCCATCCTCTACAGGGGTGGGCTCGATGCCGGTCAGGCCGGGGTCTTCGCGCTGGGTCAGCTGGCAGCCGCGTCCCGAAACCGTCCCGGCGTGGTGGCGGACATGCACGTGGGGCTCGCCTTCCACCCACATGTACTGGCGGTCGCCGAACATGCCGCGGCTGTCAAGGCGCAGGGCGGCGACGTCCCAATTGGCCCGCATGCCCTTACCAGGCGCCAAGCTCAGCTCGGCGATCGACACCCGCGTGGCGATGCCGCCGGTCAGTTGCGCCGGCCCGCGAAGATGTTCAGGAAGAAAAGGAAAACGTTCAGAGCGTCCAAGAAGATCGAGGCCGCCATCACCGGGGCGGAGGCGCCGCGGCCGCCCATACGCAGCCGCTGGAAGTCGGCCACGGTGAGCACGGCGAAGATAGCCAGCCCGAGGCACGAATATATGAGGTCGGCGTGGGGGATTTGGGTGAAGATGGCTACAACCCCGAACAGGATGAGCGCGAGCAGTGCCCACAAAGCCAACCGGGCTGCGTGCGCCATGTCCCGGCGGATGCTAAAACCGACGACCCCCATCCCGCCCATGAACAAGGCAGTGGCACCACCGGCCTCCCAAACCGCATCGGGGCTGGTGCTGGCGTAATAAGCGACGGTAGGGCCGGTCGCCAAGCCCATGGCCACTCCAAAGACGACGAGCAGGGCGACCGCC
This sequence comes from Acidimicrobiales bacterium, assembly GCA_035503975.1. Classification (GTDB taxonomy): domain Bacteria; phylum Actinomycetota; class Acidimicrobiia; order Acidimicrobiales; family Palsa-688; genus DATJMJ01. The sequence goes on along the minus strand of DATJST010000503.1, from coordinate 5,918 downwards.
ACCGTGCTGCTTGCTCGCATGGTGAAACGCATGCCGATAAGCACGGCGAAAGCGACGATGAAAAAGACGATGCCCAGGCCGGGGGCGAGGTTGCGCCCCAGGTAGCACCCCAATGCGAAGCAGCCCATGGTGCCCGCGACGAGCTCCATGGTCGTACCGAACAGGGTGGCCGTACCACGCACGCTGACGGGGGCACGGGACACATAACCGCCCCCTGGGTAACCAAACTGGCTCATTTGTCTGTCAACCTCCCGGGTTGGGGCTCAGTCTAGGGTGAGACCGGCGCACCCCGACCGGCGCACCCCGACCGGCGCGGCCACCGAGCGCGGCGACCGGCACAGCAACCGTCGTCGGCACAGCCACCGTCGTCGGCACCTCGAGCGTGAGATCACCCGTGCGCCGGCGCCGCCCTACGGCTGGCGCGCACGCCGCTCGGCAAAGTAGCGGACACCCTCGACGAAGCGGTCCACGTCGTCGTCTGCGGTGGCGAAACTCGTCATCCAACGCACCAGGTTGTCGTCAACGTCCCAGGTCCAAAAAAAGGACCACTCCTGCAAATCAGAGATGACCGCGCTCGGCAAGCGGACGAAGAGGCTGTTGACCTCGACCGCCCGGGTCAGCTCCACGCTCGCCAGATCGCCGATTTTTTGCCCGAGCTGCTTCGCCATCGCATTCGCGTGGGCGGCATTCGCGAGCCAGAGCCCGCCCTCCAAGAGGGCGTCGAACTGGGCGGCGATGAACCGCATTTTGGACGCCAGCTGGCCCGCTTGCTTGCGCGCGAAGCGCGCCCCCGCCGCCAGCTCGGGGCGCAGGAACACCACCGCTTCGCCGTACAGTAGGCCGTTTTTGGTGCCGCCGAAGGTGAGGACATCGACCCCGGCGTCGCGGGTGAACTGGCGGAGCGGGCACCCGAGGGCCGCCGCGGCGTTGGCAATACGGGCGCCGTCGACATAGACAAGCAGTGAGTGCTCATGCGCCAGTTCCGTCAGTTCGGCGATCTCGTCGACGGTGTACACGCTGCCTAGCTCGGTCGATTGGCTGATCGCCAGGACCTTGGGCTGGACATTGTGCTCGCCGTGAGCCTGCCTCAGCACCGCTCGCACGGCGTCCGCGCTGAGCTTGCCGTCCGGGGCGGGCACATCGATGAGCTTGGCCCCGATGAAGCGCTCGGGCGCCCCGCACTCGTCGACGTTGATGTGGGCGCCGGCCGGGCAGACGACCGCCTCGTAAGGCGCAAGCACAGACTGCAAGGCGAAAATGTTCGCGCCCGTGCCCCCGTAGGCAAAGAAGATCTCGGCCCCGCCGCCGAAGATGTCGCGCATCCGTTCGGTCGCCTGCGCCGTCCAGGGATCCTCGCCGTAAGGCAGCGCGGAACCGAGGTTGGCGGCACGTAGGGCTTCGAGTACCCGGGGGTGGGCGCCAGCAGCATTGTCGCTCGCAAAGCTCTGTACCGGCGGAGGCGGGGTCACCTACCCCTCGCGAGCTGTGCGCACCTGCCGCCGGTCACTGGCGGAGGCTTCACCAAGCCATCTGCAAAGCGAGCGTGCTCGTCCCAGAGCGCCTGTCCGCGGGTAGCGGCGTGGCCGTCCCAGTGCGGTCCCTCGGCGGTCGTCACAACAAACGTGGGCACAGCCGATGGTAGCGTCGCCCGCTACGCCCGCTACGCCCGCCACGCCCGCCGGTCGTCGCCCGTGACGCCCGCCGGTCGGCGCGCCGGCCGCAAGCGAGCTCAGGGCCGCCGGCTCGGCACGCGGAGATCTGGCACTCGCCCCGGTCCTGGCTCGCCCCCGCCCGGCGCCGCGTCGCCCGCGCCCCAATGCGCACGCTCTCTGGCCCCCAGGCCGTCCTCGGCGTCGGCGACCGGCGGACCGGCGTCGTGGAGCAGCACCGTTGCGGCGCTGGTGCCCTGGCGCAAGGCAGCCCGCAGCTGGCACACCAACGAGAGCGCGGCCTGGCGCTCGATCAGGTCAACATCGTCTTTGGCGAGGACCTCGAGGCCCGCCGCGAGCAAAGGGGCGGCGTCGTCGCGGTCCAGGTAGATCACGATAGGTCGAGGGAGCCTGGAGACCACTCGCCTGCTCCTCCCGCCACGGACGACCAACCCTTGGCGCCTTTCGGGACTACGTAGTCGCTTATCCCAAACATGTAGCGCGCCAGCGAACCGGTGAACCACGCAGCCGACGAGCTGAGGCCGGCCGTGCCCACGCGCACGCACGGCGCCTCGTAGTCGCTCGCGGCCGCGAGCCCCTGTCGGGTGGTGCCCTTATCAACGTCGTCTCGCACCGGGGAGCCTGCCTTTCGAGTCGTTCCCGATTTGTCATTTGTACTGACAGTTATGTCGTACCTCAGGAGGCCCAGGCGAGGCCTGAGTAACGCCTACTCAATTCCCAGCCGTCCGCCCCCAGTCGGTCCTCGGTGGTTGCGTTCACCCCGCGCCGGCGCGCGGGCCCTCGCGCGAAGATTGCTGTCAGATGGCCCTGGCCCCCTCGAGCGAGATACCTCTGGTCGGGCGTACCGACGAGCTCAACCGGATCGTGGGCGCGCTCAAGGAGCCAGGCGCGGCCGCCTTCGTACTGGCCGGGGCGCCCGGGGTCGGCAAGACCCGGCTGGCGGGTGAAGCCGCCAAGGCAGCCTCCGGGCTCGGCATGGCTACTGCCCGCGTCTTCGGGTCGACCGCCACGGCCGCGATCCCCTTCGGCGCCTTCGCCCCCTTCCTACCAGCTCACCACCTAGGCTCGGGCGACCTCCTCGGGCTGCTCAAACAGGCGGGCTCGGCGGTGCTCGACCGCGCCGGGCCCGATGGCCGCATGCTGCTCGTGGCAGACGATGCCCACCTGCTCGACGACGGCTCGGCTGCGCTCCTGCAACAGCTAGTACAGCGGGGCTCGTGCAGCGTCTTGATCACCCTGCGTACCCCCGGCCCAGCGCCAGAACCGGTCACGGCCCTGTGGAAGGACGGCGCCGCCGAACGGATCGACCTTGACCCCCTCGACGAGCGCGGTGTCGACGAACTGGTCGCTCGTTTTCTTGGTGGCCCGGTCTCGGGCAGTACTGTCCGGCGGCTCTGGGAGGCCAGCGGAGGCAACGCCTTGTGGCTTCGCGAACTGCTCGTCGGCGCGGTGCAGTCGGGTGCCCTGGACGAGTCCGGCGGCATGTGGGCATTACGCCGGCCCTTGGCCGCGCCGGAGCGCCTGCTGGAACTGGTTGCCAACCGCCTCGGCGGGCTCGACCCTGGCACCGTCTACGTGGTCGAGCTGGTCGCTGTGGGCGAGCCGCTCGGGCTGCCATTGCTGGCTCAGGTGACCAACGAGGACGCCCTGGAAGACGCCGAACGTCATGGCTTCGTCCGGGCGACCCGTGACGGGCAGCGCACCGAGGTCCGCCTCGCCCACCCGGTCTACGGCGAAGCCCTGCGACAGTCCATGCCCCGCTCGCACTTGCGCCGGATCTCGGCGCTGCTGGCCCAGGCGGTGCAGGCCGCGGGCGCCCGCCGCCGTGAGGACCTCCTGCGCCTGGCACGCTGGCAACTGGAGTCCGGCGGCCCGGGCGACCCTGAGCTACTGAGCCGGGCGGCCCAGCGAGCGAGCCTGATGTTCGACATCGACCTGGCGCGCCGCCTCGCCCGCAAGGCCATCAGCTCTGGGGGAGGTGTCAGCGCTGGTCTGGTGCTGGGTGAATGCGAGTTCCGCTCGGGTAACCCCGGCGCGGCCGACGCGGTTTTCGCCAGCCTCGTCCCGCTCTGTGCCGACGACAGCGAGCGGGCGACGGTGGCGAGCGCCCGCGCCTACAACCTGAGCATTTTGATGGGGCGGGGCGAAGAAGCCGCGGCCGTGGTCAATGACGCCCTGGCCACCGTCAGCGACGTGCCGGCCCGGCTCAAGCTGCTCGGCCGCCTGGCCACCAACCGGCTCATGGGGGCGGAGCCCGCTTCGGCCCTCGAGGCGGCCCAGGAGCTGCTGGCCAGCCACGAGGACGACGTCGTGAGCAGGGGCTGTTTCGTTGCCTCGACGGCGCTCGCCCTGCTCGGGCGCGGCCGCCAAGCGCTCGAGATTGCGCAGCGCGGTTTCGAGGCCAGCGGGCGCACTCCCGGCGGCACTCAATTGCCCGAGGCTCAGCTGATCGGGGCGGTGCTCGGGCACGCGGCCGGCGGGGAGCTCGCACAAGGGCAAGCCGTTGCCGCCCGGGGTTACGAAGCGTGCCTGGCCGCCGGGGACAAGGAGGGCCAGGCATCGTTCTCGGTCCTGGGTGGTTTGGTGGACGTCGAACGGGGCCGGCTGGGCGAGGCGGCACGCCACTTCCTGGAGGGTGCAACCGTGAACCGCGACGCCCACGATGTGCCCAACCAGCGGTGGAGCTTGGGCGGGGTCGCCCTGGCAGAAGGTATGGCCGGGCACGCGGCGGCGGCGGCGAACGCGGTCGCCGAGCTCGACGAGCTGCCCGCGGGGTGGACCGCTATCTTCGAGACCGACCTCGTCGAGCGGGGCCGAGCCTGGACCCACGTCGCCGCCGGGGAGATCTCAAGGGGCCGCCAGCAGCTGCGCGAATCCGCCGAGCGGGCGCAGTCGAACGGGCTCGTCGTCGCCGAGGCACGCCTCCGCCACGACCTCGCCCGGCTCGGCGAGCCGGCGAGCGTGTCGGCAAGGCTCACCGCACTGAGCGAGAGCACTCCCAACGAGCTCGTCGCGGCGCTGGCGGCCCACGCCCGGGCCATGGCGCAGCGCTCGGCGGCGGGGCTCGAGGCGGCCGGGGCGACCTTGGAGGCACTCGGTGCCGCGCTACTGGCGGCGGAGGCCTACCAGGCCGCGGCAGGGCTGCATCGCGACGAAGGGGCGCCGCGGCGGGCGAATGCCGCCGCGCTCAACTCGGACCGGTTGCGGGCGTTGTGTGGCGACGTGAGCACGCCCGCGCTCTCCGAGTACCTGGACGCCGGGCACCTGACACGGCGCGAGCGCGAGGTGGCGACGCTGGCAGCGGGCGGCCTAGCCAGTAAGGACATCGCCGCCAAGCTCTTCGTATCGGTGCGTACGGTAGATAACCACCTGCAAAATGCCTATACAAAGCTCGGCGTCAGCAGCCGCGAGTGCCTGGCTCTGGCCCTCGGCGGCGCGACGCCGGCGTGACCGTGCCCAGGGCCACGAGGTAACGGCGCCGGTGGGCTAGGCGAGGTCCCAGAGGAGGCGGTAGTAGGCCATGCGCTCCGGGTCAGCCGGCACGCCGTAGGCCTCCAGCAACGTGGCTCCCCAGCCGGGGCCCCAGTTCCATTCGCAGCTCCAGGTAGCGATGGCCAGGTCCGCCCAGCGGTCGGCCACCCCAAGCCGGCCTACGTCGACATGGCCGCAACAACGGCCGCTTTCGTCGAGCAGGGTGTTGGGGGGGCACGTGTCGCCATGGCAGACGACCAAGCGGTCAACCGGCGGAGGCATCGAGGCCCGCTCGAGCGCCTCTTCTACCGACAACTGGGAATGCTCGCGGTGCCAGGCCGACGCGTCCTGGCGCCCGGTCGCGGCGCGCCGGAACGCAGCTGCCAACCTGGTGGCGGCGTCCCAGGAGAACGGGCACGCGTCCACGGGCAGCGCGTGGTGCCACGCCCGCAGTCCCTCACCGATCGCCCGCACGGTCAGTTCCGGGCGTCCCCGCCAGTAGGGGTCAACCGTGCTCTTGCCGGCGAGCGCGCGCGTGACAAGCCAGGAGCACCCTGCGTCTCGGCCCAGCTCGAGCACCTCGGGCACGACCGTGTAAGGCGCCGCCCAGGTGAGGCGGGCGGCCTCTCCCGCGAAGTCGTGTTCGCTACCGGCGGGCGCCCACTTGACGTACAGCTCGGGCGCGCCGCCCTCGGCCTCGTCGCCAACTGAGAAAGTGACCCCGCCTGCTTCGTTCTCCCAGACCACGAGCAGCGACCGGTCGGCCGCGAGCGCTCG
>DATJST010000502.1:0-5572 GCA_035503975.1 Acidimicrobiales bacterium | reverse complement strand
CTCGCGGAACGTAGCCATGACATTGGAAACCCTACCAGCTTGGTCGGCATTCCCCGGGGTCGGTAGCTTCGCCAATGTGGAGCTCGACGCCCTTGTTGCCCGCCGCCGGATGTGCCGGAGCTTCCTCGAGCTCCCCCTCGGCCCGGGCATGCTCGAACGTGCCCTCTCGCTCGCCGGCCATGCCCCCTCGGCTGGCAACACGCAGGGCTGGTCGTTCGTCGTGCTCGAGGGCACCGAGACGATGAAGTTCTGGGAACATGAGGCTGATAGCGCGTGGTTGGCTCACCCGAGCCACCCGGGGCTGCTCAACGCGCCGGCGATAGTGCTTCCCCTGGCCAGCCGCGACGCTTACCTGGCACGCTACGCCGAGCCGGACAAAGTGGCCGTCGGGGCCGGCCGGCCGGGCCAGTGGAGAGTCCCCTATTGGTTGGTGGACACGGCCTTCGCCACCATGCTCCTGCTCCTCGGGCTCGCACAGGAAGGCCTCGGGGCCCTATTTTTCGCCTTGCGAAAGCCCCCCGGGCCGCTCCTCACCCAGCTCGGGGTGCCCGAGGGCTGGGAGGCGCTCGGTGCCGTGGCGGTCGGCTGGCCAAGCCCAGACGATCAGCCGACATCGTCGGCCGGGCGGCCCCGCCGGCCCGCGAGCGAAACCGTTCACTGGGGTCGATGGTGACCGGGGCGGCCGCGGCGCAAGCGAGGTTAGCCAGGCTGGCGGGCCCATTCCCGCAAGGCGAGCTTGTCGATCTTGCCGACCGTGGTCTTCGGGATCTCGCTCACATAGGACCAGTGGCTAGGCACCCAGAAGTGGGGCACCCTGTCTTCGAGATGGGCAGCTAGTTCGGCCTCTCCCGCCTGCTCCTGGGCCCGCAGCACGATGAAGGCCATTGGGCGCTCGCCCCATTTGTCGTCCGGTACCCCGATAACCGCCACATCGAGCACGGCGGGGTGGCTGAGCAGCTCGTTCTCAAGCCTGAGGGAGGAGATCCACTCACCTCCAGACTTGATCACGTCTTTCAGGCGGTCGGCCAGGACGAGGGAACCGTCCTCGTCGATCGTCCCCAGGTCGCCGGTGCGGAGCCACCCATCGTGGAAGCGGTTGCCGGCGGCCCTGCCGTCGGCAGCAATGTAGCGCCCGGTCACCCAGGGGCCGCGGACTTCGATCTCGCCGGCGGTCTGGCCGTCCCAGGGCGCAACCGTGCCGTCCGGGGCGACGGCGCGCATCTCCACGCCCGGAACGATGCGGCCAGCGGACAGCGGCTTGCCTTCACGCTCGCCCGGAACGCCCACCCGGGCCCAGGTGCAGACCGGGCTCGTTTCGGTCATGCCCCAGCCCTGGGCCATCTGGATGCCATAGCGGTCACGGAACGCCTTCATGAGCGGCTCGGGCAGCGCTGAACCGCCCGAGGTGATGAGCCGCAATGACGAAAAGTCCACTTCGTCAGGGTGCGCGTCGGCGTACTCGATGAGCGACGCCCATATCGTCGGTACGCCGCAAGCCTGGGTGGGCCGCGCCAGCTTGATCAGCTGGCACGCGGGGCCACCGAGCAGCCAGCGATGGGGCATGACGAGGTCGGACCCGAGCATCCACGCCGCGTACGGGAGCCCCCAAGCATTGACGTGGAACATAGGCACCAATGGGAGCACCCGCTCGGCGTCGTTGTTGCCGAAACAGGCACCGCTCGCTACGCACATGGCGTGCAGGAAAGTGGAGCGATGGCTGTAGGCAACCCCTCTCGGGAAGTCCGTGGTGCCGCTCGTGTAACAGATGGCGGCGGGCGTGCGCTCGTCGAGTTCGGGCCAGGGTGGCGCGCCTCCGGCGGCGCCGGCGAGTGCGTCTTCGTAGCCCACGTATTGGATGCTGCCCTCGCCTTCTGGTGCTCGAGGGGGTGGCATCCCCGGGTCGTCGACCAGCAACACCGTCTCAAGGGTGGCCACGGCCCCGCTGACCGCGGTCAGCAGCGGGAGCAAGCTGCCGTGCGCGATCACCACCTTGTCGCCCGCTTCGCTCATGACCTGGGCCAGGTCACCGGGCGCGAGGCGCAGGTTGAGCGTGTGCAGGATGGCACCCATACCGGGCACCGCGAAGTATGCCTCCAGGTGCTCCTGGCTGTTCCACATCAGGGTAGCCACCCGGTCGCCCCGCTCAACGCCGAGGCTGGCGAGGGCGGCGGCCAGGCGCTCGGTGCGGGCTGCCACCTCGGCGAACGGTACCGACCGGAGCGCCTCACCGTCGAAGCTGATGACCCGGCTGCGCCCATGCACCCGCTGGCCGTGGCGAAAGAGCACGCTGATCGTCAAGTCGAAGTCCTGCATGGTGCTATCAATGATGAAATGCTCCCCCATAACCTCTAGAGTGCCTCACCGGGCAAGGCCGTGGGTGACAAGAACACCCTTGTGGGTGATAAGAAGGGGCCAGCGATGATCAAGCGCTGGTACCCGGCAATGACCGCATTCGCTGCTTGCCTCGTGTGCTACCTGGCTGGCTGGAGAGGCACTGACTGGGCGGCGCAGATCTACCGGGCGGGACAGGTAGCCGCGCACGGGCTTTCCCTGTGGGACCCGGGCTGGTACGCCGGCATGTTCCCTCTCGGCTACAGCCTCGTATACCCGGTACTAGCCGGGTACCTGGGTCTCTGGCCGGTGGCCGTGGGCTCGGCCGTGGCGTCCTCGTACTGCTTCGACGCCCTCGTCCAGCGCGGGCGGGGACAGCCCCGGCCCATAAGCAGCTGGTACTTCGCCTTTTCCACGGTCGTCGAGGTGGCCATCGGGCAGCTGCCGACCCTTGCGGCCGAGGCCTTAGGGCTCGGCTGCGTCCTATGCCTGACCCGCTACTGGGGGGGCAGCCGGGTGCCCGGGGCCTGGCGCACCGCTCTTCTTGGTGGCGGCATAGGCCTAGGCCTGCTGGCGGGGCTCACTAGCCCGGTAGCAGGCATCTTCGTTGCTCTAAGCCTCGGCGCTTGGGGCCTGTCGATCGCAACGGACGCCGAACGCGCCCTTTTTGACCGCCAGGGCTTAGCGCTCATAGCGTTGGCGTTCGCCGTAGTGGCGGCCACGATTGCGCTTCCTTTACTGTTCGCTGCCCCAGGGTTCTTTCCGTTCCTCTCGGGCGACCTCGTCGCGGTGCTCGGCATTTGCACTGCCCTGGCAGGTCCTTGGTTGCGTGCCGCGCGCCCAATCCGGTTTGCCGCGGTGCTGTATGCATTGGCCAGCGTTGTATTTTTCTTCGTGCCTACGACGATGGGCGACAATGACACCCGGTTCGCCGCTTATGTGGGCGTACCGCTCGTGATCTACTACCTGCCTGGCGCCTTGCAACGGCTGGGCACGGCCGAGACGCGCCGGCGGTTCGGCACGGCGCTGGGCGGCGTGGTGACGGTCATATTCGTCGGTTGGAACTGGGCCCCCATGGTAAACGCCTTGGGCGCTGCGCCCAACGGAGCATTCAGCCGGTCGGCTTTCTACCGGCCACTCATCGACGAGCTCAACAGCCTGAGCCGGGGACTGCCAGTGCGGGTCGAAATCCCCCCGACCGAGCATCATTGGGAATCGGCCTACGTCGCCCCGTACTTCCCGCTCGCCCGAGGTTGGGAACGCCAGCTCGACATAGCGTACGACCCGCTTTTCTACGAGACGGGAGCGCTCGGGGCAGGAACGTACCGCCACTGGCTGCTGGGCGAGGGGGTTTCGTACGTCGCCCTGGCTAATGCCCCCCTCGACTACGCCTCGACCGCCGAGGCGGCGTTGCTCAAGTCAGGCACTGTGCCCGGGTTGGTCAAGGTCTGGCGAACGCAGTCGTGGACCGTGTGGAAAGTACAGGGCTCCCCCGGCCTTGCCAGCGGTGCAGCCAGGGTCAGCAGCTTCGTCAAGGCTCAAGTGCAGCTGCGCTTTTCCAGGGCCGGCAAGGTACTGTTGCGGGTGCGCTGGTCAGATCTCTGGTCTCTCCTTGCCGCGCCGGCGGGACGGGCCTGCCTCGCGCCCGGCCCGGACGGCTGGACCACGGTCAGCGCAGCCCACCGGGGCACCGTCGCGTTAGGCATCGCTGCGATCGGGGCAAATCACGGACAGTGCGGCAGGTTCGTTCTCGCAGGCTCGCAACGAAGCGGCTGACGAGCCATGGTTGACAGACCGGTCCGGCAGCGCAACCCTCCTGAACTGGTGTCCGAACGGATGATAACGACCGAGCTGCCCGGTCGCGCCCCGGGGGAGGACCGCGCCCGGGCGCGCGCCGCCCGTCGCCTGGGTCGTCCCTTCGACCGCCAAAGCCCGTTCGTGGTCGGGTTCGTAGCCACAATCGGAGTGCTGATCGCCTTGGCGCTGGGAGCCGCCGTCTACTCTGTGAGAAGCACCCTCGTGCTGGTGTTCTTGGCACTGTTCCTGGCGGTCGGCCTGGAGCCGGTTGTGGCCTTTGGCACCCGCCACCAGCTGCGCCGGTCGTTCTCGGTGCTGGTCGTGGTGCTGATAGCCATCGGTGTCGTGGCACTGTTCGTCTATTCCGCCATCTCGCCCATCCAGGCGGAAATAAACCAGCTGTCCAAGCGGATCCCGAAGTGGCAGTCCGAGATCGGTTCCGGGAAGGGCACGGTCGGCCACCTCGCCAAGGTGCTCCACCTGAGCTACTACCTGAGCGGCTCAGGGACGGGCACACTCGAAAAGGGCGTCGCCAGCGGGGCGCTGGGCGCCGGCGAGAAAGTCCTCGGGGCGGTGAGCTCCACTCTGGTGGTCATCGTGCTCACGATCTATTTCCTCGCCGCGCTCCCCGCCATCAAGCGCTTCATCGTGCGTCTCGTCCCTCACAGCCGGCGCGAGCGCTTCGGCCTGCTACTCGACGACGTGCTCGCCGGGGTCGGCGGGTACCTGCTGGCCAACCTGTTCACCTCGCTCATCGCCGGCCTCGGCACTCTGGTGTGGGCGAGCATCTTCGGGATCCCGTACGCCATATTGCTTGGCTTACTCGTGGGCTTGTTCGACTTGGTCCCAGTCGTCGGTTCTACTGTGGGCGGGGTGGTTGTCAGCCTGGTGGCCCTGGCGGTATCGGTCCCGGTTGCCGTCGCCACCGCGGTCTTCTACGTCGTCTACCGGGTCCTGGAGGACTACCTGCTGGTGCCACGCGTCATGCGCCAAGCGGTGAAGGTCTCGCCCGTGGTGACGGTACTGGCGGTCATAATAGGCGGGGCACTCCTCGGGATTATCGGTGCTCTCGTGGCCATACCGATCGCCGCCGGCATCAAACTGGTACTCGAGCAAAGTGCCTTCCCCCGCCTTGACAACAGCTGACGACGCCACGTTCCTCGCCATGATGCAATTGGCGACCCACGGCCCCGACACTTATGTAGGAGCAGGGCCTCGCTATCCATGGGGCGGCCTCTACGGAGGCCAGGTAGTGGCCCAGGGCCTGCGGGCAGCCCAGCTGACGGTGGGCGCGAGCTACATGCCGCACTCGTTGCACGCCAACTTCCTGAGAGTGGGCGATGCCGACGAACCCGTGCGTTACGAGGTAGAACGCCTACGCGACGGGAGCAGCTTCTGCTCGCGTCAAGTCGTTGCCCGCCAGTCGACCGGGGCGATCTTGAAC
>DATJST010000501.1:0-16887 GCA_035503975.1 Acidimicrobiales bacterium | reverse complement strand
CCACGTACTGCGGATGCCGGCGGCCCAATGGCCCGACCCGGTGCGACGGGGCATCGAGCACATCAACCCAGCGATCTACGTCAAGATGCAAGGCCCGAGCGAACTGGGCATCTCTGCTTCGGCGACCCTGGCCGAGTGGTCTCGCTTCGACGACCTTGGACGGATCGACGTGCCTGCTTTGGTCATCGGTGCCGCACACGACACAATGGACCCCGCACACATGCAAGACGTCGCCCGCCGGCTACCTCAGGGAAGCTACTTGCATTGCCCACGGGGGAGCCACATGGCTATGTACGACGACCAGGAGACGTACTTCCAAGGGCTGATCAGCTGGCTCGACCGGTTGGCTGCTGCGTGAAAGTCTAGGCCGGGCTAGGGCGGTCCCATATGTTGGCGCCCGCCTCGGCGGCGTACTTGTCGATCTCGACCAGTTCCTCAGTGGTGAAATCGAGGTGTTGGAGCGCGGCAACGTTGGTCTCCAACTGTTCCACCGTCCGCACGCCGACCAGCGCTGAGGTGACCCGCGGGTCGCGCAGGACCCATGCGAGCGCCAACTGGGCCAGCCCTTGGCCTCGCCGCCGGGCGATCGCAGCGAGCCCCCGCACCCTCTCCCGGTTCGCCTCGCTCACCATGCTCGAGCGGAACGAGCCCTCTTGGCTCGCCCGGGTACCGGCCGGCACCCCCTCTAGGTACTTCTCTGATAAGAGCCCTTGGGCCAAGGGCGAGAAAGCGATGCAACCAATCCCTTCCTCCCCGATCACGTCGAGAAGCTCGGGTTCGACCCAACGGTTGAGCATCGAATAGGAAGGCTGGTGCAGCAGGACCGGTGTGCCCAGCTGGCGCAAGACGGCCGCCGCCTGTCTGGTCTTGGCCGCGGAATAAGAGGAGATACCAGCGTAAAGCGCCTTACCTTGGCGCACCGCGGTGTCGAGCGCTCCCATGGTCTCCTCGAGCGGCGTCTCTGGGTCGAACCGGTGGGAGTAGAAAACATCGACGTAGTCGAGCCCCATCCGTCGCAGGCTCTGGTCCAGACTGGCGAGCAGGTACTTGCGGGATCCGCCGTTGCCGTAAGGCCCCGCCCACATGTCATAACCGGCCTTCGTCGAGATGAACAACTCGTCGCGCCAGTCCCGGAAATCGGTGGCCAACACCCGCCCGAAGCTCTCTTCCGCCGACCCGTAGGGAGGCCCGTAGTTGTTGGCGAGATCGAAATGCGTTATGCCCAAGTCAAAGGCGCGCCGCAGGATTTGACGTGACTCCTCTAGGGGCCTGGCCGTTCCGAAATTTTGCCACAAGCCGAGCGACACTGCGGGCAACAGGACGCCGCTGCGCCCGCAGCGACGGTAAGACATGGCTTCGTAACGTGTGGGGACGGGAGACCAGGACATCGCATCATCCTGTCAGATCTGCCCGCGGACCGGCACCGTGTGCGGGGCCCCACGGCACCGGTTCAGGCCAGTTCGTGCCCCGTGGTGCTGTCGACGTGGCTCGGGAGCTCCCCGTCGTAGTGGTCGCCCGTCGTCGATGTGCCGCGCGGCTCGAACATCAATATCTCGCCGCCCGGTGATGAGGGCTTGTGCTCCATCCCTCGCGGCACCACAAAGACATCGCCCTTGTGGAGTTGCACGGTGTGCTCCAAGCCGTCCGGGGAGCGGAGGCACACGTCGAACCGGCCCTCCAGGACCAGGAAAAATTCATCGGTGGACTCGTGCACGTGCCAGACGTGCTCGCCGCGGGCGTGGGCGACGCGTACTTCGTAGTCATTGACGCGGGCCACGATGCGCGGGCTGTAGATGTCGGCGAAAGATGAGAGGGCTTCGAGCAAGTTGATCGGGTGTGTAGAGGGGCTGGTCACGAGGCGAACATAGGCCAACTGCGGCGCCCGCGGGGGCCGGGATAGTAAACTTAACTGAGACTTTAAGTGGTACCGGTGCAGGAGGCCTCGTGGCCAGCTGGTTGAGCATAGGTGAGGTCGCAGATCGAGCGGGCGTGGCCACCTCGGCACTTCGCTTCTACGAGAAGGAAGGCTTGATCGCTTCGGAGAGGACCTCGGGCGGGCAACGCCGCTACCGCCGTGACGTTCTGCGCCGGGTCGCCTTCATCCGTGTCGCCCAGCGGGTCGGCCTTACCCTGGGCGAAGTCCGTGCGGCACTGGGTGAGCTACCGGAGGGGCGCTCCCCCAACCGGTCCGACTGGGGCCGGCTCTCGTCGCGGTGGCGCGGCAGGCTGGACGAGCGCATCAGGCTGCTCGAAGGGCTGCGCGACCAGCTCAGCTCGTGCATCGGGTGCGGTTGCCTCTCGCTCACCACCTGTGCGCTCTACAACCCCGACGACACCGCAGCGGCGCTCGGTAACGGGCCGCGCTACCTGCTCGGCGACACGTCGCCCGAGCAGCTGAACGATGAGGGCGACGACTAGAGAGGGCCGGGAAAGTGGGCGGGCCCGAGGCGTGCCCCGGCATCGCGAGGCCCGGGTTAGTGTGGGCGCTAGCGGCACGGGCGCGCGGCGCGGCTGAAGCCAAGGGCCACCCGCTCAGACTTACAGACCCCGCTCAGGACCTACAGACAGCAGACCACCCGAGCATCCTCTCCCAGGAGCACGCAACCCCTTCAAATGCGCTACGTCGGCAGGCACAGCGTGACGGCAAATGGGCATAGCCCGCCGGAGCCGGCCCCGGCAGCAACCTTGCCTGCCGGCTCGCCGTGGGGGACTTGGGCGAGCGAACCGCGGGCCCGGAGCCGGCGGCGATGGGGCCCGTGGGCGCTGCTCCTGGCGATGGTGGCCGTTGTGGCGGTAACGATCGGTGCCGCCGCCGTTTCGGGGAAGCTCACACACCTACTCGGTGACGGGGGTAGTGCCACGCCGAGTGGGAGGGAAGGCGCCGCGCCAGCCGGTACCACGCCGGCCGATGCAGCGCCCGACCAGGTGCCGGCGGCGGCGCGCGACTTCGCCGGGGCGGTGCAGACCGGGGTCGCCGGCGGGCATATCCGACCGGCAGCCGCCGCCCAGCTCACCGGGGACGTGAGCCCGCTCATGTCGTCCAGCAGAGCGCAGCGGACCACCGAGTTGCTGGGCGACTTCCACACACTCGCCGTCAGCTTCTTCAGCGACGTCACCAACGGAGGCGTCAGCGGCACGGGCACGATCGATGCACTTGCCAGCGACCTGGCCCAACTGGCAGCGACACTGGGGACGAACGTGCCCTTCTCGCTGCCAGGCGGCGTGACGACAACCACGGTGCCGCGGCCCAGCACCACGCTGGCGCGCCACCGAGCGCCCAAGCCACACGCGCCGCCCAGCAAGCGGCCGGCCAGCCGCCGTCACCGGGTTAGCGCGCCAGTTCGGCACGGGGGCAATAAGCCAAGGCGGAGCGCCCCCGGGCACCGGCCGGTGACTACGACGAGAAAGCACGCAGCCCCCCGGACCACGGGCACCGTTCCGACGAAGAAATCCCGGTCCCCGACCACCACCCGGCCGCAGCCGACGACCACCCTGACCGCGCCCCCACCTACACGGGTGGAGCCGACAACCTCCCAACCCCAGGTGGAGACCACCCAGCCCACGCCGCCGACGACGCGGGCCGAGGTGAGCACGACCCGGCCGCGACCGACCACGACACGGCCGCGCCCCACTACGACCCGGCCGCGCACACCCACCACCCAGGGACGCCGAACGACGCGTGCGACGACGCCGCCTCCGGCCAAGCCGACCACGACCACAGCCCCGCGCCACGGCGGGCGACGGCGCGGCGGTGCCCCTCGCGAGACGACCACCACGCGGCCACGGCCCGCACCGACTACGACCCGGCCACGACCTACCACGACCCGGCCGCGCCCCACAACGACCCGGCCGCGGCCCGCACCGACTACGACACGGCCTCGGCCCGCACCGACCACGACCCGGCCGCACGCCACCACCACGACAGTCCCGCGGGGCAAGTCGGGCAGCAGCCACGCCACGACGACCACCACCCGGGCCCGCACCAGCGCCAAGCACAGCCCGCCGCCTACGACCACGACGACCCGAGCTGTCACCACCACCGCGACCACGGCGCGGGCAAAGACTGCCTCGGCTACCACGACCACCACAAAGCCGAAAGCGACCAAGCCGGCCGCGACGACGACCACCACGAAAGCGAACGGGAGCCCTCCGACCGCCACTACGACGACGACCAGCCCGGCTCAGCCGCCGCCACCACCGCCGACCTATCCGCCGCCGGCAACCACGACGACGAAGGCCACGACGACCACTACCAAGGCGACCACCACAACGACCAAGGCCACTACGACCACTACCAAGGCCACAACGACCACAGCAGCCACCACCACCGTGCCGCCAGCCGCCACCACGACCACCACGCCGCCCCCAGCCACCACGACGTGACCGTTGTGCATCCAGGTCACGCTCGTGCCCCGGCGTCCCTAAGGACTTGCGGGACTAGTTAATCTCGGCGAGATCTGAACCAATCGGTTAGCAGGCCGGCGCACTCGCCGGCGAGCACTCCTCGGTCCACCGCCAGCTCGTGGTTGAGACGAGGGTCCGAACAGAGGTTGTAGAGGGTGCCGCACGCGCCGGCCTTGGGATCCGGCACCGCGAACACCAGCCGGCCCACCCGAGCCAGGACGAGGGCCCCGGCGCACATCGGGCACGGCTCCAGGGTCACGAAAAGAGACGACCCGTCGAGCCGCCAGCTACCCACGCGAGCCGCGGCCTGGCGCAGAGCAAGCAGCTCAGCGTGGGCTGTCGGGTCCTGCGCGGCCTCGCGGGCGTTGGCCCCTCGGCCGATCACTTCCCCGCCCCTCACCACCACCGCGCCCACGGGCACTTCCCCGGCCCGCCCGGCCTCGGAGGCCAGCCCGAGCGCGAGGCGCATGAACACCTCGTCCGTGGCGGTCACAGCTGCGCGCCGTCGGCGCTCAGGGCAGCGACCACGGCCTCGTGGACCAGGCCGTTGCTCGAGATGGCGCTGCCTCCGTCTACGCGGCGTTCCCCCGACAGATCGGTGAACTTTCCTCCTGCTTCTTCAACGATCACCTGCAGGGGGGCAATGTCCCAGATCGACACAACCGGGTCGAGCCCGACCTCGCACGCCCCCTCGGCCACAAGGACGTGGGACCAAAAATCGCCGAAACCCCGGTCCCGTTCAACCGACGCAGCCAAACGTGCCACTCGCGCAGGGAAAGCGAAGCGGCCGACACCTCCGGCCGAGACCGTAGCTTCTGCCAGGGTGCCAATTGGAGAAACGCTTATGCGGACGCCGCTTTGGCCCGGTACACCGGCGAAGGCACCGTGGCCGCGGGCAGCCCACCAACGCCGGCCGAGGGCGGGCGCAGATACCACGCCGACCATGATCTCACCAGCAATCTCGAGCCCGATCAGCGTCGCCCAGACGGGGATGCCACGGACGAAGTTGACCGTGCCATCTATCGGGTCGATGAACCAGCGGCGGTCCCCGCCCCCGCTGCTGCCCATTTCCTCCCCGAGCACGGCGTCGCTGGCACGCTCCGCCCGCACCAGGTCGCGCACGGCCGCCTCGGCGGCCTTGTCGGCCTCGGTTACAGGTGACATGTCCGCCTTGGTTTCGACGCTCAGCGCCGGGCGCCGGAAAAAAGGCAGGGTTACGGCATCGGCCAGGTCGGCTGCGGCCAAGGCGAGCTGGAGGTCTGAAACTATGTCACTGGTCGCTGGCACGGCCACACACTATTGGACCGGCGCGTCCACGAGCGCGGCGGCCGCGGCCTCGGCGCGGCGCGCAACCTCGGCCGCCCCGACCCCGAGCCGGGCGCTGGTCGCGGCGCAGTCCTCGTACTCGGCTTTGAACCGGTACGGCCCTGCCTTGACCCGGACCGTACAACCCCCCACGTCGACCTCGACTGTGCGCCGAGGCATTGCCCAGCGCTCCACCGTGTACTGGCGCACCCCGAGCGTCCCGGTGGTGACGGCCAACAGTTCGACCAGAGCCGGGCCAAGGCTGGGCGGGCACAGCGCGCTCACCACGTGCGCCGGCCGGCCCTTTTTGGCTATCACGGGTGTGACCCAGGCGTCGAGGGCACCGGCGCTCAAAAGGCTGGTCACGGTGTGGGCGAGCATTTCGCCCGTCACGTCGTCAACATTGGTCTCGAGCACGGCCAAGTGCTCCCGCCCCGCGGCCAGCACCGCAGGGGCGTGCCCGATAACAACCTGGAGCACGTTCGCCATGGCAGGCAGGTCGGCTGTGCCGGCGCCATACCCGCTCGCCGCCACGACGACCTCAGGCAGCGGCCCAAACGAGGCGCCGAGCCCAACCAGCAAGGCGGCACCGGTCGGCGTGGTGAGTTCCACCGGGAACGAAGTCCCGTAGACGGGCGCACCCGAGAGCAGCGCCAACACCGCTGGCGCAGGGTTTGGGAGCGGGCCGTGGGACGAGCTGAGCGTGCCCAGGCCGAGGGCCACGGGGCTGGCGCACACCTCGTCCACCCCGAGCAGCTCCAAGGCCAAGCACGTGCCGACGACATCCAAGATGGCGTCAGTGCTGCCCACCTCGTGGAAATGCACCTGCTCGAGAGGTACAGCGTGGCGCCGCGCCTCGGCGGCCGCGAGCGCGGCGAAAACGTCGAGAGCGCGCCGCTGGGCCCTTGCGGGGATGTTGCCGGCACTTTGGACGAGGTCCCGGACGACCGGCCAGGGCCGCGGTTCGGCTGGGCGTTCGGCGACCTCGACGCGCAGGTAGGTGGCAGCGAGACCGGCTCGGGTCACCGCTGTCGCGCTTATCTCCCAGCCCGACAAGGGCAGCGATCTCAGCCCGGAAATGACCTCGTCCAGGCCAGCACCCGCGTCCACCAGGCTGGCGAGGGCCATGTCCCCGGCGATGCCCGACGCGCAGTGCCACCAAGCGAGGGTCGTCCCAGACCGGCCCGTGGGGCTGGCGTCGGCGGGGCCTGCACCGGATTGGTCGGTGGCCACCTCCGCGCCGCGCTGAGGGGCGTTCACGCCGGGCTCGTAAGACGGACCGCGGCTGTCTTCAGGATGCGGGCCACCGCCCACGCCGCGCCGAAACCGTTGTCGATACCGACCACGCACAGGCCCGGCGCGCAACTGGCGAGCATAGAAAGCAGCGCCGTGACACCCTCGAGGGAGGCTCCGTACCCCGCACTGGTCGGGACGGCCACGACAGGCGCTGGCGTCAGGCCACCGACCACGCTGGCCAGCGCGCCCTCCATGCCGGCGATCACTACCACGGCGTCAGCCGAGCCGAGCAGGTCGAGGTGCTCGAATAGCCGGTGCACCCCGGCCACTCCACAGTCGGCGACCAAGACGGGCTTCAGCCCGAGAGCGCCCAAAGTGGCCGTGCACTCCTCGGCGACCACCAGGTCGGCCGTACCGGCGGCAAAGACGGCCACGACTTCAGCCCGCTCCGGCGCCGGGCGCCAAACGACCGTGGTGCCGTGGCGCCTGCCCGCCGGGTAAGCGGCGAGCACCGCCGCTACCTGGGCGTCAGTCGCCCGTGACAGCACCACCGGGCCCCCGTCGGGCTCGGCCAGGAGCTCGCCGACGATGGCGGTGCACTGCTCGGGCGTCTTGCGGGGCGCGTACACAGCCTCTGGCAGGCCTTGGCGCACCGCCCGGTGGTGGTCGACGCGGGCGAAGCCGAGGTCGGCGTAGGGCAGGCGCCGGACCCGACGAACGACTTCGTCGGCGGTGACCTCGCCCGACACCAGTTCGTCAAGCAGGCGGTAGAGAGCGGCTTGGTCCATGCGTGCCCATGGTGCCACGGCTGCGGGCATACCTCGACGTGGCCTCGAGCGTCGGAGGGGCGGAGGAACGTGCTGCGACGCTAGGTGGTCCTCGGACCTGGCGTCCTGAGCCCGTCGCACACGATGGCAACGAGCCGCCTGGAGCACTCCGCGTCCGCCCGCTGCTCCGCGGCAAAGCACGTCCCCATGAGCAAGGCGGTCACGTCCGGCGACGACACGTCGCCCCGGACCGCGCCGGCAGCCTGGGCGCGCTCGAGCAGCACCTCGAAGGCCGCCTGCAACTGCTCCTTGGCCACAGAATGGACGCGCTCGCTGTCGATGCCGGCTCTGGCGAGCTCATCGGTGATGTCCTTCTTGGAGGCGGCCAGCTCCACTAGCTCGGAGGCAAACGTGAACAGGGCCTCACCTGGGTCGGCCGCTGCTGCCAGCTGCCTGGCCCGCGCCAACAGGCCGTCCAACCGGGCCATGACCACCGCCTCGAACAGGGCGGCCTTGGTCGGGAAGTGCCGGTAGACCGTGCCCACCCCGACGCCGGCGCGCTCTGCGATCAGGTCTATCGGGACCGAGAGGCCCTGGTCGGCAAAGAGTTCCTCGGCAGCGGCCAGCACGCGCTCGATGTTGCGGCGGGCGTCGGCGCGCAGCGTCCGCGCTGACGCGGCCGCCTCTGCCTGGTCGCTGACGAAGGTCACGGTCCCCCTGGAGATAATTAGTTGACAAACGGAACCATAGTTCCGTATAGTGTAACCGGAAGGTACGCTCCGATTAAGCATACCAGCCCGGAACTTAACAAATTAGGTCACGACATGGCCGGATTGCCCGGGCACGATGTCACTCGAATAGCCGCCCAGATGCCCCTAGCCCAACACGCTCGTGCCCGGCCAGCACCTCGCACACGAACCAAGACCAGTCCCGGAGGTCAGACGAATGACGACAACCTTTGACCGCTCCCAAGACTTCGACCGCTCCCGCGACGAGTCTGAGCGCTCGCCCACCCTTGACCCACGCCGCTTCCGGGCACTATTTGTGATCGCCATCGCCCAGCTGATGATCGTCCTGGACGCGTCAGTTGTCACCATTGCCCTGCCCTCGGCCCAGCGGGCACTGCACATATCCGTGGCCAACCGGCAGTGGGCGCTCACCGCCTACACGCTGGCCTTCGGCAGTCTTCTCCTGATCGGCGGCCGTGTCGCCGACTTCTTGGGCCGCAAGAGGATGTTCATCATCAGCCTGCTCGGTTTCGCCGCCGCTTCTGCCCTTGGGGGACTGGCACAGGACGCAGCCATGCTGTTCGGAGCGCGCGCGCTGCAAGGGGCGTTCGCAGCGGTCATGGCGCCGGCGTCCTTGTCGCTGCTGACGGTCACTTTCACCGAACCCCGAGAACGGGCGCGGGCCTTTGGCGTCTACGGCGCCGTCGCCGGAGGTGGTGCTGCCATTGGCCTTGTCCTGGGCGGGTTGCTCACCCAGTACGCATCGTGGCGGTGGACCCTGCTGATCAATGCCCCGATCGCGGTGATCACGGCGATTGTGGCCTCCTTCGAGGTGCACGAGAGCCGGGCAGAAGGCGAGCGGCACTACGACATCCGCGGCGCCTTGCTCGTGACCGGCGGTCTTTTGGCGCTGGTTTACGGCTTCACGAGGGCCGCCAGCAACGGCTGGGGCGCCACCACGACGGTGCTGCTGCTGGCCTCCGCCGCCGTCTTGCTCGTTGGTTTCGTTCTCTTCGAGCGGTGGGTGCCCTCCCCCTTGCTCCCGCTGCGGGTTGTGCTCGACCGCAACCGAGGGGGGTCGTTCCTGGTGTCGTTGCTCGTGGGCATTGCGCTGTTTGGCACCTTCCTGTTCCTCACCTACTACCTCCAGCTCAGCCTGCACTACTCGGCGCTGAAGAGCGGCTTCGCCTTCCTTCCCTTCTCAGGTGGGATCATCGTGTCGGCAACGCTGGCCAGCCAACTTCTGCCGAGGTTGGGGCCGCGGCCGCTCATGGCCGGGGGCCTGCTGATGGGGACCCTGGGCTTGATCTGGTTCACCCAGATCGGTTTGCACACGAGCTACGTGGCCCACGTGCTCCCGGCCGAGATAGTGGTGAGCATGGGCCTTGGCTTTGTGTTCGTGCCGTTCAGCAGCACGTCGCTGATCGGCGTGAGCGCGCATGACGCCGGCGTGGCGAGTGCCCTTGTCAACGCTACCCAACAGGTCGGTGGGTCCCTCGGCACCGCGCTGCTCAACACCGTTGCCGCGTCGGCGACGGCAGGGTACCTGGCGGTGCACCATGGCGTACTTGCCAGCCGACTGGCGCCGGTGCACGGCTACGTGACCGGTTTCGTGGTCAGCGCGTCGATCCTCGCCCTGGCGATGGTGCTCTCCACGATCATGATCGGGGCGTCCCGCGACGACCTGAAGGCCACCGAGGGGGCTGCCGTCCCCGCGCTCAACTAGGGACGTGCCGCCCTCGGTAAGCGCTTAGCCAGGTGGCCGCCGGCCATATGCTGACTGGGACCATGTTGGTACAGCAGGTACAGCCGACGACGACGGTGGCATACCTGGGCCCGCCCGGGACTTTCACCGAGGAGGCCCTCCTGAGCCAGCCGGACCTGGCGGCCGCCCACCGCCAGCCGTTGGTTAGTTTCCGGGACGTGCTCGACGCGGTCGATCGTGGTGCCGCCGATATCGGCCTGGTAGCACTAGAGAATTCGATCGAGGGCACCGTCAACGTGACCCTCGACCCACTGATATTCGCGCACAACCTGTGGATAGTCCGCGAGCTCCAGCTTTCAGTTGCGCAATGCCTGCTGGGCCTACCCGGCGCTCCCATGGGCGGGATAAGAAGGGTCCTGTCCATGCCCGTGGCGACCGCACAGTGCCGTAACTGGCTGTCTGACCACCTGGCCCATGCCGAAGAGGAGGCGAGCCCATCGACAGCCGACGCCGCCCGCCGGGTGGCCGAGGCGCGGGACCCCACCATTTCGGCTATTGGCACCCGCCACGCCGCCGAGCTCTACGGGCTTGCGGTGCTCGCCGCCGATATCCAGGACCACGACGCCAACATGACCAGGTTCGTGCTCGTTGCCCGCCCCGACTGGGGCATACCGGCTCCTACCGGGCACGACAAGACCACGATCGTCTGTTTCCAGTCCTCGGACCACCCGGGGAGCCTGCACACAATTCTCGGCCAGTTCGCGGCGCGCAACCTCAACCTCACCAAGCTCGAATCCAGGCCGACCAAAAAGGCGCTCGGCGAATACTGTTTTGTGATCGACCTCGACGGCCACCTGGCGGACGAGGTCGTGGCTGACTGTCTGCGCGACCTGCACGCCACGCTCCCAGCGTTGAAGTTCCTGGGGTCGTACCCGGCCGGCGGCGAAGATGGCGAACGGCGCAGGCAAGCCGCGAGCGACGCGTGGAACGCGGCCGACAGTTGGATCCGGGATCTGCGCAGCCACCTTGGGGGAGCGAGCGGAGTGCTCTGACAATAAGATCGGTGGTCACCGGGAGGGATGGCAGAGCGGCCGAATGCGAGGCTCTTGAAAAGCCTTGGGAGTGCAAGCTCCCCGTGGGTTCAAATCCCACTCCCTCCGCTCGTCAGAGGCGGTTCCTCGGGGTTAGACCGGCGACGCTTCTAGAGGCAAGTTGGCCATAATCTGGCCATAATCGTCTCGCCGAGCCAGGGAGGAACGGCCCCGCCGAGATGGGCGAGCAACGGCCGCAGAGTGACGCTGTTGGGCACGTTTGACGCCGCCCGCTCTCCCTGCCAAGCTTGACCCCGGGCAACGGACGGGAGGTCTCATGACACGTACGCGGAGGGTAAGCACTGCCTGGCCATGGTCAGTTTGGCATGTACGCGTGACCGTATTGTCGACGCTGGCGGCGGTCGCCGCGCTGCTGGTGATGGCCGAAGCTCCCATCGCCCGCGCTGACCTCGCGCCCATCACCCATGCCCCCGACTGCACCAGCAGCCTCACGTTCGGCTTCGTCCAGGCGACCACCGCGGGCTGCGACCTCGTGCAGGTGTCCGCCACCGAGTACCAGACGACGGCGACGGTAACGATCAATGGGATCGCTTTCACCCCCTTGCCGAGTACCCAGGTAACTATCGACTTGCCCACCACGGCGTCACCGGGGGGCAGCATCAGTGCCGATCTCCAGAACCCGATCTCGGCCGGTGGTATCAACTGGGTGGGGGCCAACCGCCTCTTCACCTGGGCTCTGCCGGCGGGTGGGCCGGGAGCCGAGCAAACAGTCGCCACAACCGGCACGTTGAACGGGGAAGCGCTGTTCGGCTTCCCGATCCATGGGGAAGCGGCCATCAAGATCGGCTGTGACTCTGGGACGGGTGCTCTTTGTTACTTCAAGTTCGCCGCCAACCTCGAGTTGCCGAGCGTCTTCAAGAACGGGCCCAGCCAGGACGCGGGGGGCCTCACCGCCACCGTTGGCCTTCGGGTTGACAAAAACGGTGTCCACGCCGACGCTATCCAACTGAAGGTATCCAACGCCTACATAGGCAATTTGCAGATCAAGAGCCTTTGCCTGTCCTACGTGGCCTCCGGAGGCACGTCGGCCACACCCTGCACCCCCCCGCCGTACCAGGGCGAGAGCCAGTACTTGCAGTGCACCAACCCCGGCAATGTCAACCGGTGGGACGGCGCGGCCGAGGTCGTCCTGCCAACGGCGTCGCGTCCGGCGGTGGCGGTCTACGCCGGGGTGCAAAACAGCATGTTCAGCTACGCCGGGCTGCAGGTGGCCAATCTCGGCAACGCGTTGCCGATCGCACAAGGCATTTACCTCAACAGCTTCCGCTTGGCCCTGTGCCTCACCCCGGCGCCGGTGAAGTTCAAAGGTGGGGCGGGGATCAACATCGGCCCCACCGTGAACGGGAAGGCCCCGCTCAGCATAAATGGGGACATCGCGTACACGGACAGCACGCCCTGGGTGCTCGAGGCAACCGGCAACGCCCTCGTCGAAGGTGACGAGGTGGCCAACGGTCTGCTGCGTTACACGTCTAACGGCACCATCGACTTTGGCTTCAAAGCCGAGTTCAGCTTCAAAGTGGCCAGCGTGACGGGCGCCGTCGCCGGATGGATCCAGGGCGCGTCGCCGGTGCGCTTCAATGTCGATGGCACGGGGTCGGTTTGTGTATCGAGCGTGGCTTGCGCCAGCGGCGAGATCGCCGTCTCCAACAACGGCGTCGCCGGGTGTTTCACGCTGCTCAACTTCTCCTATCCCGTGATCGTCAAGAACGACGACTGGAAGTGGTACGCTGCCTGGCGCGTCCACACCGAAACTCGGACCAAGCGGGTTCGCGCCGGGATCGGGTATTACTGGCCCACTAAGCAGGTTTCGCTCATGGGCGACTCGTGTGATGTTGGCCCCTACCGGACGATTAAGTCGTTCGGGACCATGCACAGGGCGGCGCCCAACGTCGCCGGTAGCATCCCCATCACGGTCGCGGCTGGCTCCCCGGCGCTGTCTTTGCAGATCACCGGTACGGGTGGGGCGCCACGCGTGGTGGTCATCGGCCCCCATGGGCGTCACTACCGCGACCCGGCTAGTGGCGACGAGATCAGGCCGGGTGTCGTGTTCGCCACTGACCCGGCCACGGACACCACTGCGGTCGAGATCACGGGCCCGAAGGCGGGCACGTGGCAGGTGGCGCCGCTGGGCGCGGGTGGCACCCCGATCGCCAGTGTGCAACAGGCCTCGGTCGACGAGCCCCCCACTATCGTCGCTGCCGTCGGGGGTGAGGGCCTGAAGCGGACCCTAGGTTACGCCTATCAGGACGGCCCCGGCTACACCATCACCTTTTACGAGTACGGTCCTGACTACGAACAAGAGCTCGGCGTGGCTACCGGCACTGCCTGTTCGGGCGACTCCAACATCTCGCCCGTCCCGATCTGCGGGTCGATCCCTTTCACCCCCGACGAAACGCCCGAAGCCGGCGAGCACCAAATTATTGCCGTCGTCACCAATAGCGATACCGGAGAGACGGTCGAGGAAGTCAATGTGGCGCGGTACACCCCGCCGAGCGAGGCCGAGCCCTCGGCCGTGACCGGCCTGACCGCGAGCCATGCCAATGGCAACCTCGTCATCAACTGGACTGGGCCCACGGCGCCATTACCAGAAGCGCTCCCCGTCGATTACAACGTGGACATCGACCTTTCGGGCGGTGCCGAGTCGCTCGACGTTGTGCCCGCGAACACTTCCAACAGTTACTCGGTCACCATCCCCGGCATATCGCTCAACGCCGGGGCCAATATCTCGGTGGCTCCGATGCGCGCCGACGATACTGACGGCCAAAGCGAGCAATTGACGCTGGCGCCCGGCCAAGCGTCCATCTCTGCCTCCCCTTGAGCCCGTTTTGGATGGTCATGGGTGGTGGCCGTCCGGCGCGTCTAGCGGCTAAACTCCAATTTAGCAGGACGGAGAAGACATATGCTCACCATTGTGGCCCGCTACAAGGCGAAACCGGGCAATAGTGACGAGGTTGCCTCCACCCTCGCTACACATGCGGCGTTCTCGCGGGAAGAGCCGGGTTGCTTGGACTTTATCGCCTATAGGTGCCGGGACGACGCTCGTCACAAACGTGCCGGATTTCTGCGTCGAGGAAGTTTCCGACCACGCAATGGCCTTGTTGCTCGCTTCGGGTGGCAGTTAGCCGATCTTCCAAGCTACGAGCATGACCGGCAGGAGAACCGTCAGCGTGTCGTCGTGCTGGACAAGATCCGCTCCGCCGAGCGTACGGAGTTGCTCCTGCTCCGCTACCTCGACGGGTTCCGGAGCCGTTCCTTGGGCATGTAGTTCTCTCCGAGCCCGTGCCAAGGCTCATCGTTCTTGCGTATTTCGTAGCGTTACTTCCCGCGATTAGCGGGCGGCCGTACCTGGCTCAACAGGTCTAGAGCGGTCTCTTTGTCCATACGATCCTCTCGATGTGACAGTCTCGGTCTCGAGCATGGCGAGCAGTGCGGGTTTGCGCTCCACGTCCCAGAGCTTCATCCCTCCTCCTCCTGGTGGCGGCGAGATGCCACGACGCCGCGATTCCGACAGAGCTCGTTCCTCAGAGAGCACGGGCCGGCTCCGGCGCGCTGGTAGCAGGCAGGGGCGTCTGCGGGCCTGGCGTGGGTGTTGCCCCGGCGGCGTCCACCATGCAGTACGCCCGCTCGACCAGGTCGACGACGACCCCGCCCGGCGGCCCGTAACTCAGCAGCGTGCCACCGGCCACCACGACGATGCCGGCCTTGCAGAACACCTCACGGTGGTGGGTGTGGCCCTTGATGACGCCTCGGGCGCGACCTGACCGCACCAGCTGCTGCCAAGGCTCGTTCATCTCCAGGCCGTAACCGTAGGAGTCGCTGCGCAGCTGGTTCATGTCGTGGTCGCCTATCCCGTGGGCCATCTCGATCGGTCCGACTGGAGAGCTGAACTGGATGGTCGTTGGAAGACTGGCGGCCCACTCGCCGACCGCGAGGGGCCGCCGGGGCCGTCTAGGACATCCCCGCAGCACACGACGGCGTCCAGGCTGAGCTGGGCAAAGAACTCGAGCCCTGGACGGCCTTGGGGAGCAGCTCCCGGCCTGGGACGACGCCACTGGGCCTGCCGACATCTCCCCCGACTCGTAGTTAATTGGTGACGAATACGCCGCGTCCTCGTCCACAGCTCTTGACTATTTCTACGCGCGCCGAGCCATCGGCTCTGCGTAATACTATTTCTCTAGGTCATCAAAAGCTCCTTCATGTATAGATATCCGGTTGGATTTGCAGGCGGGCGGCCCGGGCCTTGAGCCAGCTCCGCAGCGTCGCCCACGTGATGACTATCGCGTCCGATTGCTGCCATATCCTTCCCGGTCCGTCCAGAGCGGCTCGCGGGGAGCTCGGTACTTGTGCGGGCCTTGGGGTACTAGGGGTGGCGTCATGGGATAATGCGTCGGTGAGCCGCTCGGCCATCGACTGGTCGCCTGATGCCCTGCGGCTGCGGGCGCACCTGCTCGGTATGTTCCGGGTGACCCTCGGTGTCAACGAAGCCGGGCCGTGGCAGCGGCCGCCGGCCAAGCGCCTTTGTGAGTTCGTGCTGCTCAGTCCTGGTCGGCTGGTCGCCAAGGAAGCGGCCATGGAGGCACTGTGGCCCCAATTGAGCCCGGCCGGCGCGGCGCGGGCGCTTTCGCAGGCCCTCTCATACGCCAGGGCCGCCTTGAGTGCCGCCGGAGATGAGGCAGCCGGGCTCCTGAACGCCGACAGGGCAAACATCTGGGCTTATTCCGGGGGGCGCCTCGAGGTCGACCTCGATCTCCACATAGATGCCCTGCACCGTGCTCTCGGCACCGGGCCCGGAGCCGAGCGGGACAACCTCCTCGTGGCGGCGCTAGGGGAAGAGTCGGTCCTGTTGGCTGACGAGCCTTACGCCGAATGGGTGCTCGGCCCGCGGGAACGGTTGGAGAAGCTCCGCCAGGACGCGCGTCTCGCCTTGGCACGAGACCGGGCGAGGGGCATGGGGGTCTCCGGACGCGCTGGCGTGGTCGAGGCTTGGGAGACTTGCGCGGCCCATGACCCGGCAAACGAAGAGGTTGCCAACGCGCTGGTCCGCGCTTACGCAGCGCAAGCACGTCACTCGCTCGTGGAGCTTGCATATCGGCGCTGCGTAGCGGCCCTCGACGGTCTTGGGTTGCGCCCCTCACCCGCCCTGGAGCAGGCCTACCTCGCCGCTGCGACACCGGCCCCTCCGGCGCAGGGTCGGCTGTGGGCACCACCCGTCGGCCATGCTCGCGCTGAGGAGCGCCGACTCGTGAGCGTCCTGATCGCCGCGCTTGGCTATCCCGGCAGCACCGGTCCGGAGATGCCCGAGGAGGCGCAACGTCAGCTGGTCTGCAGCGCTTTGGCGAGCATCATCGGCCACATCGAAGAACTTGGCGGGACCATTACCTCGGTGACGGGCGGAGGTCTGGTGGCCCTGTTCGGCGCGCCCGTCTCCCACGAGAACGACCCCGAGAGAGCACTGTTGGCGGCCTTGCGAGCCGTGCGCTCTGTTAATCGCGAGCCTGGCCAGCTGACAATGCGGGTCGGGGTAGAGACGGGCCCAGCAGTGGTTGGGCCGCTGCCAGGAGAAGGCAACTACGGCGCTGTCGGAGACGTTGTTGGAGTAGCGGCCGCGCTCGAGGCAATTGCTGCGCCTG
>DATJST010000500.1:0-3228 GCA_035503975.1 Acidimicrobiales bacterium | reverse complement strand
TCGCATTGGCACGCAAACTGGCCGCACCAGAGGCTAGCTTGTGGCACCACTCCAGCGAAAAGCGGCCCTCGTGGCCCCAGTGTGGCAGTACGACCAAGCATTGGCGAGGCCGGCTCGGCTTCGCATAATAAAGCGAACCGTAGAGCTTTTCGGGACGAGCTGCAGAAAGCGGGAAGCGGGCTGGCTCGCGGTCATAGCGTTCCCCGGACCACCGGGCTTCCTCCTGCCAGCAAAGAACTGAACTGTCGTCCTCCACGTTCTAGTAATGATAACAACAGTAAAAAGGCAAGATCGCGCTTACGCCAACGAACAAAAGCCTGGGGCAAGCCCCCCCAGATGTAGCCGCCTGGGTGGCACATTGGCTGGCGAGCGTGCTCATGGGAGCAGATGGGCGCGAACCTCGGGCAGGCTGCCATGTCGGCTCCTCGCAGAGATCGGTAATCGAGGAAGCCAGGGACCGCGCAGCGTGCGAGCTAACCTTTTGACAGTGGTTTCGCTCTTCCGGCTTGCCAGCTGAACCGGCGGGAGCGCGAACTGCAGCTCTCCAGAAAGCGAGACTTGTCACTTATGCGATCATTCTCCAAGGCCCGGGTAGCTGCTGTGACCGGCCGACGTCCTCGATGGCGTCCCGGTGGCGCCGGTAACGTCCGCGGCCGCAAGTACAAGGTCAGCTCCCCCTCTCGGGTTGCCGGCGTAGCCGCGATCGTCGCGAGCGGGGTCATTTGCGCCGCCGGGCCGCTCAACAGCACCGCCCAAGCGGGGGCACAAGGCCTCTGCACGGACTCCTGGGTGGGGCCGGGGACGGGGACTTCGCAGTGGTATGACGGTGCCAACTGGTCGACGGGGAAGATCCCTGCCGGTACGTCTCTTGCTTGCATCAACAAAGCAGGCACTTACGTAGTCGTCCTCCCCGGCTATGCCAGTGTCCAGTCGCTCCGCCTCGGCGCAACGGCTGGTAACCCAACACTCGAGGTGCTGGGTGCAGGTTCCAACGCGTTCTTCGGGAGCGCTTCAGTGAGCACGGTGGGCGGCGACGGCACCCGTGGCACCTTGGAGCTCCACCCGGGCGCCTCGTACTACGCTGCGCTCGGCGGGAAAGGCGCGTTCTCCATCGCCCCGGGGGGGACCTTAACGACCTCTGGGGCAGCCGGCGCGAAACCCGCCTATGTCCAGGCGCACCTCACCAACCAAGCCGGCGGGACGGCCCGCCTCGACGCCCCGAGCAATATCTTCGAGTACGGGATCGCGGCGGTGAACTCGGGGTCTTTTCAGCTCCCCCGCAGCGCTGCGCTCGTAGTCGAGTCCGGGAGCTCATTTACACAGGCCGGTGGCACACTCGCCCTTGGTGGCACATTGACGCTCATCGGGGGCAAGTTCGTCCAGGCGGGAGGTTCTGAGTCGGGCGGCCCTGCGCTGTTGGAAGGCGCTGACCTGGTCGATGGCCCGGGTGCGCTGGGCTTTGACCTAACCGGCGTCAGCATCCTGAGCGGGGACATCCCGTCTGGCCAGACCGTCACCCTTACCACCCATTTCAGCGATAGCACCGTTTTCCTGAGCGGCTCGACGTCGGTGAAAGGCACTTTGGCCATGGAGCCAAGCGCTTCCCACTATGTCGCGCTGAGCGGCAAGGGCTCGCTCACGGTTGCGTCGGGCGGGACATTGGCTACCTCAGGGCCAGCCGGCGCCCAGCCAGTTCATATCCGCGTGCCGCTCACCAACCAAGCGGGCGGTTCGGTCGAGATCGCTTCTCCGAGCGACTTCGAGTACGGCCCTGCCACAGTGAACTCGGGCAACCTGCGTGTGGCCGAGGGCGGCGAACTGGTACTGAGCAGCGGGAGCACGCTGCGCAACGCTCCCACGGGGACCATTGGCGTCACGGTCGACGCCACCAAGGGTGCCGTATCGGGGATCTCGGGCGCGGGCGTGTCCCTCAACGGCACGCTAGCCGTCACAACCCTCGGCTCGCCGGCCGCAGGCTCCTCCTATGTCGTCATCGGGGGCCCTGTCAGTGGCGAGTTCTCAGCTAGCTCCTTCGGTCATCAGTCCTACTCGGTGAGGTACACGGCCGGCTCGGTGAGCTCCAACGAGGTCGTCCTCACGGCCAGGTAGCCCCGGCCATCTCAGCCAGGGGGCAGCTCGCCCTTGGCGTACATTGCCCGGGCGCGGCTGCGCTGGAGCTTGCCGTTGGCTGTTGCCGGCATCGTCCCTCGCGGCACGAACACGACGTCGGTAGGCGCGATCCCGATCCCGCGCGCAACGGCTTGGATGATGAACCCGGCCAAATCACGGTCCTGCTTGTCATTTTCGACAAGGACAACTAGTTCCCCGGGCCGCCCCCCGACTGGTGAGAACGCCAGACAACTGCCAGGCCCGAGACCGGTCGCGTGCCGAACTGACTGCTCGATGTCCTCAGGGTTGTACTTGTGGCCGAAATGAACCACGACCTCGTCGGCTCGCCCTGTCACGAAAAGCTCGCCTTCAGCCATGTAGCCGAGGTCTCCCACACGCAGCCAACCGTCCAGGAACCTCCCCTCGTCCTCGACGTTCACGTACCCGTCGGCGACGCCGGGGCCTCGCGCCCATATCTCGCCCAGCTCCCGCTCGGGCAGAGGGCGCGAAGGGCCCCCGATGCAGATCTCGGTCCCTGGGTATGGCACCCCGCAGGACACGACCTCCTTTACCGGGCCCTCTCGGCGTGCTGGCACTGCCTTCCCGCTCGTCGCCAGGACCTCGAGGTCGACCCTGTCGACGCGAACCTCGCCAGTGGGCTCCGTATGGCTGATCATGCCGGCTTCAGAGGAGGCGTAATGAACCGCAATGGCGCCGCTGGGAAGACCGAGTGGCAGGCAGACCTCCTGGAGCCGCTCGAGCACCTCGGGGTCAACCATCTCGGCGTTGAACACCGCCCTCTCGAGGCAGGAAAGGTCTATGCCACCGGGGTTTTCGGAGACGCCTCGGAGCGCCTCTGCCCACACCGAAGACGGGCTTACTGCATATGAGGCACGCGTCTGGCTGACCAGCCGCAACCACTTCGAGGGATCGCCGAGGAACTGTTTCATAGGTAAGAAGTGCTGCTCGGCCGGCTCAGCCACCTCGAAGAGAGTGCCCAACCCAGCGATGTGATGGAAGGGGAACCAGGTGACCATGGCGGCGGCCCGCCCATCTCGTCGCGGGATGACGTTGCAGCGGGCCCATTCCACGGCTCGAGCGTGAGTCATCCGGACGCCC
>DATJST010000499.1:0-2611 GCA_035503975.1 Acidimicrobiales bacterium | reverse complement strand
GGGCCCACAGCTCGATCACCTCCGACAGACGCTCGACCACGGTTCGCTGCGTGTCAGCGAGCTCGAACTCGAGAAGGACGTGGTAGGCGGCCACCATTTCGGCGCCGCTGGTTTCGAGCACGGCCAGCTTGCTGGGGAAGTAGTTGAAGAACGTCTTCTCGCTGATCCCCACGAGCTCGATGATGTCCTGGACGCGGGTGGCGTCGAAGCCGCGCTCGTGAAAGAGCCGCAATGACGTCTCGCGGATCTCCTGGCGGAGTCGGTCCTTTTGCTCCTGCCTGCGCCCCATCACATTCCCTTCAAAATTCGTACAGTCACTGTAGACATTTCGACCGGGATCCTCAATACTTACAGACACTGTACGAAATAGGAGCGGATATGGCGACGGCGCTGGCAGAACGTGAGCAGGCACGCCTCGGGCCCAAAATGGCTCTCGGGCCGAACCGTGGGGCAGGAGCGGCCCGGATCGGGCTCGGACTGGCGCTGGCAGGGCTGAGTGCACTCCTCGCCACCTGGGCTTTTCCGCCCTATGGCATCTGGCCGCTGATTTTCGTGGCCTGGGTCCCGATGCTGGTCGCCCAACACCGGGTGCTGCCCCGGCGGTGGTCCTGGGTGGCGGTCGCGATCGCCATCGGCGGCTACGTCGCGGGCTACCTGCACGGCGTGGTCGATCCGAGCTTCGCCTGGTGGGTGGCGTGCATCCCGCTGGTCGTCGCGCTGGGAGCGGGCATCGGTGCCGTCGGCGCTCGCAACTTCGACGAAGCGACAGGGTACGTGTTTTTCGTCTTCACCTTTCCGCTCATTTGGACCGCCCTGGAGTTCTTGCGTGGTTTCACCCCCGGTATCGGTACTCAGGGGTATCTCGCGTACACGCTGTTCAAGGAGCCGTGGCTGCTGCAGCCGGTGAGTGTCCTCGGCGTCAATGCGCTCAATCTGCTGATACTCGTCGTCAACTGGACGATCGGCCTCGGGGTCCTCATGCTCCTCGAACGCCGGCGTCCCCCGGGCAGCCGGCTGATCTCGCGGCGCGTCATGGCGGTTTCAGGGATCTTTTGCATGGTGGCCGCCGGAGTGTGGGTGTGCACCAGCCTCCTCATGTTCCGGACCGATCCTTCGACGGTGACAGTGGCCGCCATCCAGCCCGGCTTGCCCGGGCCCGGCAGCGTGCACGCGAGCCGGAACCTCGCCGAGGACTTGCATCGGGATATCGCCCAGACGCGGAGAGCCGCCAAGGAGGGGGCGAAGCTCGTGGTGTGGCAGGAGGGCATCCTGAAGGTCGATCCGCAGGACAATCCGATCGGCCACGAACTGTCGGAGCTCGCACGGGACACCCACGTCTATCTCGTGGTCGGTTACCGCTTCGTGACCGCCCGAGGCCAACACAACGATGCCACCGTGATCGCGCCCTCGGGGCGGTACCTCGGGGTGTACGGCAAGGAGCACCCGGCGCTGATGTTCGCGGCCGATCAGCAAAGCGTCGATGCCGGCACGATGCCGGTCTACCAGACCCCTTTTGGACGGCTGGCCACAATGATCTGCTTCGATGCCGACTACACCGACACGGCCCGCAGTGCGGCCCTCCACGGGGCCCAGGTGGTGGCGGTGCCGTCACAAGACCCACAAGGCGACGCCACCAAGCACTACGGACTGCTCGTCTTCCGGGCGATTGAAAACCGCCTGACGATGGTGAGGGACGACTTCGCCTACGGCTCGGCGATCATCGATCCGTATGGGCGCATTGTGGCCAGCGCCATCACTCCGCAAGGTTCACAGGCCACGTTGCTGGTCAAGGTCCCTATCGGCAGTGGCCACAGCCCACTGGTCGACCTCGGCAACCTCTGGGGATGGGTCATCGTCGCCGGTGCGGTGGTCGCCGTTGTCCTTGGGGCCCGCTCGCTCCGACGAGGATCCTCTGACGCCACGTCGCGTTGAAGCACGTCAAATCGAAGGGAGATCCTTCGGGGTTCCAGGAAGGGGCGGCTGCATCCGGGCCTCCCTGGCCGGTCCTCAGGAGAAGCTTGTGTTGACGCTCCCGCCCGATGGCCGTTGGGGCAGACCCGTTGACGGGACACTGTCGACCCATTTCTTGAAGCCCGAAACACTCGGATACCCGCGCACGGTGGAGAACGAGGCCTTCTATTTGCGGCTCGTCCGCCATCTCGGAGTCCGACAGCCGAGGTCGAGACTGTCACGGGCCGCCCCGCTGATTGTCATGGCCCGGTACGACGGGATCCCGACCGGGGTAATCCACGGTGCAACTGATGGTGGCCGACGGCGAGCCACTGGACGTCTGGGCATTGATGCCGGCGATCTCGGGCATGTCTTGGAGAGTCACCGAGTAGGGCAATGCAACGTCGTTGTGCTGCGATTCGTCGGGGCCGTCGACGACCGTCACATCGACTGCGGGCCCCGTCCCCGAGATAGTCATGGTGATGACCGGAGGCGCCGTGGTCGTCGTCGTGGGGTTGGGCGCGGTGCCGACCGTCTCACCGGTCGGGGCTCCCGTCGGGCCCGGCCGCGGGGCTCGCTGGGACGACAGGTGTGAGGGTGCAGACGAGCACGCCGCACAGCACGCTCCAGCCACCACGACCGTCAGCACCATCCACCATCT
>DATJST010000498.1:0-32076 GCA_035503975.1 Acidimicrobiales bacterium | reverse complement strand
GCTGCAGATCCACTACTTGATCGATGCGCCGACGGCCCGCTCGGCCGACACCGACCTTGCCAAGGGAGCCACCTCGGAACTCGACGAAGTCGCCGCCCTCCCGATCGCCGCGGGCAACAAGTCCGAAGGCGTGGCGCGCGTGAGCCCACGTTCGTCGCTCAAGGCCGGCACTCGCGCGACCTTCGCAGTCGAGACTGACAACCTGCACTTCTTCGACCCGGACACCGGCTTCGCCATCTGGAACTAGCTATCGCTGGCTCCAGGGAACGACCGGTCTGGGGCAGGTACTAACCAACGGTGCCCGAGGCAGCTGAGCCAGCTCCCCGCGGTGCTGAGGCAAATATCAGGGCCGGCAGCTCGGCCATGTCGGTGAACACGGCGTCTGCCGCTGACAGCTTGCCAGCCGGTGTGCGGGCGGCAAAACCCAAGGCTGTCATGCCTGCGGCTTTGGCCGCTTGCACGCCGAGGTCAGAGTCCTCGACCACCGCGCAGCAGGCGGGCGCAACGCCCATCGCTTGCGCGGCGACGAGAAAGATGTCGGGCGAGGGCTTGCCCCGGCCAAGCGGGACGTCTTCGGCGCCCCACCACTGGTCCCCGAACCGGCCCGCCATGCCCGCCGCCTCGAGGGTGAAGCGCACCCGCTCGCGCCGGCCCGAGGACGCCAAGCAGTAGGGCACGGCGGCAGCGCGCAGTTGGTCGAGTACCTGGGCGACGCCCGCTACCGGACGAAGCTGGCCAGTGACCGCCACCTTGAGAGCCGCCGTGTAGCGCGCTTCGAAATCACCCGGGAGGCGCCGGCCAAAGCGCACTTCTACCAGTTGACGAGTGCGTTCGAGAGTGCCTCCCTTGAGCCACTGGTCGCAATCGTCGGGCAGGACGGCAAAGCCGAGGCTTGTAAGCGTCGCTGACATAGCTCGGCTGGCAATCGGCTCGCTGTCCACAACGACGCCATCGTTGTCGAATATCACCAGGCAGAACCGGCTCTTGCAGGGCGCGACCACTCGGGGACCTTAGCAGCGTAAACATTGGCACTCGGGTCAAACGTCCGGCCTGCGCCGCCCTACACTTCGGGTATGGCAACCCAAGACGACCTTCGGCGCTGTGCCGAGAGCGCTGGCGCCCTAGTCAATGGGGCGGCCTCTCGAGCCCGCAAGCTGGCCGAAACGCTTTTCGGCCCGCGCGAGCAGGCCGAGCAACGGGCGCGTGAAAAGACCGAGACGCTGGTTGACGAGACCCGGCGTGCAGCTGCCGAGGTCATAGGTACTATCCGGCAAGGAGCGACGGTACTCGTCCGCGACCTCGAGCATCTCGAGGATGACCTACGTGCCTCCCGTCGCGAGCATGAGTCCAGGCGGCCAGGACGGGCCGGGCCGGCTGAGAGCACCCCCGGGCGTCGGCCCAACAGAGGCCCTGCGCGCACAACGACGCCACCCACGACCGCGCCCCCTACGACGACGCCACCTGCGACGGCGCCCCCTACGACGACGCCACCTGCGACCAAGGGCGCCACGACTACGAGGCCCACCGCTACGGCGGCGCGGGCGGCCCGGGCAAGCAAGGCTTCGAAAAAGGCAGCAGAGCCGGGGGTGACAGACGCGCCCGGTACGGCACAGCCTTCGGGGACGACGCGGCCCAAGACGCCACGGGCGGGGAACAGCTCAGGGAGCACGAAAGCGGCCACGGGCGAGACGCGTGCCACCCGCCGCCGCCCACCTGGGGGACGGGCCTGAGCTGGGCGCCAAGAAGCGTCTCGACGTCGAGCTGGTCAGCAGGGGCCTCGCTCCCAGCCGCGCGGAGGCTGGCGCGCTTATAGCCGCGGGCCGGGTGCTAGTTGGGGGGGCCGTGGCAGACAAGGCATCCCGCCAGGTGGCCCTGTCGGACCCGGTTGTGGTCAGCGCGCCGCCGGCGCGCTTTGCCAGTCGTGGCGGCGAGAAGCTGGATGCCGCATTGGACCATTTCGCCGTGAAAGTGCAGGGCGCGCTGGTACTTGACGCCGGTGCCTCCACGGGCGGCTTCACGGACTGCTTGCTGCAACGTGGTGCTGCCCGCGTGGTGGCCGTGGATGTCGGGCACGGTCAGATCCTGCCCCGGCTGCGCGCAGACGGTCGCGTTGAGGTGCTGGAGCGGGCCAATATCCGGCACCTGACACCAGCCGATCTCGGGGGCCGCCGCTTCGACGTAGTCGTCGCCGACCTGTCGTTCATTTCTTTGATGATGGTTGCCGGCGCCCTGTTGGGTCTGGCCGGGCCCGTAGCCGACCTGGTGGTACTGGTGAAGCCGCAGTTCGAGGCGGGCCGGGCGGCGGTATCCAAGGGTAAGGGGGTAATAAGGGACCCCGCGATCTGGGCCAGCGTGCTGTGCGATGTCGCTGCCGCGTTCGAACGGGGTGGGGCCACGGTCGCCGGTGGCATGCCCTCGCCACTGCTCGGCGCTCAGGGCAACGTGGAGTTCTTCCTTCACCTGCTTACCGGCCAGCAACATCCCGGTCCCGCCGTCCCCCTGGGCGACATCGCGGCGGCGGCTGCGGCGACCACGGCTGCGGCGACCACGGCTGCGGGCGCGGCCACGGCGGCGACCACAACGGTCCCGACGGTCCCGCCATCACCTCCTGGGCTCGGTTGACGTGGCCCGCATAGGCTTCGCGCCTCACTCCGACCGGCCGGCCGTGGTCGAGGTGGCGGCAGCAAGCGCCGCGTGGCTCGAGGAGGAAGGGCACAAGACCATCGTGCTGTCCGACTCCCAGCAGGACGGCCAGGGCGACGGCATCGGAGACCTGGACCTGATGGTGAGCCTGGGCGGCGACGGCACCATGCTGCGCGCGGTGGGCCTGGTACTCGGGACCGGGGTGCCGGTGCTCGGTGTCAACTTCGGGGCGTTCGGCTACCTCACGGCGGTAGAGCCTGAGGGTTTGCGCCACGCCCTCGAGCGTTTCCTGGCGGGCGATTACCGCTTATTGCGGCGCATGACGGTCGACGCGGTGGTGGCCGCCGGAGCTAACGAGCAGGCGCGCCTGCGGGCAACCGGGCTGAACGACGTCGTGCTGGCGCGACCCTCTGGCATCCACACGATCAGTACCCGGGTGTCAGTCGCCGGTGAGCATTTCCTGAGCTACACCGCCGATGCGATGATCGTGTCGAGCGCCACCGGGACGACGGGCTACAACCTCTCCGCCCGGGGGCCGATAGTGTCGCCCGAAGTGCGCTGCTTGGTCCTGACGCCGGTGGCGCCTCATATGCTCTTCGACCGCAGCGTCGTACTGGATGGGTCGGACGAGCTCAGCCTCGAGGTGCAAGGCCGGAGCTGCGCTGAGCTGATCGTAGACGGGGTGCCGCGGGGTGACGTCCAGGTCGGAGAGCGGGTGAGCTGCAGGGCCGGCGCCCATGAAGCGATCCTCGTCAGCTTTGGCGACCGGACCTTCGAAAGCGTCCTCAAGCACAAGTTCCGGCTCGCCGACCGCTAGCCCGACCATGCTCTGCGAGCTGCGGGTCAGGCAGCTGGGCGTTATCGAAGACCTGAGCTTGGTGTTCGGGCCGGGGATGACGGCGCTCACGGGTGAGACCGGAGCGGGCAAGACGTTGCTCGTTGAGGCCGTCGAACTGCTGGTCGGAGGCAGGGCGGACGGCATGCTCGTGCGCCCCGGAGCCGCAGAAGCAACGGTGGAAGGGCGCTTCGCAGTACCTGTCAACGGATCTGCTACACAGGCCCGACCTTCTACAAGAGCCGAAATGAGCGACGAGGTCGTGATCAGCCGTGTGGTCCCGGCCGAAGGGCGCTCACGGGCATACCTTGATGGGCGGATGGCCAGCACGACCGCACTCGCCGAGCTCGGAGAGGTCCTGGTCGACCTGCACGGTCAACACTCGCAGCAGTCCCTCCTGGCCTCGGCCGCTCAGAGGGAGGCTTTGGACGCCTACGCAGGTGCCGACAGGCAGCCGCGCGACGTGGCCCGGGAGCAGCTGCGCGCCATCGAGGGGGCGGTGGCCGCCGCCGGCGGGAGCGCGCTCGAGCGCCAGCGGGAGCTGCGGCTCGTTGAGTTCCAGCTGGCCGAACTGGAAGCGGCACAGCTCGGCGCGCCGGACGAGGACTACGGCCTGGCCGACCTCGAGCGTTCCTTGGCGCATGCGGCCGAGGACCGCGCCGCAGCCATCTTCGGCTATCAGGCGCTTGTGGGGGAGGACCAGCTGCTCGACAACCTGGGCGAGCTGGTTTCACGGACCGCTGGGAGGCCGGCGCTGGCGGTCGAGCACGAGCGCTTGCGGAGCCTTCAGGCCGACTTAAATGACGTCGCTGCGGACCTTCGGAACAAGTCTGAGGCGTTGGAAGAGGACCCCGAGCGACTTGCCGAGGTCACCGCCCGCCGCGCCAAGCTGGCCGATCTCCGGCGCAAGTACGGCGGACCGGGTGGCGACATGGGCCCGGTAATCGCGTTCTACGAGCATGCCCGGGAGCGTCTGGCCGAGTTGCGGGACTATGAAGCGACCGCCGAGCGCTTGGGCGCCGAGCTCGCAGCCGCCGTGGCCCGGCTCCGGCGTGCCTCGACGGAGCTCGGCGCAGCCCGGCGTGCGGCGGCCGCTGGCCTCGGGCGCGCGGTGGAGTCCGAGCTGAGGGCGCTGGCGATGCCGAGGGCGCGCTTCGAGGTCGTGGTCGCCGGGACGCCCGGCGACACGCCAGCTACGCCCGGCGGTGCGCTTGCGGCCGAGCTGGCGGAGCTGGCGGGCGAGGATGTGACGTTCTTGCTGGCAGCAAACCCGGGCGAGCCCCTTCTTCCCCTGGCCAAGGTGGCCTCGGGCGGTGAACTGGCGCGGGCGATGCTGGCCCTGCGCCTCGTGATCATGCGCCACGCCGGGCACGATCGCGAGGCCCAGCTCGATGCTGGAGACCGGCGGACCGGGGCCGAGGCGCGCCCCGCCGGCCCCGCCACCTTGGTGTTCGACGAGGTCGACGCCGGGGTCGGGGGAGAGGCGGCCGTGGCCGTCGGCGAAGCGTTGGCCGCCCTCGGGCGGCATTACCAGGTGCTCGTCGTGACGCATCTAGCCCAGGTGGCCGCGTGCGCCGATGCCCAGGTGGCGGTGTCCAAGTCGGAGATCGGAGGGCGGGCGGTGGCCAAGGCGGAGCTGGTCGAGGGGGATCGGCGGGTGATCGAGCTTTCCCGGATGCTGTCGGGCCAACCGGCGAGCGCCACGGCGCGCCGGCACGCGCAAGAGCTGCTAGGGCAACGGCGACGGTCCGCGCCGAGCAAGGCGGGCTGAGCTATGGTGGGTTGGCCACCTGAGGCGGCCTGACGGGTGAGCCAGGCGCGGCTTATCCAGTTGGGGCGGCTCCGCCGGCCGTAAACGTGCGCCAGCCCGTACGCGAACATGGAGGAGACCGTGGCGAAGCACATCTTCGTGACCGGAGGAGTGGCGAGTTCCCTGGGCAAGGGACTTACGGCGGCCTCCCTCGGCCGCTTGTTGAAGAGCCGGGGCCTCCGGGTGACGATGCAGAAGCTGGACCCCTACATCAACGTCGACCCGGGGACCATGAACCCCTTCGAACATGGCGAGGTCTTTGTCACCGACGACGGTGGTGAAACCGACCTCGACCTGGGGCACTACGAGCGTTTTATCGATGAGGCGCTGTCTCGCGACTCCAACGCGACCACCGGATCGATCTACCAGTCGGTCATCGGCAAGGAGCGTAGGGGCGATTACTTGGGCAAGACCGTCCAGGTGATCCCCCACATCACCAACGAGATCAAGCTCCGCATCCGCCGCCTCGGTACTGATGACGTCGACGTTGTCATCACCGAGATCGGCGGGACGGTTGGCGACATCGAGATCCTGCCCTTCTTGGAGGCTGTGAGGCAGCTCCGCAATGACGTCGGGCGCGACAACGTTTGCTACGTGCACGTGACCCTGGTGCCCTATCTCGGCCCTTCCGGCGAGCAGAAGACCAAGCCCACTCAGCA
The DNA here is from genome assembly GCA_035503975.1 of Acidimicrobiales bacterium. Classification (GTDB taxonomy): domain Bacteria; phylum Actinomycetota; class Acidimicrobiia; order Acidimicrobiales; family Palsa-688; genus DATJMJ01. The sequence continues at coordinate 26,129 of DATJST010000498.1, read as the reverse complement.
TTCGGTCACCGAACTGCGGTCGCGCGGCATCCAGCCCGACGTCATCATCCTGCGCAGCGACCGGCCCATCCCCGCCGGGCTCAAGACCAAGATCTCGCTGCTGTGCGACGTGCCTGAAAGGGGCGTCATCTCCAACGTCGACGCCCCCAACCTGTACGAGATCCCGCTCTCGCTCCATGAGGAGGGCCTTGACAGCTACGTCTGTGAGCTCCTCCGGCTCGGCGAGCGCCCCCCGCTCGGCAACGGCGCCGGTTCGGCGTCGCCGGGGTTCACGCCAAGTGGCCCGGGCGTGGTAACAGCGGGACAACCCGACCTCGCCCATTGGCGGGCGCTCGTGCGCCGCATCGAGGCCGCCCACAAGCCGGTCCGTATTGGCCTGATCGGCAAGTACGTGAACCTGCCTGACGCGTACCTCTCGGTAGTCGAAGCGCTGCGCCATGGCGGCTACGCCCACGCCGCGCGCTTGCAGATCGACTGGATCCAGGCCGAGGAGGTGCAAGGGCTGATGGTCGAAGGGCGCTTGCGGGACCTGGACGGTATGGTCGTTCCCGGGGGTTTCGGCGAGCGGGGCATCGAAGGCATGATTTCGGCTGTTGGCTACGCACGCGAGCAGCACATCCCCTGCCTCGGGATCTGCTTGGGCCTGCAGGTGATGGTCATCGAGTACGCCCGTAACGCCGCGGGCCTCGAGCGGGCCAACTCGCGGGAGTTCGCGCCCAGTTCGCCGCACCTGGTCATCGACCTCATGGACGAACAACGCGAGGTCGTAAGCCAGTCCAACTACGGCGGCACGATGCGCCTCGGTACGTGGCTCGCCCGGTTGCGCCCCGGCAGCCAGCTGGCCGCGATCTACGGCCAGGAGCTGGTTTTCGAGCGCCACCGGCACCGTTACGAGGTCAACCCCCGCTACCGTTCCAGGCTCGAGCAGGCCGGGTTGTCGTGCTCGGGCGAATCACCCGATGGGCGCCTGGTGGAGATGATCGAGCTGCCGGGCCATCCCCTCTGGGTGGGCACGCAGGCTCACCCCGAGTTCAAAAGCCGGCCCGACCGGCCCCACCCGCTGTTCGCTGCCCTCTTGGCCGCCTCCTTGGGACGCGCTGAGGGCCGGCGTCCCCACCTGATCGACCCCGACGCCGTTGCTGCTGGTCCCGAGGAGGCTGAGGTTGCCCTCCGCTGACTTTCGCAAGATAAGTGAGCGTCCGGTCTACCGTTCGTCACTGCTCAACGTGGCCACCGGCACCTTCGAGGGGCCCGGCGGGGCGCGCTTCGAACGTGACGTCGTGCACCATCCCGGGGCGGTAGTCGTAGTGCCGTACGACGACGCCACCGGCGAAGTGGTGATGGTCCGGCAGTACCGCGCCCCGCTCGACGCGGACCTGCTCGAGGTGCCAGCGGGAAAGCGTGACGTGGCCGGGGAGCCAACCGAACTGACCGCGGCCCGCGAGATGGCCGAAGAGACTGGGTTCGAAGCCGGCAGCCTCGAGCTGATCGGGCATTTCTTCAACTCGCCTGGGTTTTCCGATGAGGAGAGCTGGTGCTACCTGGCGCGGGACCTACGGCCCGTGCCGTTCGACCGCCACAGCATCGAAGAGCAGCACATGACCGTCGAGCGGCACCCCCTGCGGACAATGCGAGAAATGATCGCCGCCGGGTTGATAACCGACGCCAAGACCATTGTGGGCTTGTTCCTGGCCGAGACTGTGCTGGCCGGGGACGGCCACCCCCTGGCTTGAACGGGCTGGTCGGGCCGCTTGTGCCTAAGCAAGCCAGCGCGGGCGACAGCGGACAACGAGGAGGCAGCCCCGGCGGTCGCTCGAGGGTGGCGGCCGCGCCAACGCTGCCGGCGCTGTCGCTCCATGGTGAAGAGCTGCTCAGTTGGCTGGCCGTCGAGAAGGGCCGCAGCGCCAACACCGTTGCTGCCTATAGGCGCGACCTACGTGCCTATGAGTCGTGGCTGAGCCAAAGCGATGACGTAAACGGCGGTCCCCGCGGCACAGGGGGCCGTCTCGCTCAAGTCGACGAGGGGGTCGTTGCCGACTACGTAGCGCATCTCCGGCGCGCCGGGCTGGCACCCGCATCGGTGGCGCGGGCGCTCGTCGCGGTCCGGTCCCTGCACCGCTTCATGGTCCAAGAAGGTGACGCCAACGGTGACCCGACAGCGGACCTCCGACCGCCGCCCCTGCCGGCCAGCTTGCCCAAGGCTTTGAGCGAGCGCGAGGTGGCGAACTTGCTGGCGGCAGTGCCGGGCGATGGCCCAGTGGCCCGGCGCGACCGGGCCGTGCTGGAAACCCTTTATGGCACGGGCATGCGCATCTCGGAGCTGACCGGCCTGGCGCTGGGCGACGTGGCGATCGAGGAGCAGCTCGTGAGGGTGCTCGGCAAGGGCAACAAAGAACGCCTCGTGCCCCTGGGCCGCTACGCGCGCGAGGCATTGACGGCGTGGCTGGGCGCGGGCGGCCGCCCGGCTCTGGTGCCGCGGAGGTGGGCAAGGCGGGGAGACTCCGACGCGGTTTTCTTGAACCAGCGCGGGAGCCGGTTGTCACGCCAGGGTGCCTGGGGGATCGTCAGGCATTACGGACGGCTCGCCGGCCTCGATGGGCGGTTGAGCCCTCATGTCCTGCGCCACAGTTGTGCCACCCACCTGCTGGACCACGGGGCCGACATCCGTGTCGTGCAGGAGGTGCTCGGTCACGCGTCCGTCGCGACCACCCAGGTGTACACCAAGGTGTCGGCCGAACGGCTGCGGAGCGCCTACTTGGCGGCTCACCCTCGAGCCCGGCTTGGCTCGTGAAGGACGCGTCGGCCCGAGGCCCATTTGGCCCTGCTGAGCCGTCCGAGAAACTGGCACGGTGCCCATCGCAGCAGGCCTCGCACGGGCTACACTGCGCCCGATGGAGGCCAATACGGTGAGCGCGCTGCGGGAGGACCTAGAAGCGCAGCGGACGTCACTGCGCCGTGAGCTCGAGGAGCTCGGTTACGGGAGCGAGGGCCTGTCCTACGACCCCAACTTCGCCGACTCGAGCCAAGTCACTGCCGAAAGAGGCGAAACCGAAGCGCTGGGCACCACCCTTACCACCAACCTGGTGGATGTCGAACACGCTCTGGCCAAGATGGAAGCCGGCACTTACGGCATCTGCGAGTCGTGCCATCAGGAGATCGCGCCCGCGCGCCTCGAAGCCATGCCGGCAGCGCGGCACTGCATCTCCTGCGCCGCCAAGCGGCGCTAGCGCACTCGTCCGAGCGCTCCCGTCCGAGCGCACCCAGTGGCCGCCACCAACTGGCGCCGTTGCGTGTTTTGTTGCATCCCGCCACCGTTTGCCGCGAGCAGGCGGCGCCTCTTTGGGCCGCTCGGGCTGCTCCATCGCTGTTGTTGCGCATGACGGCGCACGTTGCGCTAATACTGGTGGCGTCTGTCGCATATCTCGGCTCGCGCCAGGAAGGGGTTCAGGGGATGGACCGCTTGCGCTTGAAGCGATGCCTCGAAGCAGCCGGCGTGCCGGCGGACCGTTACCTGCTCGTTGGCGTCGATGCGCCGAAGTCACTGAGCGAGGGCGCGTGCGTGGTCCGACCCAATCAGCGCAACTGGGAGGTCCTCGTTCGCGAGCCCGTGCACACGCACCCCACGCTCGTCTTCGTGACCGAGGCCGAGGCTTGCGAATATGTCCTCGACGCCCTCACCACGGCCGCGGCGACGACGGTACGTGCCCGCCCGGGCCGTCCTGCTGAGATCGCCGGTGCGGGCGCGACCCAGCCCGTCTAGCGCCTCCGGTCCGCAAGTGCGGGGCCCAAGTCCGCGATAGACAGAAGACCGATCGCCCCGCGGGCGCGTTGGTAGGTGGTCGCCGCCGTCTCGCGAGCGCGAGCGGCACCGTCGGCGAGGATGGCTTGCACGGAGGCGGGGTCGGCGGCGAGGTCACGGTAGCGGGCCTGGAGCGGTTGCAGCGCGGCGATCACCGCGTCGGCGGCATCGGCCTTTAGTTGCCCGTAGCTCGTGTAGCTGCCGGCGAGCTCGTCGGGGGTGCCCCCGCGCGTTGCCGATATGAGCTCGAGGAGGTTGGAGACGCCTGGTTTAGCGGCGACGTCCCAGCGCACCGCACTTGGCCCGGGTGGGTCCAAGTCGGTCACGGCGCGCTTGATCTTGCGCTCTATGACTTTGGGGTCGTCCAGCAAGTAGACCACTCCTGCGTCCGAGTCGGCTGTCTTGGACATCTTGTGCGCCGGGTCCTGCAGGTCCATGACCCGCGCCGCCCCGCCCTGCGGCGCGATGGCCGCCTCCGGCAGCTTGAAGGTGGGACCGTAGCGAGTGTTCCAGCGATGTGCCAGGTCGCGGGTTAGTTCGAGGTGCTGGCGTTGGTCGTCGCCTACCGGCACCAGGTCCGCGTCGTACGCCAAGATGTCAGCGGCCATCAGGACGGGATAGGTGAACAGGCCGACCCGAGCCGCGTCGACCCCGCCTTTGGCTGCCTTGTCTTTGAACTGGGTCATCCGGCTGAGCTCGCCCATGCTGGCGGTGCACTCGAGCAGCCAGGCCAGCTCCGCGTGCTCGGGCACATGGCTCTGGACGAAGAGCGTGCAGCGGGCTGGGTCGAGACCGCAGGCGAGCAGGAGGGTCGCCATATCGAGGGTGGCCTTGGTGAGCTCTGCGGGATCCCCTGGCACGGTGAGCGCGTGAAGATCTACGACGCAGTAAAAGGCGTTGAAGCGGTCCTGAAAATCAACCCACCACCGCAGCGCGCCCAGGTAGTTGCCGAGGTGAGTCGCCCCCGTCGGCTGGATGCCGGACAGCACGGACCTGGTAGGCGTGTTCATCCTTTTGAAGGTAGCCGCCACCGTCGCCAGCCCAAGCCCGATTTAGGAGCCAGCGGCAGCGGGTCAGACTACGAGGAGGACGGCGACAGCGGCGGCGCTGCAGATGGCGATCGCCCCAGCGAGCAGGCCGATCAGTAGCAGCCGATGGCGATGGGGCCGCCGATGTGCCGCGCTCCGTGCTCCGGCGAGGCTGCCCGGAGCTGAACGTGTGGGAGCGCTGAGGCCAGGCAAGGGCGCCGGCGGGCCGGGTGCTTGGCCATGCGGGTCGCGGGCGGCCGGGTAACGGCCTCGGCGCGTCCACGCGGCGTCACCGGCCAGCGGGGCAGGCGCTGGCGTGGGCCGTCCCAGGGGAGGGCTGGCTGGCGTGGGCCGTCCCAGGGGAGGGCTCGTCGAGGGACTTGCGAGGTCCGCCGGCAGGGCCGGCGCGAGCGGCCGGGCCGGCGTGGGCGCGAAGGCCGGGCCAGGTGCGCTCAGTGCTGCTTCGGGCGCGATGACATGGCGACCGCTCGTCTCGGGCAGCACCACCCGCCGCTCGGCGAGAAGGGGCAAACTTTGGCTTTGGCCGGCGACCGCCGTGGGCGGGCCGGGTGGGGGGTCCGCAGAGCTGCTTGGCTGGCCGGCGTAAGCTGGCCAGCCTTCATCGACCTGGCCACCTTGGGCTTCAGCGTCCATGTCCGGGAGCTGGCGTAAGCCACGCCACGGCGAGTCCCTCTCTTCGGGCGCTGCGGTGCCGTCCAACCAGCCCCACTTCACCCCCGCGGCGCTGCTCGAAGATGGCACAGGCAGCGCAACTGCCACGGGCGTTCCCGCTCTAGCGGGGCCGCCCGCTGGGCTGGGCACGACTTTTGCCGGTCCTCCGGGGCCCCACACGACAAAAGGAGTCGGCGGGCGACCAGCGTCTATCTCGATGGCCCGGAGGGCCTCGGCAAACTCGTCGGCCGTTTGTGGCCGGGATGCGGGGTCCTTTGCCAGCGCCTGTGCGAGTAGGTCAGACAACGCGATAGGTACCGCGGTGGCTGGGGGCCGGGGGGCCGGGTCGCGCAAGATGCGCAGGATCACAGATGCCGGGGCCTCCCCGTCGTAGGCGGCAAATGGTCCCCGGCCGAGAGCGAGCTGGTACATCGACGATGCCAGGCCGTAGATATCCGCCGCGGGCGAGAGGGGCATACCTTCGAGGGCCTCCGGTGGAGCGTGCAATGTGGTGAAGCCGAAGACGCCCTCCGTGGACTGGGCTGCAGCCTGTAATGCAGCCACCCCGAAGTCCGCCAGGACTGGTTCGCCGAACTCGGACACGAGCATGTTCTGGGGCTTGATGTCCCGGTGCAGCAGGCCGGCCCGGTGGGCGGTGGCGAGCGCTCCAGATATCTTCACTCCTACCTGGATCACGTCTGCTGGCGTCATCGGCCCACGTTGGCGTACGCGCTGGGCGAGGGACTCCCGGCAGAGCTCGAGCACGAGCACCGGGCGGCCCTCGGGGCTGATGAAGGTCCTGTAGAGCGTGGTGACGTTGGGGTGGTTGCTCAGCAGCGCCAGCGCACCGAGCTCTTTGTCGAACACTTCGGCGAGGTGTGGGGACGTGTCCGCTAAGCGGAGGACTTTGAGCGCCACCTGGCGTCCCGTGCCGAGCTCGGTCGCCTGGTAAACCGTCGAGAAGGTGCCGGTGGCGATCTCACTGACATTGGCGTAACCCGGGAGGCTGCCTGCGGGCGCGAGTGGGACCGTGCCCGGGCCAGCTCTGCGCCCCTTCATCGCGAGCCTGCCGCTGCCGTGGTGCTCGGCCGAGGTGGGCAGGGCCCGACCAGCAGGAGCGCCTGGGCACGGTCGCGCCGGCTCACTTGGCGGCGAAGGTCGCGTCTGAGTGTGGTCTGCCTGCTCCAGGCCACCTGGGCCGCCGCCCGGTCGAGCGGCCAGTCGGTCGAGTACAGCGCCTGGTCGGCGAGCTCGCCCAAGACCCGGGCCGACGGGACGAACTCATCGCCGAACCGGTCGCCCACTTGGTTGACGACCTCGCTGCTGGTAGCCGAGGCGGCGATGTCCATTCCGAAGCGCGAGAGGCTGTCCACGAACTCGAGCCAGGCCCCGGCCGCCATCGCGGCAGGGTCACCAGGCTGGTGCCTGGCAAGGCGGCGAAGGCGGCGCCGCGCAGCTGGCACGCCAAGGAAGCCGCCGACCAAGACGACGATCACTGCTCCCGGAAGCAGGACGCCCATGACGAACAGCCAGTTGACATGTATCGGTAGAGTCAGGTTGACCCGCACCGGTCTTGCTAAACCGTGCGAGGCGGCCTTACCCGGCAGGGCCGTTGCCTGCCTCAACTTGACCGGTCGGGCCGGCGTCACCTGCTCGGGCGGCGCTGACTGGACAGTGGTGGTCGCGAGTGGCGTCGGGTCTACGACAACCCAGCCGTAGCCGAGCAGCGGGACTTCTGCCCACGCCCAGGCATCTCGGTTGGTCAGCGTGTAGTTCCCTGGCGGTAGTGGGCCGCTGGCAGTCGCCGCCGCGGGCACCCGAAAGCCGGTGACCACGCGAGCCGGGACGCCGAGGTACCGCATGACCATCGCGACAAACGTGGCGAACTGCTCAGGCGTGGCGGCGCGGTCAACGCTTACAGCATTGAGCACCTGGGCGAGCGAAGTCCCCGCCAGGGCGGCCGGTATAGGCCCTGTGCTCGGCCTGAGGCTGGGCTTTAGGCGCAGTTCGTGGGCTCGCAGGTAGCCGGTCAGAGCCTGAAGGAACGCAACGGTGCCAGCACTGGGGCGACCGGTCAGGTTAACTGCGAAGCGCACGGCCGCTGCGACGTCGACCTGGGAGCCGGTAGGCAACGCCGTGTAGGCCGGACTGGCGCCTCCCGGCACCGAGGCGGCAGGGATGATGGCACTTGAGGCCGGCACCTCGGCGCTGGTGAGGAGCGGGGCGCGCGAGGTCACGCTGTACGAGAACGGTGCCCGAGCACCAGAGGCGAGCATGCCGGTGGTTGAGTTTGCCTCGACGGCCAGCCCCTCGACCTGCACCGGGCGGTCCACTTCGGGCAGGAAAGGCAGGCCGATACCGTTGCGGACCCGGTACCGCTGGCGCAAAAGACGGGTACCTTGCCCGCCCGTGGCCGATGCGCTCGGCACGCGTCCCCCTGTGGGTTGGAAGGTGTCCGAGAACGACCAGGTATCGCCGTCGTAATCATCCAGGTCAGCAACCGTCACGTACCCGTCCCAGGGCTGCGCCACGTCGACGGTGAAGAGCTTGCGGGGTGGTGACGAGTGCGAGCTGAAGCGCATCACCGCCAGTTCGTCGAGGGGGTTTACAACGGTTCCGAGCAGCAGCTGCGTCGGCCGGGAGACGCTCGCCGGCTTGGAGGCAAAGGCCGGGATGCTCGAGACGACGAGGGCCGTTACGGAGGCCACCGCCGCCGCCGCGGCGGCACCTGTAGCCGCTCGGCGGACCGAGCTGTGCTTGCGGTCTTGCTCGCTGCCAGCGGACATCGCGGCGATCGCGGTGCCACTACCGCCCGCGCGGGTGCGGCCCGGAGATGTCGCGCTCGACGCCGTGGCGGCGGTGCGTGTGGCCCGGGCCTCGATCAAGCCCTGCCGGCAGAGAGCGGTGACAACAAGGGCACCGAGCACTCCGGCACCTTCGGCGACGCTGGCACCGGCGGGCGCCGAGGTGGTGGCGGCGAAGCTGAGCGCGAAGTAGGCCACCGGGACCCCAAGGGCGGCGGCTGAGGGCCGTGCCGGGCGTAGGTGCAGCTCGGCCGTGGCCGCGGCGCAAAGCCAGGTGAGCACGATGGGAGCGGCGAGGAGGTAGGCACTGCCGCTTAGGGGTAGCGTCTCCGATAGCAGCTGTGCGGGCACATGGGCGAGGCCGTCCCATACTGCTTGGTACCCGAAACCGTCGGTGGCCCCGAGCAAGACGAGCAGGCCAGTGGCCGAGGTGGCGTAAGCGAGCACGGGGCCAAAGCGCAATGCACGTGACATGACGCCGCTGATGGCGGGCGGCGCGAGGGCAGCAGCAGCAAAGAAGGCGATAGCCCCGCTCACTTGGTAGGCACGCAACCAGGGGGTGGCGGCGAGGAAGGCGGCCGCGGCCGTGGCTAGGGCGAGGAGCGCGGACAGTGCTTCATCGGTGCGCGTGGCCGAGGCCGTGCGTGCCTTCATCGCGCCACGCCGCCATCCCAAGCCGACGCCAGCTCGTCAGCGGTACTCGCGACGAGCACGTTCACCCCCGGGTACGTGGGGGGCTGGGTCTTGCGCGGCACCAATGAGGCGACTATCAGGTGGTCAAAGTGCCGGGTGAGCGCGGCGACGGCGGGAAGGCTCTCGAGCTCGAGCATCCCCGTCACGACGACCAATGCGCTCCCACCACGGTCGCGCCTGAGCGGCAAGAGCTCGGCCGAGAGGGAGCCGGCTGAGCTCGGGGCGAGGTCAGTGAGGTACTGGACGAGCGGGGTGGCGTCCTTCTGCGTTGGCCCGCCTACCCGCTCACCGGTGGTCGTCCGCAGCTGCACGGGCGCGCGCCCCGACGAGACGCACGTTGCCACCGATGCAGCCACGTCCATGGCTTCTTCGAAGGTCTCGGGCGAGTAGACGGACGGGTTGAGGTCGACCAACACGACCGTGTAGGGCTGGGCCGTGTCCACGTAATGGCGCACCACGAGGCGGCCCACCCGGGCCGTCGAGGGCCAGTGGACCGTGCGCAGGTCGTCGCCCACGACGTACTCGCGCAGGCGGTGGAACGTCACCGTGCCCTGCGGCGACGTGTCGCTCGAGGGGCCTTCCAGGTTGCGGGAGGCGCCCGAGGGCAAGGGCCGGAGCGGGATGACTCGCGGGTGGACCGAGATCACCTGTGGCTCGCCGAGGGCGCGAACCCGCCGGCACAGGCCAAAAGGGTCGGCCTTAGGCAGCTCCACCGGGCCCACCACGTAATTGCCCCGGCGAGAGGTGGGCAGCCGGTAGGTCCGTAGGCCGGTCTCGCCCCGGCGGAGGCGGGGTAGTTCGGCCCGGAAGATCTGGTCGCCTAGGCGCTGCTCGATCACCAAACCGGCCAGGCTGCGCCAGGAGAGGTTGGCGGCGCGGATGACCGCGATGGCAGGCTGGCCCTTTTCGACCGACGGCGGCTCAACGGCGCGTTCCAGTGCCAGGCGAGGCGACACGACCACGTAAGCGGCGGCGCCAGCCAACAGCGCGAGCAAACCAACCCCGACGACGACGAGCGGGCCCCAACGGGCGGCCGCGCCCAGGGCGACGAGGGCCACACCGGCGATGCCGGCGCCCCATGCAGTCCTGGTCAGCGCAGGACCGCCCTCGGCACGGGCACGGCCTGGACTGCCCGGCTTACCACCTCGGCCGGCGTGCGCCCCTGGATCTCGGCATCTGGCCGCAGGACAACGCGGTGAGTGAGCGTCGGCAGCGCCATCGTTTGGACATCGTCGGGCGTGACGAAGGGGCGGCCCGCCGTGGCCGCCATGACCCGAGCTGCCCGGAGGAGCGCGAGACCTCCCCGCGGCGACACGCCCAGGCGGACCTCGGGCATTTCTCGAGTGCGCGCGCAGATCGCCACGATGTAGTGCTCGATGGGCGCGGCCACCTCGACCGCACGTTTCACGAAGTCGATCATGCCGAGCAGGTCGTCGCGGTCCATCACCGGCGAAAGGCGCTCGACACTGGGGGCGTCCCTCTCGGTCCGCAACACCTCGGCCTCGGCCTGGAGCGAGGGGTACCCGACGCTGAGCCGCATCAAGAACCGGTCAAGCTGAGCCTCGGGCAGTACGTAGGTGCCCTCGAGGTCAATCGGGTTCTGGGTGGCAATGACCACGAACGGCCGGGGTACCGGGTAAACGGCCGCGTCAGTGGAGACAGTCTGTTCCTGCATCACCTCCAACAGGGCGGACTGGGTCTTGGGCGAAGCCCGGTTGATCTCATCTCCGAGCACGATGTTGGCGAACACCGGGCCGGGACGAAAACTGAACGTCGACGTGGCCTGGTCGAAGACGGTGACCCCGGTGATGTCGCTGGGCAGGAGGTCCGGGGTGAACTGCACGCGGTTCCAGGTGAGGTTGACCGACTTGCAGATCGCTCGGGCGAGCGAGGTCTTGCCCACCCCGGGCACGTCCTCGATGAGGAGGTGGCCTTCGGCCATTACGCAGGCGAGCGCGGCTCGGACTACGGCGTCCTTGCCGTGCAGCACCCGTGTCACGTTCGCCGCCAAGCTGTCGAACATCTGGACAAAGCGCGCCATCTCGGGCCCACCGGGGGCGGCCGCGGGGTGAGTGGCGGGGTAGCCGCCGTTCAGCGGCGTGATAGTGGTCACGGGGATGCCTCCAGGTTTAGGTATGGGCGGGAGCGGGTGGTCCGGCGACGGGCCAGGGTGCGGGCGGCGTAGCGCAGGGCTAGGAGCCCGCCTGCGAAGGCGGCCAGAGCCGCCCACAAGCTGGCCGGGAGCGATGCGCCCGGTGAGGGCGGGCCGGGTGGGGTGGCGGATGTGGCCCTGGCTGCGAGGGCGCTGGCACCCCCGGCGGATTGGCCTGAGCACCCCGGCCCACCGGGCTGGCATGAGGCGCCGCCGTCGCTGCCTGGCGTGGTCGAGAGTGTTGTCGTTGTCGTAGCCGCCGGGCCGGTTGTCGTAGGCAGGGTCGTCGTGCTGCCCGGCACAGTCGTCGTGGTCGTGGGCACGGTCGTGGTCGTGGTCGTGGGCGCGGTGGTGGTAGTGGTAGTGGTACTGGTCGGCCCCTGCTCGCAGATGACCTGGCCGAAAACGACAGTGGTAACCGGACAAGGGTTGGTCGTGGTGGACCCGGGGACGGTCGTGGTGGTGGTCGGCACTGTGGTGGGGACCGTCGTCGGCACGGTCGTCGATGCGGTGGTGGGCACCGTCGTCGGGACTGTCGTGGAGACGGTCCGGGGGACGGTGGTCGTGGTGATCGTGGTGGTCGTGGCGACCGTCGTCGGCGGGCTCGTCGGAGGGCTCGTCGGGGGAGCCGTCGAGGGCGTCGTCCGGGTCACCGCTGGTGCAGAGGTGGTGGTCACCGCTGGTGCGGTGGTGCGGGTGGTGACGGGGAGGGTAGTTGCCGTGGTCGGCGGGACGGTCGTGGTCGTACTGGTCGTTGTGCTCGTGCTCGTGGTGCTCGTGCTCGTGGTGCTCGTGCTCGTGCTCGGGGTGCTCGTAGAGGTGCTCGTAGAGGTGGCCGAGCCGTTCCGCCGACGCGGAGCGGCCGTGGTGGTGGTGGTCGTCGCCGCAGGCAGGCTGGGAAGGTTGGCGAGGGCCGTCGCCGGCGTGCCCAGGTACACCCACGAAACCGTGACCGTCGGGGTGGAGCAGCGCAACGGCCACTGCAGCACGACGGGGAACGCGGGCGTAGCGCGTATCGCGGAAGTCGCCCGGCACTGCGGCGAGCTGGACGCCATCACCTGCCAATCGGTGCCTGCGGGCTGGCCGGCGGCGTCGTAGCTGACGTACAGGTTGAGCGTCGAGCAGTGCCGGGTGCAGGGCTCGTTGGCTGCCGCCGAAAAGCGGTAGTCGGGCGCGGTGCCGATCACGAGTGCCGCCGTGAGCGGGGGCGACGGCACGCCGTAGGGACTGGGGACCAGGCTGCTGCGCAAGACGAGCTGCATGGAGCAGTGGCCCCCGATCTGGTCGAGGTCGATGGGGACCAGCAGCTGCCCCGCCGACACCGTGCCGGCTAGCGGGAGCATCGCCGACCCGCAGGTGACCTTCCCCTGTGCGGTGAACGGTCCGGGTGGCAGGCCTGGGAACGATGCGACGGCGGTGCCGTCATTGGCGTTGGCTTGGACGTCCCCGGCGACCTGCATCGCCAGGGTCGCAGGCCAGGGCAGCGTCTTGTCGAACGGGGCGCTGGACAGAGTTACCGCCGCGGAGGGGTGGCCGAGGGGAGCGATCACGACCGATGCCTGGTACTGCCGGGACGGGCTGAGCCCGGTCACCGTGACAGACGTGGCCGCCGTGGGGCCGATCGTCTGGCCCGCGAGCTCGTATGTGTACTCGACCCGGTCGCCGCCATAGGCGACAGCAGGCGAGGCCCCCGGGGCGAGGGCTACGCTCAGCGCGGCGGTGATCGTTTGGCCTACGGCCGTGCCGGTGGCCAGCAACTCGAGGTCGGCGGGGTTGGGGTGTTCCCAGGCTTGCACGCAGCGTGATGGCGCGCTGGGTGCGCCCACGAGGCCGGTCGCCCCTACGCCTTCCACGATGAACTGGAAAGCGTCGCCGAGCAGCCCGAGGTCGTTCCCGGCGTTGATTGTGGCGCTCGTCGAGTTACCGGGGGCACTGATCGTCGGGGGCTGGCCGACAAAGCCCGGCCCGCAGGACGTCGCGACGACGGTCCAACTCTGCGCGGCTACCTCACAGTTCTTGCCGCACCTCGTCCAGGAGACGGTCCAGCCTCCCGTCCCGTTGGCCTCCGCATTGACGGCTGCCGGCGCCCCCGGCCCCACGGTTGTCGTGGTGAAGGTGACAGGCGTGGAAGCAGTCGATTGGCGGTTCATGAAGGCGGTGACGATGGCCTGGTACGTGGTGCCCGGTGTGAGCCCCGGGAATAGCGCCTGCTGCTGCCCGTTCACGACCATGACCGTGCGAGCAGGCTCGCGGCCGCCCCGCAACGCGGTGACGCTCACCGTCCATGTCCCGGGCAGGCAGTCCTGTTCTGACAGCAGCCGGTAGGTCCACACGATCGTGGCCGATTGGTCGGCCGCAGTGATGGAGCTGATCTGGGGCTCGTAAGGCTTATCTGTCGTAGTGGCACAGCCGACTTGTTGGCTGACCGGCTGACTGATGGGAGGGGCGACCGTGGTAGGCGTGGTGGTGGGTACCGGCTTGTTCTTGTGGGACCGGGGCTGAGAGGAGGGCTTGGGGTTCGTCCTCTTGGGCCGGGGCTTAACGTTGACGTCGCCCGGCCCGGCAGCGCTCACGACCACAGCATTTGACTTGTCCACGATCACCGGCGCGTGGCTACCGTCGGTGAAAACGACTACCGCCAACAGGCTCTCGGGGTTGTTGAAGATCACCCGTGGCCCGTCGACCAGCACCTGTGCCCCGATGAAGCTGGCCTTTTCGGTCATGCTGCGAGCGGGGTAGCTGGGCACTCCAGAAACGGCCTTGGCCGCCCCGGTGGCGGGATCCACCGCCCACAGCGTCGGTTGACCGGCTTGAGCTTGGTCAAGGGTGTAGAGCGTGCCCGCCGAGTAAGCCGGCACGGCCGGGTCCGACGCCGTGCCGAGCGGGCTCACGGACCTCGGCCCCGTGGTGCGCCCGCGGGTGCTCACCCCGAGCACCGACCACCCGGCAGGCTGGCGGGCGAGGAACCAGAACTGGCCGGTCGTACCCTGCACCGGCAAGAACGCCGACGCCAGGGGCGTGCTCACGTCCACCGTTCGCTCCGCGTTGGCCGTCCCGAACAGCACGACCCGGCCGGGAAGTGCGAGGCCCACCGTGTTGCCGGCGGTCTCCAGGGCGGCTCTGGGGCAGTCCCAAGGTGTCGTGGCGCGCTGGGTGGCGGAGAGACCATGGGCAGCATGGTCTGACGGGGCTACTTCGACCAGCGCGCAGCCGCCTAACGCGGTGGTCTCGAGCAGCCATAGCGCCCCACCCGCCACGGTGGAGCCGCCGGGCAGGCTGTCCACAGGCCCGGCCAGCTGCAGGAACCCGACGGCGGGTACCGGGTGGCGCGACCCGCTCGCCAAGGCAGCCGCGCCGGCTTCGGCCGTGGCGGCGTCCACCAGTGAGACCGTGCTATGGGGGGCGTAGCGCACAATGTAGGTTGCCGCTCCGTCTGCCAGGCCCAGGGCTCCTGTCGCTCCCGGCAATGAGCCGAGCGAGATGCCGCTCGACACCGGCCCGAGGACGTAGTTGTCCTGGCCGAGCATGTTGAACGTGCCGGTGGTCCGGTTGACCAGCATGGTCCCGCCGGTGGTGGCGACCGCCTGCACGTCGGCATAGTTGGTGCTGCCAACTTGCGCGTTCACGCCCTCCAGCTGGACGGTGACCGCCCCCGTGGCCAGGTCGATAACCGTGAGCGGGCGGTAGTCGTCGAGGACCAGGGACCCACCAAAGATGCGGGGACGCTCGGAGGGTGGCGCCTGGCCGGTAGCCGCGGACCACACAAGCCCGCCGACCAAGACAGTGGCGAGGAGCGCGCCGACTATTGCACCGTGCAGGCCGAACTTGGCTTCGCGCGGGCCGGTCGTGCCTGCCAGCCCGAAGCGCGAGCGGTTCCCTGGCCCGCCCGGCTCGATGGCAATGGGCCGCGAGGTCATGGTGCCCCGCTCGCCTTGGTGACCGTAATTGTCCCCCGGCCAGCGCCGGCGCGGGCCGTCGAGGCCGTGCCGAGCGCGCCGAGCCCAGGCCGCCGCTCCGGCTTGGCACCCAGCCCCAAGACCATACCTTTAGTTGTCGGCTGTTCGAGGGCGCAGTTGTAGGGCCTCAGGCAAGGTCCACGGCCGGCCGGGCAGGCCCGGGTAGGCTTTGGACTGTGGCGTACCAGGTGAGCACCCCGGTCTTCGAGGGCCCTTTCGACCTGCTGCTGCACCTCGTGTCCCGGGAGCAAGTAGATATCTGGGAGCTTTCGCTCTCGTCGATAGTTGACGAGTACGTGGCTGCGATGGAGCGGATGCAAGGGCTGGACCTGGCCGCGGCCACCGAGTTCCTCCTGATTGCCGCTGTCTTGCTCGAGCTGAAAGCGCGTCGTTTGTTGCCCGGTGCCGGGGACGCCGATGGCGAGGAGGAGCTGGCGCTGTGGGAGGAGCGCGACCTGTTGTTGGCTCGCCTGCTCGAGTGCAAAACCTTCAAGGACGCCTCACTTGCCGTGGCGGCACTGATGGAGCAAGCGGAGCGGTCCTTGCCGCGCCGCGCCGGCTTGGAGGAGCCTTTCGTGGCCCTGGCCCCCGACCCGTTGGAAGGGGTGGGCCCCGAACACCTGCGCCGGGCACTGTTGAAGCTCCTCACCCCCAAGCCGGCGCCCCAGGTGAACACCGACCACGTGGCCCCGGTCAGGGCCAGTGTCGCCGAGACGGTCGAGGAGCTCCTGGCCCGCCTGCCCTCTGAAGGGCGGACGACGTTCCGCCGGCTGACTGCTGGCCTGACTGGACGGCTCGAAGTGATAGTCCACTTCCTGGCGTTGCTCGAGCTGTGCAAACGGGGCATGGTCGACCTGGACCAGGCGGGCACCCTGTCCGAACTGCACGTCAGCTGGCTGGGTGACAACGCTCAGGTGCTCACCTTGGGTGGCCGCGGCCACGAGTACCACATGGCCATGGCGGGCGCTGTGGACGACTACGAGGGCTGACATGCAAGAGGCACGTCGTGCCGTCGAAGCGGTGCTCATGGTGGCGGAGTCCCCAGTGGAACTAGCCCTCCTGGCGCAGCTCTTGGAGCTGCCCCCACCCCAGGTCGCCGCCATTTGCGAGGAGCTGGCGGGAGAGTACGAGGCCGCAGGACGGGGGTTCGTGCTCGCCCGGGTGGCCGGCGGCTACAGATTCCAGAGCCACCCGGACATGGCGCCCTACATCGAGCGCTTCGTCCTGGAGGGCCAGTCGGCCCGGCTTTCGGGCGCCGCATTGGAGACGCTCGCCATCGTCGCCTATAAGCAGCCTGTGTCGCGCGCCCAAGTGGCGTCGGTACGGGGCGTCAATTCGGACGGCGTGCTGCGTACTTTGTGCCAGCGAGGCTACGTGGCCGAGGTCGGGCGCGACCCCGGCCCCGGGCAGGCAGTGCTCTACGGCACGACGCCGGCCCTGCTCGAGCGCCTTGGCCTCGACCGCATCGAGGACCTGCCGTCGCTCGGCGAGTTCGTGCCCGGCCCCGAGGCCATGGACGCGCTCGAACAGGGTTTGAGGAGCAGGGTTTGAGGCCGTCTTACTAGCACTTCCCGGCCTACTGTCCCTTTAGGCGCTGACAGGGCCGGTCTCGGGAGCGCTGTCGGCGGCCTTCGGAGCGGGTTCGGGGGCCGGACGTGCCCTGGAATCGGCAGCGAGGATCGTGTACAACTGCCGCCGGGCTTCGTCCAGGACCGCCATTGCCTCGCGGTACTCCTGAGCGCCCCCGTGCATGGCGACTTGGCCGATCACGGGCATGAGCCGGGCGACCGAGACACGCAAGTCGCGTGCTCCTACCGGCGCCCCGGCAGCGACCTCGTCCCAGGGGGCCGGTCCCTTGGCGAGCTCTTCGACCACCGCCAGCCCCTCGTCGCTCAGTACGAAGCGTCGCTTGCCACCGGTTTGACCGGCTTCGGCGCTGATCAAGCCCTCGTCCTCCAAGAGCTGAAGTGTGGGGTAAATCGACCCGGCACTCGGCCGCCACACCCCTTCGGTGCGGTCTGACAGCTCGCTGATTATCTCGTAGCCGTGCATGGGGCGCTCGTGGAGGAGGACCAAAATGGCGGCGCGGACGTCGCCACGGCGGGCGCGTCCCCAGCCCCGGCGCCCGCCGCGCCAGAAGAACGGGACGTCTGCCTGCCACCAGGAGGGCCCGCCGCGGCCCTCATGGCCGTGGTGGCCGAACCAAGGGTGGTCCTGGGCATCAGGGCCTTCCTCGTCGTGGCCTTGCCGGCCACCGGCGCGCCCGGCCCGCAGCCCGGACCACGCGCCCGCCCAGGCTGGCGCTGGGGGTCGCCGCCGGCGCCGCCCGCCGCCCTCTGAGTAGTGATCATGTTCCTGGTCTTGTTGTTGGTCGTGTTCGTGCATGTTCTCTCCTTTGACCTTGACGGGCTGGGCGCCCGCTCTGAGACAGCATATCGCGATATATCGCGATGTGGCGCAAATTAGTTCGGCTGGAACGCCTCTAGGATCGCTCACTGCTTTGGCACGGGACGCGTCAGGCACCGGAGAAGCCGGTGAAAGGTTGCAGAAGGTCCTGGCGCAGGCGGGTCTCGGCAGCCGGCGCGCCTGCGAAGAACTGGTGCTGGCCGGAAGGGTCACCCTGAACGGGGCCGTAGCCCGAATTGGCCAGCGTGCAGTTGCCGCCCACGACATGATCGAGGTCGACGGCATACCGGTGCCAGTGCGCCAGGGGTTGGCTTACTACCTGGTCAACAAACCCGTGGGAGTGATATGCACGGCCTCGGACCCCCAGGGCCGGCCGAGCATTGTGGCGCTCGTGCCGAGCGAGCCGCGCGTGTTCAGCGTCGGCCGGCTGGACGTAGCCAGCAGCGGCCTGATCGTGCTCACGAACGATGGTGACCTCGCGTTCCAGGTCACCCATCCGGCTCACGGGGTCGAAAAGGAGTACGTCGTCGAGGTCGAGGGTGCCCTGGCCCGCGCCGACCTCGGGCGGCTACGTCGAGGAGTGCTGCTCGAGGACGGTCTGACCGCGCCCGCCGCGGTCCAACGCCTGCGCCCCGACGCCATCCGGGTCGTCCTCCATGAAGGCCGCAACCGCCAGGTGCGGCGCATGCTGGAGGCCGTTGGGCACCCAGTCCGTAGCCTGGCTCGCACCCGGGTAGGCCCCCTCGCCGATCCCGGGCTTGCCCCGGGACGGTGGCGGCCGCTCACTGCGGCCGAGGTCATGGCTCTATGGGCGGCGGCCAAAGACGGCGGCCAGGCCGGCTCCGCCCAGCGGCGCCGTGACGGCCCGAGGAAGCCGGGACGGCCCTGAGTAGCGCCGGGATGGCCCCAGGTAGATCGGCGTGGCCCCGGGCCGGTAACGTTAGCGGCCGGTATGCCTGAAACGCCCCGAGAGCACAGACGCGTCCGGGCGTTGCGAGGTGCCACCACTGTTGACGTGGACACTGCGGAGCAGGTCGCGGCGCGCACCCAGGCGCTCCTGCGGGCCATGGTCGAACGCAATGGCACGGACCACAACGACATCATATCGGTGCTGTTCACGGCCACCGACGACATCCATTCGATGTTCCCGGCAACCGCGGCCCGAGCGATCGGCTTCGGCGACGTGCCGCTCCTGTGCGCCCGCGAGCTTGACATTGACAACACCACCCCGCTCTGCATACGCATCCTGCTCCACCTCGAGACAACCCGGGCGCGGGGCGAGCTCCACCACGTCTACCTGGAAGGTGCACGCGGCCTGCGCGATGACCTACCCGAGTAGCCGACCGACCGCTCTCGTCATTGGGACCGGCTTGATCGGGGGTTCGATCGGCATGGCGTTGCGCCGCCTCGGTTGGTGGGTGAGCGGCGCGGACAAGGACGAGGGGCGCCTCCACCGGGCTCTGGAACTGGGGGCGATCGACCGGGTGGGGACCGACCCGAGTGCTGCCGCCACCTTCATCGCCGTGCCGGCGGGCGCCGTCGCCACCTTGGCCAAGGATGTGTTGGCCGAGCAGGACCGGGTCGAGGGCGCAAAGGCTGCTGGCCGCGTAGTGACCGACGTCGCCGGCATAAAAGAGGGGATCGTGGCCGCTGTGAGCCACCCACGCTTCGTGGGCGGGCACCCCATGGCCGGCTCCGAGCAGGAAGGCGTCGATGGCGCCGACCCGGACCTGTTCCTCGGGGCGACCTGGGTGCTGACGCCGGACGAGCACACGTCGGCCGAGGCCTACTCCGAGGTGCAGGCGCTGGTGCGGCTGCTCGGCGCCAACCCGGTCGCAGTCCAGCCACGGCGCCACGACGAGCTCGTGGCCCTGGTATCGCACGCACCCCATCTGACAGCCGCCACGCTGATGAACCTGGCCGCGGACGTGGCCACCTCTGACGCCACCTTGCTCCGCCTGGCTGCGGGCGGCTTCCGGGACATGACCAGGGTGGCCGCCGGGCACCCTGGCATCTGGCCCGACATCGTGGCGGAGAACCGGGTGGCGATCCTGGCGGCGCTTGACCGCCTCCGCCACAGCCTCGACGCGCTCCGCGCCGTCGTGGCCGCGGGTGATCGTGACGCTCTGCTCCGGTTGCTCGAGCGCGCCCGCGAGGGCCGCATCAACCTGCCATCGGGTGCTCCGTCGCTCGAACAGGCGGCCGAGGTCCGAGTGCCCGTGCCTGACCGACCAGGTGTCATCGCCGAGGTCAGCACCTTGCTCGGGGGCCTCGGGGTGAACATTTTTGACCTGGAGATCGCCCATTCGGCCGAGGGTGACAGGGGTGTCATGGTCCTGATCGTCGATGCCAGTGCCGTCGAAGTGGTCCGCCGAGCTCTCGGCACCCGGGGCTACCGCGCCTCGGTCCGCCCTTTGGAAGGCTGATGTAGCTTTGGTGGCGGCGCCCATGCCCCTTGCCGGTCCCGACCAGGAGAGACTTACTGTGGCCAAACAGCTTGTCGTCGAACCTGCCGGCGCCCGGGCTTTGCGGGGAAGGCTGCGGGCGCCGGGAGACAAGTCGATATCGCACCGGGCGCTGCTCATCGCCGCCCGGGCCCACGGGCGTACACGCATCCGCGGCCTTTCCGAGGGCGAGGATGTCCACCACACCCTCGAGGCCGTGGTCGCCCTCGGGGCGGGTGCTGAGCGCAGCGGTGCCGAGCTCTATATCGACGGCGGTCCCGCCCGTCTTCACGAGCCGCAAGCCGTCATCGACGTGGGCAACTCGGGGACCGGGATCCGCCTCCTGGCTGGCTTTGTAGCCGCCCTGGACGCCCTGGTCGTGCTGCAGGGAGACGGCTCGATTGCCCGGCGGCCGATGGACCGGGTGGCCGCCCCCCTGCGGCTCATGGGCGCGCACGTCGACGGGCGCCAGGGAGGGCGCCTGCCGCCGCTCGTTGTGCGAGGCGGCCAGCTGCACGGGATCGACTACACCTTGCCGGTGCCGAGCGCACAGGTGAAGTCAGCCGTGCTGTTCGCCGGGCTGGGCGCCGCTGGGGTGACGACGGTCCATGAGCCCGTGCCTACCCGCGCCCACACCGAGGAAATGCTTGCCGCCGCTGGTGCGGACGTCGAGGTGGTCCCAGCTGGGACCGGCTTCACCGTCGCCTTGCGCGCGAGCGCGCTCCACGGGAGCGAGATCGAGGTCCCGGCAGATCCCTCGCAGGCCGCTTTTTGGGCGGTGGCGGCGTGCATAACTCCTGACAGCGACCTGGTCCTGGAGGATGTTTACGTCGGCCGCGGCCGGGGCGGGTTCGTGGCCGTGCTGAGGCGCATGGGGGCCCGGCTGGAGCTGCTCAACGAGGACCCCGCCCGCCAGACCGCCGACATCCACGTGCGCGCCGGCCCTCTGGTGGCGACCTCGGTCAGCGGCGAGGAGGTCGCCTCCCTGATCGACGAGATCCCAGTGCTCAGCGTCGCGGCCGCCTTCGCTGAAGGCATGACCACTTTCTCGGACGCCGCCGAGCTGCGGGTCAAAGAATCCGACCGGGTGGCCACCACGGTCGAGCTACTGCAGGCGCTCGGGGTGCGGGCCGAGCCAGCCACGGACGGGCTGAGCGTCGTCGGCGGTGGCGGTGCCCCCCTGCCCGGCGGCGTGGTCGCCTCTTACGGGGACCACCGCATAGCCATGGCGGGTGCGGTGGCGGCCCTCAGGGCTACTGGCCCGGTGACGATCAACGGTTGGGACGCCACCGCCACGAGCTACCCCGGATTCGCCGAGGACCTGCGGGCATGCCTGCGCTGACCCACGGCGAGCAGCGGGTCGTGGCGATCGACGGCCCTGCGGGGAGCGGGAAGTCCACCGTGGCCCGGGCGGTGGCCGCGCGGCTGGGGATCGACTACCTGGACACCGGCGCGATGTACCGGGCCGTGGCGTTCAGCGCCATGCGAGTGGGGGTGGACCCCGACGACAACGAGGCCGTCGCCAGGCTGGCCCAGCGTATGAGCCTGGAGGTGGCGGGCACGGTCACCGTGGACGGGATCGACGCCACAATCGAAATACGCAGCCCCGAGGTGACCCGGGCGGTGAGCGTGGTGGCTGCCAACCCCGACGTGCGCCGAGAGCTCGTCCGCCGTCAGCGCGAATGGGCGGCCGAGCACGACGGGGGAGTGGTCGAAGGACGCGACATAGGCACGGTCGTGTTCCCCTACGCACCGGTCAAGGTCTACATGACTGCGAGCGACGAACAACGGGCTCAGCGCCGCAGCCAGGAGCTGCTCGACATGCATTACGACGAGGTGGCAGCGGACATCGCCCGGCGGGACCACATCGACTCCACGCGCCAGCACGCGCCGCTCATGGCAGCGCCCGACGCCGTGGTGGTGGACACCACGACCAGCACGGTCGACGAGGTCGTCGAGCTGGTCCTCCAGTTGGCCGCCAAAGCGGGCCTGGCATGACCGACGAAACCCAGGCCGCACTTCCTCCGGTCGAGGAGCTCACGCTCCCGAGCCGCAACGAGCTTGCCTGGTACCAGTTTTGCCGGGCCCTGCTGTTCGGGCCGTCGTGGCTCGTGTGGCGCCCGCTCCTGCTTGGCCGCGAGAACCTGCCGCAAACAACGCCCTACATCGTCGCCCCCGTGCACCGCTCCTACATCGACACCGTGCTGACGGCGTTCATCACGCGCCGCCGGCTGCGCTTTATGGCCAAGTCGGGTGTTTTCGCCAAGCCTTGGGCGGCCAAGCTCTTTGGCTCCTTGGGCGGGTTCCCGGTCAACCGCGGGACGCCTGACCGCGTCGCACTGAGGAACTGCGAGGCCGCCCTGGCAGCCGGTGAACCGGTTGTGCTCTATCCCGAGGGGCGCCGCTCCTCCGGCCCTGAGCTGGGGCCGCTGCTCGGGGGCCCGGCGTTCCTGGCTCTCCGGGCCGGCGTCCCGATCGTGCCGGTAGGCATCGGCGGCAGCGAACGTGCCATGCCCCCAGGTGCCAAGTGGGTAAAGCCCGTGCGCATCATGATGATCATCGGAAGGCCGATCTGGCCGCCGCCGCTGTCCGGCGCGGGCCGTGTGCCGCGGCGCCTGGTAGCCGAGATGACCGAACACCTGCGAGCTGAGCTCCAGGCAGTGTTCGACCAGGCGCGAGCAATGTCGGGGGACTGACCCCTCTGGCGGCCGCCTGCGCCCACGCTCAGTTGGCCTAAACAAAGGAGAGCACATGCAGTACCGTCAACTCGGCCGCAGCGGCCTGCGGGTCTCGGTCATTTCGCTCGGGACCATGACCTTTGGTGGCACGGGGCCTTTTGCCAATGTCGGCAACGCTGGCGTGGACGAGGCCATGCAAGTGCTGGACCGGGCCATGGAAGCGGGCGTCAACCTGGTCGATACCGCTGATGTCTACTCCGAGGGCGCTTCGGAGGAGATAGTGGGCCAGGTGGTCAAGGGCCGTCGCGAAGGGCTCCTGCTGGCGTCCAAATGCCGTTTCTCGACCCTGCCCGGCGCGAATGGCGCCGGGAGCTCGCGGTACCACATCATCCGCTCGCTCGAGGGCAGCCTGCGCCGCCTCGGCACCGACTACATCGACCTGTACCAGCTGCACGGTTGGGACGGCCAGACCGCGCTGGACGAGACATTGTCCTGCCTCGACACCCTTGTCCGCTCGGGGAAGGTACGTTACATCGGCTGCTCCAACTACTCGGCCTGGCACCTGATGAAAGCGCTGGCAGTGAGCGAGCGGCGCCAGCTCGAGCGCTTCGCCTGCCACCAGATCTACTGGTCGATGATCGGCCGCGACGTTGAGTTCGAGGTCGTGCCCGCAACCGTCGACCAGGGCCTGGGCATCCTGGTGTGGAGCCCTCTCGCTGGAGGGCTGCTCACCGGCAAGTACCGCCGCGACCGCCGACCAGAGGGCGGACGTCACCTCACGGCGTGGAGCGAACCGCCGATCTATGACGAGGCGAAGGTCTACGACATCATTGACGCCCTCGTGGCTGTGGCCGAAGCCCGTGGTGTCCCGGCGGCGCAGGTGTCACTGGCATGGTTGCTCTCCAAGCCGGCGGTCACATCCGTGATCGTTGGGGCACGCGACGCGCTGCAGCTCAGCCAGACGTTGCCCGCGGCCGACCTCGAGCTGACCCCCCAAGAGCTAGCGCGCCTCGACGCGGTGAGCGCTTCGCCGCTGCCGTACCCGCTCTGGCACCAAGCCAAGACGGTGAGCGACCGCTTTAGCGACGCCGACCGCCTGGCCATCGTTGCTTCTCAAGCGCGGCAAAATACATAAGGCCTGGTTGTGTATTTTGCGGGGTGAGGGACGACTTGTTACGGTAAACGACGTGGTTACTACCAACCCGATCGAGGTACGAGGCAATGACGTCGCGGAGCTGCCCCTGCTCCAGGCGGACTTGTCCCAGGCCCGGGTCAAGGGCCGCTTCGCCATCGCCGAGCGAACGCCCGCTGGCCTGCGCGTACTGGTGCTCAGCGATGACATGCAGGAGGCAAGCGAGCTGGCTCGCGAGCTGCGACGGCGCGGGGTGCACGCGGACGCCTTCCGCACCAGCGGCCGCTGATATTTACTGATCGTCGATCAGGGCGCGGCGCCACAGACGCTCCGGTGAGGATGGTCCTAGACGAAAAGCGGTTCGAGGTGGCGGCGCGCGACCAGGGCGCGCATCTCGTCTTCTGACGGCCGCTCGCGGAACCGTGAAGCGGCGTCAAGCACCAAGGGCAAGAGCCCGATGTCGGCAACACTGTTCAAGAAGATGCCGGGGCGGCCGAGCACCCACCACACCGCCAGCTCGATGTCGCCCGGCTGGTCGAGCGGCTCGTACCACGGGGCATATGTGTGTGCCCGGTCGCCCCAGGGTGCGAGGGCAACCGACTTGATCGTTTGCACCGCGGTTCCCCGGTCTGCGCAGGTCTCCAGGAGCGCCTCGAAGTTCGCGGCGTAGTAGGCGTTTTGCGCCGTCACATAGTTGTAAGGGAGCAGGACCGAGTCGAAGTCGAAGCGCTCGAGGGAGCGCCGGTGGGTGGCGGCCACCTGCGCCCCGTGCCCCGTCACCCCGATGAAGCGCACCAGACCCTCGTCGCGTGCGGCGATGGCCGCCTCGAGAGCGCCCCCCGGGCCGAGCGCTCGGTCCCATTCGATGGGGTCGACAAGGTTGTGCAGCTGCCACAAGTCGACGTGGTCGACGCCCATGCGTTGGAGCGAGCGCTCCAGCTCCTTCCGAGCTGGTCCTGCCTCGCGTTCGCCGGTCTTGGTGGCTAGGAAAAACTGGCCCGGCGCCCGGGTGAACCAGGGGCGGAGGCGGTCTTCGGCGTCCCCGTAGCTCGCAGCCACGTCAATGTGGTTGATCCCCGCGGCGGCGACGACGTCGAAGGTCCGGTCCGCCTCGGCCTGGCTGACCGAGCTGAGAGCGGCCGCTCCGAAGAGGACCCTGGAACTTTGATGGCCCGTGCGTCCGAACGGAGTTGTCTGTATGCCCATGGCCCCTTTTTAGCCTCCCCCAGCGCGATAGGGGCCGTTCATGCTTGCTCTCAGCCGAGCGCGGCGAGCACGTTTGCGGCGGGTATGTCACGGCCGTCCAGCGGCGGCCGCTCGGGCGCCCCGCCGTCTGCGGTCGTGGCTGGTGCAAACGCAAGCGCTGCCACCGCTCCGCCCAAGGAACGCAGCACTTCACGCAACTCCCGGGGCAGCGGGAAGTACTCGTCCTCAGGCACGGCACGCACCTCCTCCGCGCCCTGACGGGGCGCCAAACGCGCCAGTACCTCCTCGACCAGCTTTTCGGGCGCCGACGCCCCCGCGATGACCCCGACGGTCCCGTTCAAGTCCTCTGGCAGCTCGCCGGCGTGGTTGACCCGCAGGACCCGCCCACAGCCGGTGGCCGCAGCAGTCCGCACCAGGGCGAGAGTGTTGGACGAGTTGGCGCTGCCGATGACAACCATGGCATCGCAGCGGCCGGCAACCGACCGGAGCGCGTTCTGGCGGTTGGTGGTGGCGAAGCAGAGGTCGCTGCGCCCGGGTACCCACAGCTCTGGCCAGCGGGCCTGGGCCGCCTCGAGGATGTTGCGCCACTCGTCCACTGCCAGCGTCGTCTGGGCCAAGAACGCCACCGGCCCATCTGGTTCGGGCAGCTCCAGTAGCTCTTCGACACTCTCGACGCGATGTATCGCGGCGGGGGCCACGGCCATCGTCCCTACCGCCTCTTCGTGGCCCTCATGGCCCACGTAGATGATCGAGTAGCCGCGCGACGCCCGCAGCTTGACCTCGTGGTGGACCTTGGTCACGAGCGGGCAAACGGCGTTGACCACCAAGCCTCCATTTGCTCGTGCCGCTTGCACAACCTCGGGCGCCGAGCCATGGGCGGACAGCATGAGCGGCCGCCCGGCCGGCACATCGGCCACGTCGTCCACGAAAACGACCCCGAGCTGGCGGAACCGGTCCACGACGAACTGGTTGTGCACGATCTCGTGGTAGCAGTAGACGGGGGGCTCGAAGATCCGGACCATCCAGGCGAGCGCTTTGATAGCCATCTCGACGCCGGCGCAGAACCCTCGTGGCGACGCCAGAAGCACCCGCTCTACTTGCACACAACCAGGCTAGCGGCCCAGATCCGCCCAGCACGCGCCGGCGCCCGGGCGTCGTG
>DATJST010000497.1:0-5462 GCA_035503975.1 Acidimicrobiales bacterium | reverse complement strand
TGGGAGTGCAGCCCCAGTCGGCCCACTGCCATTTCGTGTGCAATTTTGGCGCCTGCGAAGCCGGCACCGTGGCGGGCAACCAGGTCAAGCCGTCCGGGTTGTACTCATAAGGACCACCTTGGGGGCTCTTGGCGGTCAAGGCGACGTCGGAGCCGAGCAGCCCGGCCAGCACCGTGACCGCCGTGTAGCAGACCTCGGGGCTGGCCAGGGCGAGGTCGAATTCGACCTTGCCCTCGACCGGGCCGGGTATGTCGATGTCCAAGTCCGGCAACGGGAAGTGGGGGAGCTTGTGCAATGTGGCGTCGAGCTTTTTGTACGGCTTGAGGTTCTTCAGCCAGTGGTCAACAGCGTCACTACTGGCCAAGGACTTGCACTCGGCCGCGGAGCTTTGCGCCGTGCGGCCGGGCCCGCCGTTGGGCCGTGACCCGCGGTGGGCGCCCAGGCGGCCGGCAATGTCGCTCAAGATTTTGAGGCGGACGGCGTCGGGGAAGGTGGAGTCAACGGCAAAGGTGAAAAGCATGACGACGAAGGCCCCGGACTGGATCACGCTTACGCCCACCGGCCCGATTATCGGTGGGGGCGTGTTCCCGAGCTCGTAGTCGGTGTTGATCAAAAAGCCAGTGCTGTTGTCGCCCCACAGTGGCGTGGCGAGGGGGGCCACAGTCGAGGGCTTCACCGGCAGTGTGATGCCCTGCTCGGTGTTGAGGTAGTCAAACGTCTTGACCCAGCACTGCTGGAAAGACGGCGACGCCAGGAACGAATAGGCGAGCTGGGCCTCCACGCGCGAACTGGCGCTAAAGACAACCGAAGCAGCTGAGGTGGTGGGTGAACCAAAGACATCCTGAGCGGGCGAGCCGTAGACGGTGCTCTCTGTGGCGTCAGGCCCCGAATCGAACTGGTTCAGGAGCGAGTTGAGCACCGTGCACGCTCTGAAGGCTTGGTCCAGCCCCCAATCGTCGGGGTCGGTGATGTTCTCGATGTCAGAAGAGATGGCGCTCCAGCTCGCGGGCACGTCGCCCGGCTGCAGCGACACCGACGCAGCCGTGGGGGCCGGCGCCGCCGAGGCTGGCGGCGCCAGCACAACATTTGGCAGTGGCGCGGCCAGCAGCGCCGCGGCGATAGCGAGCGGTAGGCACAGGCGCTTCGCGAGCCGGGCCCATGCTGGGCTGTCCCGGCCGGCCCCCCGAGTTGGCGACATGCATGCAGGTTATGCACGAGTTATCGCTGTTTCAACGCCGTAAACGCACAATCGTGGTAATTAGGGAGAAATACCCCCGCCCGGACGGGGCAGAATTACCCACTGCCGGCCCGGCGGCCCGCCGTCGCCTCGCGTGTGCGATGATGGTCCGGTGCGGGCCTGGCTCCTCGACGCCTCGCCGGGACAGTACCGGCTGGGCGAGGTCGACCTGCCGGCGCCAGGGCCGGGTGAAGCCAGGGTTGACGTGGTGGCCAGTGCCCTCAACCACCTCGACCTGTGGCTGCGCGAGGGGCTACCCCAGCCAAGCCGCCTGCCCTTGGTGCCGGGGTGCGATGCGGCGGGCACGGTCGGGGCGCTGGGCGAGGGCGT
Organism: Acidimicrobiales bacterium; assembly: GCA_035503975.1. Taxonomy (GTDB): domain Bacteria; phylum Actinomycetota; class Acidimicrobiia; order Acidimicrobiales; family Palsa-688; genus DATJMJ01. The sequence continues at coordinate 3,895 of DATJST010000497.1, read as the reverse complement.
GACCGGGTGGCAAGTGGGCGACGAGGTCGTCATAAACCCGTCCCTGGCCTGCGGGCATTGCCCGAGGTGCCTTGCCGACCAGTCCGTCTATTGCCCCGAGTGGGGGATCATGGGCGAGCACTACTGGGGTGCCCACGCCGACGCGGTGGTCGTGCGCGCGGCCAACCTCGTGCGGCGCCCGCGGGGCGCCAGCTGGGAGGAGGCGGCAGCCTACGGTCTGTGCGGGTTGACCGCCTACCGGATGTTGCGGCGGGCGCGCTTGCGCGCCGGGGAGACCCTGCTCGTGGTGGGCGCCGGAGGAGGCGTCGCCTCGGCCGCGCTGGCGCTCGGCGTGCGCATGGGCGCCCGCGTCTTCGTGACGTCGCGCCAGCCCGACAAGCTCGCCCGCGCCCTCGAAATGGGGGCGGCGGCCGGGTTCATCACCGGTGAACGCTTACCGGTCAAAGCTGATGTCATCGTCGACAGCGCCGGAGCTGCGACTTGGGCTATGTCGCTGCGGGCGCTGGCACCAGGCGGGCGGCTGGCGATCTGCGGGGGGACGGCGGGCGCGCAGGTGGAACTCAACCTACCCAGGTTGTTTTTCGGCCAGTTCGAGATAATTGGTTCCAGTATGGGCACTTTCTCCGAGTTCGAGGCGCTCACGGGGCTCGTGGCCGGTGGCTTGCCCGTGGCCGTGGACAAGACTTTTGGATTTGACGATTACCCAAACGCCCTGGCCCATCTGGCATCGGGCGAACAGTGCGGCAAAGTGGTCCTGAGGCACATTGACCGGCTCTGAGCAGGCGGGTAGCATCGGCGCGATGTCAGCGAGCGCCCCGCATGGCTTGATGGCCGGGGCATGCAGGTAGTTGTCCCGGTAGCCCTCGCGCTGCTCTGCGCGTGGGGCTTGCACTTGTTGCGTTTGGAGTGGAAGCGCTTCGCCGTCGACAAGAAGCCGGCACCGGCCCCGACACCTGAGGAAGCCTCGCTCGAGCGCTGGAGCGCCGGGGTCGTGATGCTGGTCGCCGGTCTGTCGATCGTCGGCGCAGTCATGGCATTTTGGGCGTCCGGCAAGTTCTCTGACGCCAATGACCTCAGCCAGCAAGCCGTGCAAGAAGTCACGCAGTACCAGACGATCAAAGGCGAACAGGACGGTTACCTGTCCTTCGGTGAGCGCCTGACGGAGAGCTTGCAGGAGGAGAGCGTCGCTGAGAGCAGCGCCTTCAGCCAAGCCGCGGCCGCCTGGTCGGGGGGCCAGTACGCCCAGGCCGAAGCTCTCGAAGCGCGTGCCCGTGTGGCCGCCGCCGGCCAGAGGGCCTTGGCTGGGGGCTACCTCTGCTATTGGATGACGACGTTCGGCCCGGGGGGCAGCGTCGTCTACAACGTGAGCCAGCAACAGGTGCTCGAAGCCGAACGTCCCTGCACCTGGGCCGGGCAGGACGACACGGCCTTGCGCACGCTGGCTAATGGCCAGGCCAATTCTCTCGAGAGCGCGGCCGAGACGGACCGTTCTCACGCCGAGGACATCGTCCTGGCTGGGGCCTTCCTGATCCTGGCTGTCTTTTTTATGACCATTTCGTACCTGGGCCGTAAGCACCGGCGCTTGCTGCCGTTGACCGCGGGTGTGGGGGCAATGGCGCTGGCGCTGGGCGTGAGCACGGCGGTGGCACTGGCGTGATCGGCGAACCTCCGATGGGCGAGGTGGCCGCCGTCGAGACCATCGCCGAAACGATCGGGACCATTGAGATGGCCGAACCCGGGGGCTCCGCGCCGGAGGCGACCTACCTCGGCCAACCTGAAGCGCCGGGCGCAGCCGGTGAGGAGCACGGCGAAGCGGCCGGCGAGGGCGGCGAGGGCGAGGGCAAGGAGGCCAAGGAGGGCAAAAAACCGCCCGCGCGACCGAGCGCCCGCATCCTGACGATCACGGTCGTGCTGGCCACGCTGGTGGCGGCGCTCGGGGGTTTCCTGCTCAACCGGGCCTCGGCCGCTTCTGCCAACGCTTCGGATGTCGCCCAGCAGCTGAGCCTGAGGGGTGCGGCGGCCCAGTCGAGCCTGCTCCAGCAGGCCGAGTCTGACTATTCGCAGTACCTCCAGCTCGAGTCGCTCAAGGCACAGGCCGCACAAGAGATGCTCGAGGCCACCTATGACCAGCCGGGTACCCAGGCGTGGGCCGACCTGTACGCGACCACCAGCGCGCAGTCCGAGCAGAGCGCCGCCTTGTTGCCCGCCGACCTCAAGCCCAACCTGAGCGATGGTGACCCCGACCCCGCCTTCCCCGCCGATTTTTTCGCGCAAAGGATCATGCCCGCCAATTACCTGCTGGCCCTGGCCGACGGCTACAACGACGTGAGCGGTAAATGGTCCCATCTGGTTGATTCCTACACGGCGATCCTGACCATGCTGGCGGTCTCATTGTTCTTGTTCGGTTCGGCGTTCGTCCTCTACGGGCGCAACCGGTTGCTGTTCAGCATCCTCGGCGGGCTGCTCGTGGCCACCGGCGTGGCCTGGGGTGCGAGCGTGTCCACCACCGGCGCACCCGGTTCACCCTCGCCCGGGGCGGCGACGGATTACGCCGACGGCCAGACGACGCTGGCCGATGCCAGCGCGCCCGGGGCGTACCAAACTGCCATCGATGATTTCTCGGCCGCCATCAAATTGAGGCCCGACGACGCACTCGCTTATTCGCTGCGTGGCGCGGCGGAAGCGCTGCGCGGCTCGGAGGAGGAGGGGGCTGGATTTGTAACCGTGGTGCAGCCCTATTGGGAAAAACGGGCCGCAGCCGACGAACAAACGGCCTTTAATCTCGGCGACCACGAGCCGAGCCAGTACCTCAACGTCGGTTGGAGCTATTACACGCTTTGGCTGAGCGAGGGAGGCCACGGGCGGGCTCCCGAACAGGCGGTGACGTTTTTCAAGGAGGCCGCCAGGCTGGACCCGAGCTACGCCACGGACTGGCTCGACCTGGGTGTGGCCCAGCTGGCGGCAGGGGACTACCAGGGCGCGAGGTCGGCGTTCATAGCCGGCGTCACGCACATGCTCTACCAGTGCAGCGCCGCCAGCGAGCTGAGCACCTGCACGACAGCCCAGCCGAACACCGCCCAAGGCTTGCAAGCGGCCTGGCTCGGCGCTGGCATACAGGCTTTGGAGGACCTGACCCTGTCCGCCGAAGGGCAAGCCTCGCCACGGCTGCGCTCCGAAGCAGCCGCGCTCGAGGGCATGCTGTCGGACTCCATGGACTGGGGCCAGGTGATCGCCAACGGGCCCTACGGCGACGGGCTGGTATTCCCCAAGCTGGAGGGCGCCCTTTTGCCGGGCGCGACAGAACTGTTCGTAGCGAAGCCGGCCAGCGTGACCCAGGAGACGTTCGCGCACGCCCCGCTCACCGTGGTTTGGTTCGAGCGCCCCTACGGCCAGCCCTACTGGATCGCGGTCACGAGCGCGACTTGCTGGGGCAACGGCCACGAGCTCTGCGGTGGCTTCAACACCAAGGGCAACTTCTATTACTTCTCCAGCCTGTTCCTGGCGAGCGAGGAGACGTGCTTCAGCAACTACCAGTACAAGGTCGAGGTCTGGGCCGCCGGCAAGCTCGCGGGGTCGGAGGTGCTCAACTCGCAAAGCGACTGGGTGCACTCCACGCTGACGCCGGCGCTCTCCAGGGGCATGGACATGGGGCTTTGCGTGCCGTCGTCGTGGCACACGCAAAGCCTTCCGAGCATGAAATTGCCGGTGTACGGCACCCGCCAAACCGTCACCGGCCCACTAAAAGGGGCGGAGCTGCACTACGCCTCGTCCGATGGCAGCCAAGGCGTCTACGTGTTCCGGCTCTACCCGCCCCGCACCACGCCTGCGGGAGCGCAGGTGGCGGCGCCACAATTGGTGCAGTCCGGGGTCAACTACGCGTTGAGCCTGGTGCGCG
>DATJST010000496.1:0-30728 GCA_035503975.1 Acidimicrobiales bacterium | reverse complement strand
CAGTGGCCTAACAGGGCGCTCATCCCAAGTTCTTCGGCGGCGCGCACCGCCTCGCCGACAAGGCGCGATTTGCCCACTCCGGCCGGTCCGGAGATGAGAGTGGTCGTCCGCCGTCCGGCGTTGCCGGCCAGCACCGCCCTTTCCCGGTCGCGGCCAACCTGGACGGGGCATACCGCGCTATGGGCGACCATTACCCAAGTATGGCCCCCTCGCCCTCGCCCTTGCCCTGCGGTTTTGGGCTGCTGGTGAGGTGCGGCTCGGCGCGCCGGGGACGGCCATGCGCCTCGTCTCGCGCGGTGCCACCAGCGATCGTTCAGGTCTGTGCGGACGCCGCTTTCTCCACCGCTCGCAAGCGGCGGACCAGGCCCTCGAGGACGGACCAGGCCACCTCGGGGTGCTCTTGAAGGAAGGGCCTGAACTCCCACTGGGTGAAGACGAAACACCTGAGGCCCGGCCCGGCCACCACGTCAGCGCTGCGCGGCGAGCGGTCGATTATCGACATCTCCCCGAAGTAATCACCGGCCTTCAGGCGCGCGCGTGCGTGGCCGTCGACAAACACCTCGGCCTCGCCTTCGGCCACGACAAAAAAAGTCACGCCTATTTCGTCTTTCGAGGCCAGGGGTGTCCCCTCCTCGTAGGCCATGTCATGAGCCACTTTGGCCAGGTACCGCAGGTCCTTCTTCGAGAGGTTGGCGAAAAGAGGGACCTTGCTCAACAGCTCGATCTCATCGGGCACGACCGTGAGCCTAGCTGCTCGTGCTCTCCCCGGGAGGGGGTGCCGAGCTGCCCGCCCCCGCGCTGTGTGCCGGAGCCCGCCTTGAACAACAGGGCGCGTGGCGAAGCGTCGCGCTCGGGGCGATTTGTCCTCGTCAACAATGCTGGCTATGGTTTCGGGACCGTGGGTTCTCTCATCAAGAAGCGCCGGAAGCGCATGCGCAAGAAGAAGCACAAGAAGATGCTGAAGGCGACTCGCTGGCAGCGGCGTGCCGGCAAGTAGAGCCTGAGTGCCCTATGACCGCGCAGCAGGTGACGTACTGACGTACTGACCTGCTGACGTAGTCGCCAACTGCCTAGGTGGCCAACTGACCTTCTTGCCTAGGGAGCGGCAGGCCGTCGCTGTCGCCTGTTGGGCCAAAGGCTGCGCGCCTAGGACCGCATCGGGCTCGGGCCGGTCCCGTGGACCGAGTACCAGCCTGGGCCGGCCGACTTGGCTGCGTACATGGCGCTGTCGGCGTCGCGCAGGATTTCTTCGGGGCGGTCGTAGATCGGGCTGCCGAGGGCAACCCCGATGCTCGCCGTGACCTGCACGTCAGCTCTGCCCAGCTGGTATGGGGCGCGCAGGTGGTCGGCCATGCGGCTGACGGCGCGCTCGACCGAGCCGGCGTCCTCGACCTGCAGCAGCACGACGAACTCGTCGCCGCCGAAGCGGGCTGCCGTGTCGGTGTCTCGGGTGTGGGCGCGCACCCGCTCAGCCACTTGTTGCAGCAGGTAGTCGCCTTGGAGGTGGCCGAACACGTCGTTCACCGCTTTGAAGCCGTCAAGGTCGAGCCAGAGCACCGCGTAGTCGTAGTCGCTCCGGCGCCGGGCGAGGGCCATAGCCTGCGACAGCCGGTCGAGAAGTAACCCCCGGTTGGCGAGGCCGGTTAGTTCGTCGTAAAGGGCTTGCTGGCGGAGCCGCTCCTCCATCGCCCGGCGCTCGGTGACGTCCGCGAGGGAGCCGACGATGCGCGTGGCGGGGCGGCCCCGACCTGGCACGCCGAGCGCTCGGCAGTGGGCCCACAAGTACTCGCCGTTGCTCGCCAGGACGCGGTGCTCCGAGATCATCGACGCCGCTTCGCCGCTCATGATCCTGATCACATCCGCTACCAGGCCGTCGCGGTCCTCAGGGTGCACGCGCTGGCGCCACGCTTCGAGTGAGCCTGGCCCGCCAGCTGGGAGGGCGAGCATTTCCTGTAAACGTGGCGAGATGTAGAGCTCACCCGTGGCCACGTCGAGGTCCCAGAGGCCATCGTTGGTCGCCCGGACAGCGAGGGCGTAGCGTTCCTCGCTCTCGCGCACTGCCTGGGCCATTTCCTTTTCCCGTTCGTAAGAAATTGCCAGCTCTTCGCTGCGCTGGCTGAGTGAGCGGAGCAGGTCGCGGTGGTGCAAAGCCTCGCTGAACAAAGCCGACCAGGTGAAGTAGGTCTCCTGGTCGAGCTGGGGGACGGGGGGCTGGGAGGTGGCGAGGTAACCCCAGTCGCTGCCCGTGCTCTTCAACGGGAAGACGTAGACCAACCAACTGTCTGCTGCGCCGGCGGCCAAAAGCGCGGCCGGTGGGAACTCTTGGGGGCTGACCGTGGTGGGGCAGGCCCCGAGTGCCACGCCCGGCGCGGCAAACATGCCCACGATTTCGAGCTCTCCGGTCGGGTCGGGCCGAGCTCTCCGGTCGGCCCCGCCTCGCTCGGGCCACAGCCCGAGAACGCCGGCTCGGGTGGCAGTATTGCTCAGCCAGTCGAGCAAGCGCGGGTCGCGCTCGCGGTTGTCGAAGAGGTCAAGAGTGATCTTGTAATGCTCACGCACCATGGCACGCAGCCCGTAGTAGGCGTCGTTGCGCTCACCTTGGCCGGGCTCGCCCTCACCAACGCCGCCTCCGCCGGCCCCGCCTCCGCCAACCCCGCCCTCACCAACGCCGCCTCCGCCGGTTCCGCCTCCGCTGGCCCCGCCCGTCGCTACGCAGCCACAGCTCTCCCGGGTCACGAAGCGTGTCGGCACGGTGTGCCCGCGAGGTGGCACGGCCGCACCAGATAGTTCTTCGAGCAGCAATTGTGCGGCCAGCTCGCCCAGGTCCGCGGGGCTGAACGAGACAGTGGACAGGGCGGGAGAGACCAGCGAACTGTTTGGGTCGTCGTCGAAGCCGATGACCGCCTGGTCCCTCGGCAGTTCCAGACCCGCCCCGGCCAGCACCTTGATCACTCCTACGGCGTTGAGGTCGGTGGCCGCGAACAGCGCTGTAGACGGCAAGCCCGCGGCGAGCAGCGCCTGCGCGGCGGGCACCGCTCCGTGCTCCAGGTTGTTTTCCGCCGGGAAGAACAGCTCGGGGCCAGGGGTGATACCGTTCGCGCGCAGCGTTGCCTGGTACGCCTGGTAGCGCTCCCTGATGTCGAACTCGGCTAGATGCCCGACGAACGCGATCCGGCGGTGGCCGTGGGCCAAAAGGTGCTCGATCGCCTCCTGGGTCCCGGCTTTGTTGTCGGCCAGGACAACCGGGCAGGGGAAATCAGGCCCCTCGTTTCCGAGCGAGACGACCGGCTTGCCGGCGTCGCGCAGGGCACCCAGGTAGCTGGCGGGTACCGCGTTGGCAATAGCTATGAAGCCGTCGACGCGCGCCCAGGCAACCGGGCCCAGTTGATCGATGATGATCTCACGGTGGTAGTCGCTGCCCGTGCCGACCGTCTGGATGGCGACCACCCGAGCGCTGGCGCGGCGAGCCAAGTGGTGGATCCCCCCGATCACCTGGCCCTGGAACGGGCCGGACAAGAAGTCGACCAGCACCCCGATCGTGCGCCCCCCGGCGCCGCCCTTATTGGCCAGTTTGTCCTGGTTGGCGGGCGCGCCAGTCGGTGCGGTCACATCTCTTGGATCGTCCCCGGCGGGCGATCACCTTAGCCCCGAGCCCCGAGCCCCGAGCCCCGAGCCCGTGCCGGCTGTACCAAACGTGCGACGCTGCGTGTGCGGGCCGCAGCTGGCTGGTCGGCGCGGGGGGCGGTCGGCGCCGGGGCCGCTGAGCGGTGCCCGTCGTGCCCGCTTTGCCGACTTTCTTGCGTGTTGCCGACTTTCTGACGTGAACCCCGTGGAGCAAGCGATCAGCGTCCTGCGACTTTGCCGAGATCCTGACATCAAGCATTTTGCTTTGCCGAATTTATGCCGTTTTTCGACATAAAGTCGGCAAAGCGGAAGGCGGCTCGGAGCGGTTGCTGGAGCAATGCCGAGTTTCTGACGTGAGCCAAGCGTGCCAGGCAACGGTGATCGCACCGGGGCGGGGGAAGGGGCGCGCCTGGCCGGCCCCGTCTGCCCGGCCCGCCGCACCTGAGGCGGGCGGGCCGACAACCTCCCTCCGCGTCTAGGTACCGCTGGTGGCGCCTGTGGGCGAGCTCTTGACGGCAGCCTCAGAGTCGGGCACTGCGGGCGCCAGGGACGGTTGCTTGGGGGGCGGTACCCCGAGGCGGGGTGTGGGCTCACCGCTACCCGGCCAGCGCCGGCGGGAAGCGGTTGAGAGCCGCCGCATTAGCGCGAGGGCACCGGGGTCGTCGTCGCCCGGTCGCGTTTCCAGGGCGCCGTCCGCGATCATGCCGTCGATCACTTCCTGGCCGAGCTCGCTGCGTACCACTGTCAACGTCCAATCCTTGAGCTCGCCGATGCCACCGGTCGAAATGTCCGCGTGCTCGGCGGCGAAATCCGGGCACGACAGGCAGCCCTGGCGGGTCCAGGCGTGGCCCTCCTTGAGCGGGACCTCGTGGTAGGACCCGTCGCGGCACCAGATCTGGAACACACCCTTGATATTGATCTTGGAGATGTCAGCGCGCGCCAACCCGTAACGAGCCTCGAAGAACTCCTCGAAAATGGCGTCGTCGAAGGTCTTGGAGCACATGAGCCCGATTGACAACGCCAGGCGCCGGCCCACCTTGCCGGCCTTGCGCGCCCGCATCACCACGGGGGCGGAGGCCTGGCAGCCCATCCCCACAAGGGCCAGCCGCTCGGCTCCCCCCGCGACCGCTTGGGCATACCCAAGCGTGTTGGCCGAATAGGTGTACCGGCTCCCGGCGGCAGCGAGGACTTCGGCCCGGTTGCGGGCCACGCCCGGGACCGCCCTCCAGCCGCTGCCGTCGTTTTCGAGCATCGAGACAAGCGCAGCGTCGATCCGGTCATGCTCCAAGCACCACGTCAGGATGGCCGATACGACCCCGCCGTCCTGGCCGGCGGCCAACAGCTCGGGGTCAGTGGCCCGCGCCAGGAGCACGGAGCGTGACATGCCCGACTGTTCCTCGGGCAGACGTACCCGCCCGAACAGCAATGTGTCCGCCTCGGTCTCCCAGCGCCGGAACCTCGGGCAGGCGCGTGTGCAGCTTGTGCAGCCCTTCAAGCCGTGGGTACAGCCACCCGGGCCAAGCTCGTCCTCGAGATGGAACGGTTTATAGGCGCCCGCGTCCGTGTCGTAACCCAGCACGTCATGAGGGCAGGCGACAATGCATGCGGCGCACCCGGTGCACAGGCCGGATGTCACCACCTCGTTGAATAGGTCAGCCCACTCGGCTTTCCAACGTTCGGGAGCGGCACGTTCCTCTGTCATGGTCACGCCCCCAAGCGTAACTACCCGCGTCACCCGGGACCGGGTCGCCGCTTTAGGCCGCCCGGGCGACCATACTACTTGGACGTGAGCCGGCGCCGAGCGGGTGTGTTCCCCGTGCCCGAAGAGGGGCACTCGCCCGAGCCCGCCATTTTGCGCCTACCACCTGAGCGCCAGAGCGTGGCGCGTGCCCGCGCCAGGCTGCTCGAGCTGGCCGAGCAATGGGAATGCCCCGAGGAGCTCGTCGATGACGCACGCATCGTGCTGTCAGAGCTGATGACAAACGGCGTGCTCCACGCCCGTACAGACCTCGAGGTGCTGGTATCGGTCATCAGGGGCGGGGGCCTGCGCCTCGAAGTGCACGACTTGAGCCCCCTCCCAGTGTTGCCTCCGCCCCAGCATGCCGAAGCGTCGCCCGGGTTGCTGTACGAGCCTGGTGCAGGCGAGGAGAGCTTGGAGCACAGCTCGCCCGCTGCCACGGGCCGCGGCTTGTCCATTGTCAAAGCTTTGTCGGCGAGCTGGGGCTGGCACCCCGACGCGGCCGGGGGCAAGGTGGTTTGGGCTGAGCTTGGCCCCGCTTCTCTGGGGGGGCCTCATAGGGAGAGGGCCCACGGAGAGCTCGAATTCTCCGGCGTTCGCCCAGTGAGGCTGGTGGCGGTGCCTATCCGCCTGCTGAAGGGTTCCGAGGACCACTTCGACGACTTGTTCCGCGAACTGCAGATGGCCCGTTCTGAGCTGGCGCCGACCGCCGACATGGTGCGTTCCAACGTCGCCCGCATCCGAGAGCCGGTCCGGAGGGCCATCTGGGAAGCGACGAAGCGAGGTGACCGCCTGCTCGACCTCGACTTGTTGGCGGACGCCAACCTGCCTGAGATCTTTGACGCTACCGACCACCTGCTGGTCGGAGCGGCCAAGGCCGCTCGTCAGGGACTGCTCCTCACCGAGCCCCCGCCGTCCGACGTCGTGGCCTGGCGACGGTGGCTGCGAGAGGAGCTCGAGCGCCAGATTGCGGGCAGGCCGCCACGACCCTGCCCGTTCCCCGTGGTGCCCGAGCGCGAGCAGGATACCGGCCCTGAACGCAAGAAGCTGGACCTCGCTCGCCAGTCCGCCCTCGCCGAGCTGCGCGCTTTGCTCACAAGCGCAGCCGAGCCTGGCCCGGACCTCGTCGGAACAGCATTGCGGCGAGTCGTGGGCTTTATCGGGGCGCGCCGCGGTGTCATTTGCCTCCTCGGCGATGACAACGAGACGGTCGTGTTCACGTCGTCGGTGGGTTTTACGCCTGCGGTCATGGACTACTGGCGCAGCTACCCTCTTTCGGCCGACCTGCCCGCGTCGGAGGCGATCCGCACGGGGCGCCCGCTGTTCTTCCGCACCTTTGCCGAGCTCGACGAACGATACCCCATCTTCCTCGCCACACCCGCCGAGAGCGACCCAGCGCTCGCGTGCGTGCCCCTGTCGGGCAACGGCCCGATCGCTTTGGGGTGCCTGGTCATCGGCTTCGGCCAGGCCCGGGACTTCAGCCCGCGTGAAACCGCGTTCCTCGAGAAGTTGGCCTCCGAGATCGCCGCTTTCTTCATTCGTGAACGCGAAGCGCAGGCCAGCACGGAGGCGGGCCGGCGCGAGCGCGACCTGCGTGCCGCGGGAGAGGCGCTGCGAATAGCGAAGAGCCGGGACGAGGTGCTCGCCATTCTGGTCGAAGCTACGGCGACCAGTGTGGTCGATGGCTGTGCCGTGCATTTGGTGGACGAAAGTGGTGGCGTCTCTTTCATCGCGAACCGCCACCGGGACCCAGGGCGCGCCGCCGCAGTAGCTCGCTTCCTCCGCAAGCGTGACCAATTGGGAGAAGTCCCTCGGCTGGTGCGTGAGTGCATGCGCAGTTGCCGGCCAGAGGTGATCCAGGTGCTCAATGACGACGCCATGGCGCTCGCTGCCCGCGACGACGAAGATCTCGAGATGCTGCGTACGGCCTTGCCGGGAGCGGTATGCGCTGTCCCTGTGATGGTCGGGCGCCGGGCTATGGCCGTGCTCACCGTGGCCAACAACCCGGGCCGCTTTGTCAGCGACGCTGACCTTGTCGCCTTGCAGCGCTTGAGTGGCGCGGCCGCGGACGCACTTGTTCGCTTGGGCTACGACGAGCGGAGCGCTGGTTGAAAATTATTCGCTAAATGCCGGGCAACCCAGCCTCGGGGCACGGCAGGGCGGAAAGTGGGCGAACGGGCTCGTGGGGGTAGTATCGCGACCCGATGCCTGTACAACCGCGCGATATCGAGGCCTTGGTGGCCGCCATGACCCTGGACGAAAAAGTGTCTCTGACGGCGGGGGTGGACGACTGGCACACCGCCACGATCGAGCGCATGGGCGTCGGCCCGGTCAAGATGACAGACGGGCCCAATGGGGCGCGGGGGGCGACGCGCGCTGATGGCGAGAGCCTCACCCCGTCGTTGTGCATCCCGTCGGGCTCCGCCCTTGGAGCTACATGGGACCCGGCTGCCGTAGCGCGGGCCAGTGGTGCGGTCGCCCGCCAGGCGCGTGAAAAGGGGGCGCAGGTCCTGCTCGCGCCGACCGTGAACCTGCACCGCCACCCGCTCTGGGGCCGCAATTTTGAGTCGTTTTCGGAAGATCCCCTGCTGTGCGGGACCTTGGCGGCGGCTTATATCCGCGCCGTGCAAGAGCACCAAGTGATTGCCACCGTAAAGCACCTCGTGTGCAACGAGACCGAGCATGAGCGGCGCATGTGCTCGTCCGAAGTCGATGAGCGCACGCTACGCGAGCTGTACCTGCTGCCGTTCGAGTTCGCCGTGCGCGAGGCCGACGTGCAGGCGGTCATGACCAGCTATAACCGCACCAACGGGCATTACCTGGCCGACGACGCCCGCGTGCTCGCCGAGATCCTGAGAGGCGAATGGGGCTTTACGGGCATCGTCATGACCGACTGGTGGGCGTTGATTTCCACTGTCGAGGCGGCCGAGGCCGGGCTCGACATTGAGATGCCGGGGCCTGGCCGCGGCTTCGGGCCCGCCCTCGGCAAGGCTGTCAAGAGCGGCGCAGCCCGCGAGTCGTGGGTCGACGACAAGGTCCGCCGTTTGCTCACCGTCTACCACCGGGTGGGCGCGCTCGACGATCCTCTCGAAGCTGACGAGCACCCCATGGACCGCTCCGAGGACAGGGCCGTGGCCCGCCAAGTGGCGGCTGCCGCGATGGTCCTGCTCAAAAATGACGGGGACCTCTTGCCTCTATCGCCGGGAGCCGGTCAGCGCGTCGCGCTGATCGGCCCGGGGGCGCAGAGCCTCGCCACAATGGGCGGCGGCAGCGCTCGGGTAGTCCCGCACTACGAGTTGTCTTTGACCGATGTGCTCAGGCATCGGCTCGGCGACCGTGCCGAGGTCGTCTTCGAGCCTGGGTGCCAGATCGCGACGCAGCCGAGGCAGACCGCCGACGATCTCGGCCCCGAGGGTATCGCCCGTGCCGTGCGCCTGGCGGCGAGCTCCGACGTCGCCATCGTGGTGGTCGGGACCAACTCTTTCTGGGAGAGCGAGGGTTATGACCGCGTGAGCATGGAGTTACCCGGCCGCCAGGCCGACCTTGTGGACCAGGTGCTCGAGGCCAACCCGCGGACCGTCGTGGTGCTCAACACCGGATCTCCGGTGGCCCTTCCGTTCGGGGGGCGGGCGCCCGCCCTTCTGCAGTGCTGGTTCGGGGGCCAAGAGCTGGCCAATGCCTTGGTCGACGTGCTGTTGGGCGATGCAGAGCCGGGAGGGAGGCTGCCGATCACGCTGCCTGAGCGGCTCGAGCACACGCCCGCTTACGGCAACTTCCCGTCCGAGTCGAGCATCGTCCATTACGGCGAGGGGCAGTTGGTTGGGTACCGCTGGTATGACGCTCGGCATCTGCCGGTCGCGTTCCCCTTCGGCCACGGTCTTTCCTACACGACCATGACGTTTAGCCGCGCCCGGGCCAGCTCGACCGTTCTTGCTGCCGGGGGGACCATCGACATCCAAGTCGAGGTCGAGAACATCGGAGCGAGGGCGGGCAGCGAGGTCGTCCAGGTGTACGTGGCCCCACCAGGCGGCGGCAGGCTTGCACCCGGAGCCAGGCTCAGGCCGGTAAAGGCGCTCAAAGGCTTTGCCAAGGTGCACCTCGCGGCGGGTGAAAAGGGGACCGTCACGGTCACCCTCAACGAACGCAGTTTCGCGTACTACGACGTGGCGGACGCCGACTGGTTCGCAATCATCGAGCGCCTCCACGGGCACGCGCCCGACGCAAGGCATGGCCTGCACCGCACCGAACCAGGTTGGTACCTGGACTCCGGCAGTTATGAGGTGCTCATCGGCCGCAGCAGCGCGGACATCTGTGAGCGGCTGGTCGTCGAAGTCGAAGGCAATCCCAAACCACTGCCCGCAACCGCGCCGGTGGGTTGAGCGCGCTAAGCCTGCCGACAAGCCGCGCCAAAGCCACCCGCGCCGCGGTATCTGTACCATTTCGGCCGTTTTTGGGTATTTATTTATCTTGTTAGTCCGGCAAGCACCCGGCCGGCGCGGTTAACATCCGGTCCTGTGCCGCACGCACTTTGGCCTACGACCCTGGCCAGCGGCACAGGTTAGGAGTTGACTGAATGACGCCATGCGAACATTGCGGTAAGGAGACTCCGGACGAAGCCTTCTGTACCTGGTGCGGAGCCCATCGCGCCGGGCCCCTGGCTGACGCCCGCACCCGCCGCAAAGACTACGCCGCGCACTCGGGCGAGCACGTCGCCCAGCCGGCCGTCGTCACCACACTGTTACCCCACCTGCCCCGGCACCGTGTCCACGAATTCCGCTGGGCGCTGATCGGCGGGATCGCCGTCGTTGTGGCCTTGGTGGGCGCGGGCTTGATCGTCGCCGCCATCCTGGCTGCCGCGGTCCTGGTACCCGCGTTGTACCTCGTCTACCTCTACGAAGCTCAGGTCTACCGCGACGAGCCCGCCATGGTGCTCGGCCTCACCATTGTCGCCGGCGTGGTCGTCGGCGTGATCGTGAGCGTCATCTTCCAGGTCATCGAGCCCCTGAGGTTGACAGCGGTCAATGGGCTGAACGCACCCGACGTGCCCGTGAGCTACGTGCTCATAACCACGTTGCTCGTACCGGTCATCCAAGAGATCGTCAAGGTACTGCCGGTTTACGGGCTGTGGACGATGGGCGGCCAGTCCAAGTTCTCCGAGACCATAGACGGGCTCACCTTCGGCGTGGCCGCCGGTCTCGGTTTCGCCGCCGCGGAGACCGTTGTCCTGTTCTCCGACCAGATCGCGCATGAAGCGGTAAGGACCTCCTCGGCAGGCTGGTTAGCCCCTATCCTCACCGCTACCGTGCTCAAGCCTCTGTTGCAGGGGACATGCACAGGCATGATAGCAGCGGTGCTCTGGAAGCCTGGCCGTCTGAGCCGACCTCTCTATTTTCTGGGTATCCCGCTTGCCATTGTCGCTCACATCGCCTTCTCATTGGTCTCGCAGGTACTTGCAGACAGTAACGTCAACTCGTTTATTGTGCTGTTCTACCAGGCGGCCATAGTTGGTGTGCTGCTCGTGTACATACGCCATATCGTCCACGACGCCCTGCTCGACGAAGCCAAGGACTTCGGCTTCCAGGTCGTGACCTGCCCGCACTGCCGTCACCAGGTAGGCGCCGCCGGCTTCTGCCCCCGTTGTGGGGGGGCCATTGCGGCGGGCCCACGCAGCGCAGTTACCGCTGCGGTGACGGCCCCAGAAAACCCGTCACCGCCGGCCAGCCCGGTCGAAGGCGCAGCTACGGGAGGCGCAAATGCCTAGCCCATGCCCCCGCTGCGGCACCGTAGCGCCTGATGGCGCGCAGTTTTGCGAGGCCTGCGGCGCGCCCCTCCAACCAGCTGCGGCGCCAAGCGGCGTGCCCCCGGTGCCCCAGGGAGTGCCACCCCAAGCGCTGCCACCTCAAGCTGGGCCCGCCGTGCCTCAGCCAACACCGGCGCAGCCTCAGTACTACCCTCAGGCGGCCGCGCCCGCCCCCGGCTACCCGCAAGCTGGCTACCCGCAACCCGGCTATCCGGCCGGCGGGTACCCGGCCGGCGCGGTGCCGCCTGGCGCTGTGCCCCCGGGGGGTGTACCGCCCACCGGTGGCTACTACGTACCTGCCGGTGGGCCTCCGGCCGGCCCGCCACCCTCAGCCGGCCCCCGCAACCGCCTCAGCCCGACGGCCGTCATATTGGCGGTCGCAGCCGTAGTGGTGATCGCCGTCGTCGCCGGCTTGGCTGTGCCCAAGCTGCTAAACAGCAATAACAACAACAACGTGCCCAACGCCGGGCCGACGACCACCTCGCCGAGCACGCCCAACACGACGCCTGGGAGCACCACCACGACTGGGCCCGCACCGGCTACGACGACGTCGGCGCCGCCTGTGACCCCGGCCCCGCCTGGGACCACCACTACCACGCCCGCGCCACCAAACACGAACAACACAACTCCGCCTCCGGCGAGCAGCACCACGTCCCCGCCGGCCACGACGGGTGGCCCCGTGACGACCCCACCGCCCCCGGTGTCGACGACTGCTCCACCGAGCCCCACCACCACCTCTGGTGGCGGCGGTGGTAGCGCAGGCGGGTCGGTCGTGCAGAACCAAGTTGTGAGCGTGCACCTCCTCTCGGGGTGGAGCAAGGACTCGTCGTCGACCTCGACTGACCTGATCCTGGACGGCCCGAGCTCTGTTGGCCTCGGCCTGGAGACACAGGAGATCGCATCGTCTTACACGCTGTCTGACGTTTTCTCGACGATCACTTCCAACTACCAGAGCAACTCGAGCTTCAGCAACGTCCAGGTGTGCCAGCAGCCAACCAAGAGCGCCTTGCCTGGTAACCCGTCTTTGCCGGGCGGGTACGTCCAAATCTGCTTTACCGCCCAGACCCAGAGCGGGTCTGTCAGCATCGTCGCCATCTTGTTCGAGGCGCTCGTGCCGATAACAGGCGACAGCAGCCACCAGGTGTTGGCATCCGAGGACTGCTTCATCCCCCAGAGCCTCGGTTCCAACGCCTTCACCAACATCGCTCAGCCCGAGCTCAATACCTTGAGCTGGCTTGGGATGAGCGCGTCTAGCTAGGTCATCAGGTGCCGGCTGGCGGCCGCCAGCCGGCACCTGCCCCTTCCCGCTCGGGACCTTCCCGCTCGCACCTCCCGGCCCGGAGGCTGCCGTGCTGAGCGGCTTGCGCCTGTTGCAGCGTGACGTTTTTCGGCGATCGACCAGCGCGGCTGGACGGCAGCAGCCAAGCAAACGGCGGGCGCTTCAGCTGATTGTTACTTGGCGCGTACGGCCGATGGCATTGCCGGCGACGTCAAGGGCGTCCACATCGAAATACTGGGCGCCATCTGCGACAAAATCGATAGCCGTCTCAAACCCGATCTTTTCGCTAAGTGCAAGTGGCGAGAGAGATGTCGGCGAGCCGCCGCCATTGACCCTCCACGCGACCACCTCAGTAGCACCGTTCCAGCTCACCCAGGCGGTGAAGTGGCCTGCGACGTCTGCCGGTTTGACCACCAGGGCCATTTCGCTCTGGGGCGGGTTGCCCACCCAGTCGAATAGGAAGCTGCGGTAGCTGGCTGCCCCATCAGGGAAGCGCCCGTCGAGGACCATGGGGGCGCCCAGCTCGTCACCCGACGACGGGGCATAGACGCTGAAGAACGGTTGGAAGCCCCAGCCGACGACGTGCCCGCCGTTGGGCAAGAGCTGGCAATTGCCTTGGCTCGGGGTGCTGAACGGACCATCGGTGTGCAGGTACCGGTTCTTCAGTGTGGCGTTCATGGCGGACATATCGAGCTCGAGCACCTTGCCGGACGCCATCGTCTCCGGGCAAGGAGCGCTGGCATCGTCAAACAGGCTGAGGCCCGACCCGTCGGCCAGGGCGCGGGCGTCGTGCTGGAACCAGAACGCGGCGCCAATGCCCATTGAGAAGTCGCTCCGCTTGCCTCCGAGCCTCCATATGATGCGCTTGGTTTGGCGGTCGACCAGGTACACAGCCGATGTGTTCCGTGACGAGATGAGGAGGTTGCGCTGAGCGCCCGGCCACAGGTCGATCGAATTTATGTGAAAGTAGTCATAGTAGCTGTGGCCCATCCGCGCGTAGGAGAGCTCAAAGCCGACCTCGGGGTACGACGACCAGTCAAATAGAAGTTCATTAGTGGCTATATCGACTTCTTGGGCGTGGCCGACGAAAACAGCGACGCCGTCCTTGGCGACGGAGGTGTCATCGTATACCGAGTGCAGGGCGGTGCCTTCCGGCGTGATTATGAACTCGTGCAGGTCACAGGGGTAACCGGTGGCGACAACTTCACCGACTTGCTGGTAGGTGTTGTCTGCGAGGACATAGCGGCCCATGCCGTGGGCGTCGATTACAGAGCCTTGGAACCAAGTCAAAGTGGGGCTGCCGTTGTACATCTGCACCCGGAAGTTGAAGGGGACCTCGTTAGCTCCGGGCAGGGGTTTGAACCAGACAAGCTCTCCCGAGGCCTCCAGGATCATCAGCCCTGGAACGGCCCCCGTGGGGAAGGGGAGCTGGGATGTCACATGTCCGGGGTTGGCGGCCACCGGGTTCTTTGGCGCACAGAAGATGTAGCCGGGCTTTGGCCCAAGGGCTAGGAGTTGCGGCGTGGCGTTGATGGCGACACCGACCGGGGTGAGGTCGGGCCGGCTTACGTACCGGGAGAAACTGGGTGGTGCGGAAGGCTCGCTCCCCACTGCCGTCACCGGCGGCGTGCCCGCGGGCTTGGGTGGCGACCACAGGCCGCGGGCAGCCCGGGTCGTCAACCCCAAGCCGAGGCCCGCCTTGACCCCGCCTACTAGGAACGCACGCCGATCGATCCTGCCACCCTCGGTCATCCGCCACCTTCCAAATCCTCACCCACTGCCTGCTGGCACCCGTCGTGTCCTGTCTACTTGCTCGGCGCATGCCCGTGTGATCGGGTAACGCGCCCGCAGCCGCTCAGCCCCCGGCCGCCAGGGCCGCGCAGAGTGGTGGTCCAGCCGCGTGCCACGGTCTACGTTTCGAGCGACCGCAGGCCAGCACAACCGGGCTAACCCTACAAGTTTGTTACGCCGTGCTCAGCGTGTGTTCAGGCTGGAGGGGGAGGTTCCCAGTTGCGGGAAGTCCGCACTAGGAGGGACCGGTGACTACACGTAGGCAGTTCTTGGGCCAGACCGCAGGCGCCACCGCAGGGCTGCTCGGCATGGGTGCGTCGAAGTTCCTGCGTGGCCAGCTTGTTCCCGCTCGCCGCCCGACGGCCGGCGATGGGGGAGCGCGGCTGGGCAGCGCCACCACCGGTGCCGTGCCGACGAGCGAGGTCAACCATTTCTTCAGCCGTCCCGACCTGCACCCGCCGCGCGTCACTGCCGCGAGGGCGGCCAGTTCCTTTACGATCGGGGGCTCGACGGGACGCTTCCTGTTGCTCACACCGAAGCGCTCACCGGGGGCGGCGGCCGGTGGCCAGTCGGGCTTGATGGTCCTGGACGGCGACGTCCGCATGCGCTGGTTCCTCCCCACCGAAAATTCCCCCTTCGACCTGCAATGCCAGCTTTACCAGGGCAAGCAGGTGCTCACCTGGTGGCAGGGCGAGGTGACGACTGGCTTTGGGCAAGGGGAAGCGGTCCTGGCCGACATGTCGTTCAACGAGATAGCTCGGTTCTCCGCCGTTGACGGGCTTTCACCCGACCTGCACGAGCTGAACTTGACTCCTGAGGGCAGTGCGCTCATCACGTCTTACCACACCGAGGCCGCCGACTTGTCGAGCGTGGGCGGCCCAAGCAAGGGTTACGTGCTGGCGTCGACAGCCGTGGAGGTGGACGTGGCCAGCGGCAAGCTGCTGTGGCGCTGGGAGAGCCTCGACCACGTGCCCATCTCGGCCACCTACCAGAAGTTCAGCGGCGGTACCGAACAGGCGCCGTTCGATTACTTCCACATCAACTCGATAGCAGTTGCTCCCGACGGGGATCTCCTTATCTCGTCGCGCAATACTTGGTGCGTCTACAAGGTCTCCCGGACGACCGGCGAGGTGCTTTGGCGCCTCAACGGGAAAGACTCCGACTTCGCCATGGGGGAGGGCACTCATTTTTACTGGCAGCACCACGTCCGGCCCCACGGCAACGGGGTGCTGAGCATATTTGACGATGGAGCGGCACCCGCCGAAGAGACCCTGTCACGCGGGCTCGTCCTCAACCTCGACGAGACGGCCATGACCTGCACACTCGGGCGTTCGACGTCCCACCCCGGCGTGCTGGCGGTTGCCGAAGGCAGCGTACAGCTGCTGAAGGACGGCGGTATGCTAGTCGGCTTCGGGGCCGAACCCTACTTCTCGAGGTTTTCGGCCCAAGGGGAGCTCTTGGTGGACGGGCGACTTCCCGATGACGTCACTTCCTATCGCGCTTTCGTCGCAGACTTTGCGACGGTACCGGAGGGCAAGCCGGCCGTTGCCATCGGCTCCTCGGGCGGGAGCCACGTCCTCTACGTCAGTTGGAACGGTTCCACCGAGGTCATGGCCTGGCGGGTCTTCGCGGGCACCGCATCGACGTCTTTGTCGTCCGACGTCACGGCTGACTGGGCCGAGTTCGAAACGGCCGTGACCACGCACAGCGCCGGGCCGTACTTCCAGGTTGCCGCGCTCGACAGTGGCGGCAGGGAGCTCGGTCGCTCCGACGTGGTGAAGGCAGTGGCCGCCTAAGGGCCGCGCCCGGACCGGACCTTCGCTGCCGCCAGCCGCTATGCCTACTCTTTGGGGACGAGCAATGTCGAGGCGCGACCTGCTGCGCTTCGGTGGCGGTCTGGCCTTGGGCGGCGGTTTATCGTCGCTGGTGGGCTGCGGGAGCCGGTCGGGTGGCGGTGCCAAGGCCACGCTGGCTCCCGCCACCGGCGACGTGCAAAGCTTTGAGGCGTACCCCGGCCTTCACCCCGCGGTTGTCAAGATCGGGCTCAACCGGGATGGGCAATCTTCGGGTGTCATCCTGATCGACAGTCATTTCGGGCCGGGTCAGCAGGGGCCTATGATCCTCGACCGCGACGGACAGCTCGTTTGGTTCAGAAAGGTTTCGGACAGTGGCGCAGCGCTCCGCGCCTTCAACCTCAGAGCCGAGACGTACCTCGGCCAGCCGGTTCTGACCTGGTACGAAGGCCCGGTGGTCTCCGGCCATGGGCAAGGCCATTACGAGATCGTGGATGCCACTTACTCGACGGTGGCGGTGGTCGAGGCGGGCAATGGCTACCAGGGCGACCTGCACGAGTTCTTCTTGACCCCAGACGGGACCGCCTTTTTCACCTGCTACGGTACGGGCTTCGCCGACCTGTCATCGCTCGGCGGCGGGAAACACGCCCCTTACTTTTACGGCGTCGCCCAAGAGGTTGACGTGAAAACGGGCAAGGTGTTGTTCCAGTGGCGCAGCGATGAACATGTAGCTTTCGCCGAGTCGTACGCGCCCCTGCCCAAAGACAGTGGCACGCCCTGGGACTATTTCCATATCAATTCGATTTCCCTGTCGGGCTCCGAGGACCTGCTCATATCGTCGCGCCACACGTGGACCGTGTACAAGGTAAGCCGCCGCACCGGAGCCGTGCTTTCCAGGATGGGCGGCAAGAAAAGCGATTTCAAGTTTGGCCCGGGCGCCGCCTATGCCTGGCAGCACGACGTCACCCAACAAGCTGACGGGCGTGTCACGGTGTTCGACAATGGCACTGGGTTGTACGTGACCCAACCCGGTTCACGAGGGCTACTCCTGGCGGTAGATGAGGCAAAAGGGACCGTGGATCTCGTCCGGGCGTACTCTCACCCCGATTTTGCCCTCCGGGCGGGCGCCTTGGGCAGCGTCCAGCTGCTACCCGATGGCCATGTGTTCGTCGGCTGGGGTGTGCACGCGTGGTACACCGAGTTCAGGGCCGACGGCACCGCCCTCCTGGACGGCAACCTGGCTGGCAGCGCCACTCAGTCTTACCGGGCTTTCCGGTCACCCTGGACCGGGCGGCCGGCAGCCCCGCCCGGCGTGGCGGTGAAGCTCACCGGCGATGGAATGACCGTCTTCGCTGCGTGGAACGGTGCCACGGAGGTCGCTCACTGGGCTGTGCTTGCTGGCAAAGACCGGTCGCGGTTGCAAAGAGCCAAGGTCGCGGTCAAGGACGGCTTCGAGACCGCCATACCCGTGCCGGACAGGATGCCCTATCTTGCGGTCGCGGCCCTCGATGCATCCGGACGCCAGTTGGGCTTATCGCCGACCATCACAACCTGAGCCCGTCGCCACATCGGCGGCCAAGGCCAGTTCGACGGCCGCCTTGACGTGCAACTGTGTGCTGGCGAAGGAGGGCACCGGGCTGTCCTGGGGACGGACGAGGAGCTCCAACTCCGTGCACCCCAGCACGACTCCGGACGCACCTTCGACAACCAAACGCCCGATTATCTCCCGCAGAGCCTGTCGGGAAGCCTCTTTGACCTGGCCCAGGCAGAGCTCCTGGTAGATAACCCGGTGCACTTCGGCGCGGTCGCGCGTGCCGGGGACAACCACGTCGAGCCCGTGCTGAGCCAGGCGGTCGCGGTAAAAGGCCTGTTCCATGGTAAACGCCGTGCCCAGGAGGCCGATCGAAGTGATGTCCTGCTCCCGCACGGCCGCGGCGACGACATCGGCTACGTGCAGCAGGGGGACCGATACCGCCGCCTCGACCTGGTCGGCCACCTTGTGCATGGTGTTGGCACAGACCAGGACGAAGTCGGCGCCGGCCGCCTCCAGCGAGCGGGCAACCCCGGCCAGCAACTCGCCAGCCTCAGCCCATTGCCCTGTCACTTGGAGGTGCTCGATCTCGGCAAAGTCCACGGAGGCGAGGACCAGCCGTGCCGAGTGGAGCCCCCCCAGCCGGTCGCGTACTAATTCATTGGCCAGCCGGTAGTACTCGGCCGTCGATTGCCAGCTCATCCCGCCGAGCATCCCGATAATTTTCACATGCCCATGCTTGCATGCCCGAGCGCAACGATTACGCGCAATTCAAAGATAAGGGCGGTACAAGGGCCAGGCGCTCCCGGGCTGCCGGCGTGAAAGGCAACGGCGGCGTGAAAGGCAACAGCGGCGCGGCTCTGCCGGTCAGGCCCTCGGGATGGAGCGGGAACGCACAAGCTCGATAAGTTTGGGCAATAAGACGTTGGCATCCCCGACAACACCGAGGTCGGCCACTTGCAGGATGGGGGCGGAGGGGTCCTTGTTTACGGCGACGATGTGCTTCGCCGACTTCATGCCGACGAGGTGCTGGCTCGCACCGGATATGCCGAAGGCAAGGTAGACCTCAGGCTTGACGGTCTTGCCGGTTTGGCCAACCTGGTAGGCGTAAGGCACCCAGCCGGCATCCACCACTGCCCGAGAGGCGGCGGGGGCACCGCCGAGCAGGGCAGCGAGTTCTTCGATGAAGGCAAAACGCGCCTGGTCTCCAAGGCCACGTCCACCTGATACGACAATTCGGGCGTCTTCGAGGCTCGGGCCCTTACGAGTGTCGGCGTGGCGGCGTACCACTTTGGCGGCGTCGGTCGCCCCGAGCTCAGGGACCGGCAGGGGGACAACCCTCGCTTCGACCCCATCCGAGGGCTCAGCGGTACATGACTTGGGCCGCAGGAGATAGATCCCGGGACCACTAGCCCTGAAGCGGGCCCAGACGAGCTTCTCCCCGCCAAAGACCGAGTGGCCGGTGATCAGCGAGCCTCCGTCACGGATAAGCGAGACTGCGTTTGTGAGCACGGGCCGGTCGACTTTGGCCGACAGCCGGGCGGCGATGTCGCGACCGTCGTACGAGGTGGCGAGCAGGACCGCCTCGGGAGCCCCATCGCTGGCCCAGCGGCCCGCAATAGCCGCCGCCACCGTCGGGCCGGGCAGGGAGGTACCGATATCCCCGATGTCGAAAACGGTGCTCACGCCGTGGGCACCCAAGGCTTGGACCACACGCTCGCCGGCTCCTCCCCAGGTCACAGCCTCGACCGTCGTCGCCAGGCCCCGCGCTGCGGTCGCAAGCTCTAGAGCCGGCACCGCCGCGGCACCCTCTGCCTGTTCGGCGACTACCCAAACCTTGTCCACCGTGGGAGAGACTAACCCTCCAGCGGAGAAAGAGGACTGTCTTCGGCGCGTTGGGGGCGCCGTCCCCATGTCGGCCCGGCCCGCGGTAGGGCTAAGGTGAGCCCCGACGGACCAGGGAGGTCGGCTGGTGGTGAGGGTAGCGGTGTGCGCTAAACAGATCCCAGGCCCGGACACCCCAGCTGACATTGACCCGGTATCGGGCTGCCTTATGCGGGAGCGACCGTTTGTGCTGGACGATTCCGACAGCTACGGAATTGAGATCGCCCTGCGTCTGGTGGAGCAAGCCGGCGCCGGCGACGTCACCGTGGTGTCGATGGTCCCCGACGGCGAAAGCGATGGGCTGCGCACCGCACTGGCGATGGGCGCCGACCGGGCAGTCGTCGTCTCCGATCCGGCGCTCGCCGGCTCGGATGCGCTCGGGACGGCCAAGGTTCTCGCCGCGGCGGTGAGGCGTGCGGGCGCCGAGCTGTTGGTTGCTGCGACAGAGTCGACCGACGGCTACACCGGTACCGTGCCCGTGCAGACCGCTGAGCTGCTGGGCTGGCCGGCCGTGAGCTTCGCCCGGCATCTCGAGATCTCAGGGCGCACCTTGCTTGTCCACCGGCAGACCGAGACCGGCTTCGACGAGGTGACCTGCCCGCTCCCCGCCGTCGTTTCGGTGACTGCCGGGGTAGTGGAAGTGCGCTACCCATCATTCAGGGGGATCATGGCAGCTCGGTCCAAGCCCGTCGAGCAGATCGACCTGGCCGACCTCGGTCTCAGTCCGGGTGACGTCGGCGCGCTCGGCGCGCGCCAAGAGGTGGTGAGGGTCGAGGAGGCCGAGGCCCGCGCCAGCGGGAAGGTCGTCACCGACGATGGAACGGCAGCAGAACAGGTCGTGGCCTTGCTCGAGACCTGGAAGGTGCTCTGAACACCTCTACCCGGCCAACCGGCTATACAGCTGTACAGGTGGCGCGGCTATACAACGGCGCGGCTATACAACCGCGCGGCCGTTTTCTGGTGCGAGAGCGTCGGCTATTAGCTGGGACACATCGACCACGGCGACCTGGTCCTGCTTCCCCCTCGCCTTAACTGCATCATCGAGCATTATCAGGCAGTAAGGGCACGCGGTAACGACCGCATCGGTCCCGAGCGCCAGCGCTTCGTCGGCGCGTTCCTCGTTCAACCGCTTGCCGGTGCTCTCCTCCATCCACATCCGGGCACCACCGGCACCGCAACAGAAGCCCCGTTCCCTGCAGCGCTGCATTTCCGTTTGGGCCAGGCCAGGTACTGCGCCGAGCACCGAACGTGGTGCGTCGAAGACGCGGTTGTGCCGGCCGAGGTAGCAAGGGTCGTGGTAGGTGACCGAGCGTTCCAGCCTCCCTGGGGACAGCTTCCCGCCGGCGACCAGATCGGCCAGGAGCTGCGTGTGGTGCACCACCTCGAACGCGCCACCCATTGCCGGGTACTCGTTGGCGATGGTGTTGAAGCAGTGCGGGCACGAAGTCACGATCTTGCGCACCCCGGCCTCGCGAAAGGTGGAAATGTTCTGTTTGGCTTGGGCTTGATAGAGGTACTCGTTGCCCATCCGGCGGGCGGGGTCGCCTGTACAGGATTCGCGCGGCCCGAGGACGCCGAAGCTAACACCAGCGGCGTGCAGGACGGTCGCAAGAGCCCGGGTCGCAAGCCGCGCCCGGTCATCCAACGCCCCGGCGCAACCGACCCAGAGAAGGTACTCCACGCCGAGAGGAACGGTGCCATCGACCACAGGCACTTCGAAGCCGAGGCCCTGGGCCCAATCCAGGCGTTTGGTGGGGCCCAAGCCCCATGGATCCCCCCGCCTTTCGATGTTGCGCAGCATCCTGCCAGCCTCATTGGGGAAACGCGACTCCATCATCACCTCGTAGCGGCGCATCTCGACGATCGTGTCAACATGCTCGATGTCCACCGGGCACTCCTCCACGCACGCCCCGCAGGTCGTGCAGGCCCACAACACCTCCGGGTCGATCACGTCCGGCACCAGCCGGCGCGCGACCGGTGCGGGCGGCACCGCGCCCTCACCCGGCTCGCTCAGGCTTGGCCCCGCCTCGGCACTCTTGGCGCCCTCCGCACTCTTGGCACTCTTGGCACTCTTGGCGAGCAGGCGCGGCGCGGCCGAGACGAGCTCGTCGCGAAGGCCCATCACGAGCAGCTTCGGGGAGAGCGGTTTACCCGTTGACCAAGCCGGGCACTGGCTTTGGCAGCGCCCGCATTCGGTACAGGTTGCGAAGTCAAGGAGCTGCTTCCAGCTGAGCTGCTCGATCACGCCGGCTCCGAAAGTGCTCTCTTCGGATAGGTCCTCGAGGTTCATCTCCGGTGTCTTGTCCAGGGCTCCAAGCGCCCGGGGCTGGCGCGAAAAGGCGATGTTGACCGGCGCGAGGAAAATATGAAGGTGTTTGGAATATGTCAGCACGACTAGGAACACAGCAATCACGCTGACGTTCAGGTCAACGAACACCGTGGTCAGCGTCCTGTTCGTAGGTACTCCCAGGGGTGCTAGCAGCCTACCCAGGCCATGGCTGGCGAAAGCCGACCATCCGTAAGGGAAATTGCCGGTGTTGGTCTGGCCGGCCCGGTAGAGCAGCAGGGTCACCATTACCGCGGCGATGAGCGAGAGGACAGCCCAGGCGGCACCGGTGCGGGACCCGAAAAAGCGGCTCTTGCGCTGCTCGCGTTTGGGGCTGTCAAGCATGCGGACGGCGGAAAAGACCACGAGGGAGGCGAGCACGAGGCAGGCGAAAAGGTCCTCGAGAAAGCCCACGACCGCCCAGTGCCCGATCCCAGGGATGGCGAAACTGGCCGAGAACAGGTTGCCAACCGCCTCGATGATCGTCAACAGCAGTACCAAGAAGCCCCAGAACGTCGCCGCATGCGCGACACCCGGTACCGTCCAACGCAGTAGCTTCTGCTGGCCGAGCACCTCTCGCGCCTCGGCTCCCAACCGGCGCGGCCAGCCCCCTACGCGTCCCGGGGCGGGCGCGCCCGCGCGGACCAACCTCCACAACGCCCAGAGCCGGCGGCCCGCAAGGAGCGAACAGACGGCTGCCACGGCGACGACGACCGGGTAGCGGCTCTCCACGACCCCATCCTTATCGTTATCGTTCCGACGGGACGGGGACACTCGCGCCGGCCCAGCTCCACCAGCAGGGCCACGATGTCCGGTAAGTCGGGCGATGCCTCGTTTGGCTATGACCGATCTTCACAACCGTGGCCAAGCCACCTAAAGGGAGCCGGGTTCGACATCGATTACCCGCACTGCGCTCAAGGGCCGGAAGGTTGCCCAGGCTGAAGGCTCTGGCATGCTTTCTCGGCGGCCTGGAACCGGGGGTTGTCCGGGCCCAAGTCGCTCGGCATGCCCTTTCTGATGGGGATCCGGATCCCTTCCGAAGTGGGGTCGGGGAAGTCCCTGATGCCGTGGGCGCGCATGCACACCGAGACCTTGACCAGCTGGGCCAGGCCCTCTGCCTGCTGCGCGGCGGTGGGGATGCCGCCGTTGGGGAGCAGTTTGTGGCACGTCTCGTCTGCCGCTGGGTACTGCGGGGACTGGGAGACGGTGCCGCTGACCACGATCGTGCCGTTGGAGCTTGGGTCGGGGAAGTCGACCACGCCGTGGGAGCGCATGCAGTGGGCGTACTTGAGCCTGTCGGCATAGTCGCCGCGGCCGCCGATCATGACCATGTCCGACTGGGCACCGCCGCCGGGAGCGCCGTTGTCCGCGCTCGACGCACCCGCCCCACCACCACCCGCACCGGCAGAGGCCGACTGAGCGGTAGTGGTCGTGTTGGCGTTGCCGAGGCTAGCCACACCCGCCTGCGGCGAGCCCCCGCAGGCAGCGAGCAGGAGGGCGAGGCTCCCGGCGACGAAGCCAACGAGAGCGGTTTTGGGTACCCCAGCACAAGCCACAGTTGAGCCCCCTCAAGGTGTCACTTTGTGTAGGCCAACAGCGCAAACGTCAGGGGCCCGCGTGGTGCCCCAGACGAGGGTGCCAGGCGCGTTTTGAACGCCAGAGCGAAGCATGTGCTTGGGTTGGGGCACGAGAGGGGACCGATGCCGGTGATGCCTTTCGGCAACGCGGCACTTAGCCAGGTGCGCCCCCCGTCGGTGCTCGACAGCACTGCTCCGCCCCCGGTGCCCCCGACGGTCACCCGGCCACCGGCGAGGTGCAGCGGCGTATTGCCCGACACCCAGCACACCGAGGCGGTCGGACAGGCCAGGGCCGTGAACACCTTGCCTGCCGGCAACCCCTGGGCCTGGACCGTGGACCAGGCCTCACCCCCGTTGCCCGAGATGACAAGAGAGGTCCGTGGGGCGCCGTATGACCACGACAGGGCCATGCAAGTCTCTGGGCTACTGCACGAAAGGTGGACGAGCGCCCCGAGGGCCGAAGGGACGACGGCCGGCGCCCAGTGGAGCCCACTGTCCGTGCTGTAGCTGGCACCCAGGGGGCCTCCCGGAGCACCCGCGCCGGTGGATATGCACCTGGCGTTGGGGAAGCACTGCACCTGGGAGGGCCAGGCAGTGGGCATGGGAGAGGCCGACCAGGTCCGCCCGCCGTCCTCGGTGACGAAGGCGCCGCTCGTGCCGGTCTGCTGAAAACTGGACGCCACCACGGTGCAAGTCGAAGCACTCGGGCAAGACAGTGCGACCGACCCGATGGAGTCTCCAGACAGCCCGGGAGGCCCAGGGCGCGACACCCACGTCTTGCCGGCGTTGGCGGTCTGGAGGAGCACTGGCTGGCCGCTGAGGGGGGCCTCCAGGAAGGCGCACTCCCTGGCGCTCGAGCACGCGACGTTGCTGAGCGGCGTCCCGCCCTTGGTTGGTACAGCTTGCCAAGTCTTGCCCCCGTCCCGGGTAACCTCGACGGGCCCTGGGTCGAAAGCCCCCGGGCCTTCGGCATAGCAGGTGGTGGCGCTCGGGCAGGTCAAGGCGAAGCCGGACGTGGGGCCAATGCCCGGGACTTGCCTCCAAGCAGAGGTGATGTCGCCGGCGAGGGCCCAGTGCGGGGACTCGGTAACACCGGCAGCGACGGACAGCGCGAGTGCTGCCGCGGCAGCTCCCGCGACCGCGGCAGCACACGCCGCCGTCAACGAGCGGACCGCCAGCCGGCGCCGCCGGCGCTCCCGCCACCGCCGCACGGCGTCCCCATCAGGCAAAGGAGGCGGCAGCGGCGCCAAGTCCACGAGCTCGGCGACGAGCAGGCCGATCTTTTGGTCGACGGTGTCAGGCTTGGTCATCTAGGTACTCCTTCAGGTGGGCCCGGGCGCGAGCCAGGTAACGACGGACTGCTCCTTCGCTGATGCCGAGGAGGCCCGCCACCGAAGCAGGCCCGAGGTCCTGCCAGTAGGTGAGCACGACGACGGCGCGCTGGCGGACGCTCAAGCGACGGACCGCGTCGAGCACCTCATGGCTCGGGGCGTCGTCGCTGACGAGATCGGCGAGGACGGCATGCCTGTCGCGTTGACGGCGACGCGTGAGGGCGCGGCGGGTGGCAAGCGCCTCGTTCAGCACCGCACGGTAGAGGTACGCCCGGCGGTCAGTGACCGTTGGCCAGCGCCTGGAGACCACGCAGTGCAAGAACGCCCCCGACACCACGTCGGGTGCTTCGCTCGGGCCAACGACGGCGGTGGCGAAGCGGGTGAGCTCGTCGGCGTGCTTCTCGAAGAACTCGGCGTCCTGTTCGTCCACTGCCCATTAAGATGCCGCCGACGGCCTCTGCGGGTGACACCCCGTTCGCTTTTTTAGCGACCGCCTCGCCGCTATCGACGGGCCCCAGCAGCTGCTGGCACGGGTTTGCCCATCTCGAGCGCTTGGAGCCGGACGAGGTCGTCCAGGCCGGCACTAACCCGGTCACCGGCTTCGCACAGGTAGCGCCCCCGCTCCGCCGGTCCGGGCGGGCGTCTCAAGGGCGACGATGGCAGTATGTCGGTATGAGCTCCTCAGGCCATGTCCGGCTACGCGACGGGCGGCTCCTCGATTTCCAGGTGAGCGGCCCGAGAGAGGGTCTGCCGCTCGTTTTCCACCACGGCACACCCGGGGCCGCTACCCCCATACGGGCCCTCGAGCGCGCGGTCCACGCCAGGGACCTGCGCCTGGTCACTACGTCGCGCCCCGGCTACGGCGGCTCGACGCGCCATTCGGGCCGCGCCGTAGTTGACGTGGTCGCCGACACCATGGCTGTCCTGCAGGCAATAGGTGCCAGCCGGTGCCTGGTGGCGGGGTGGTCCGGAGGTGGCCCCCACGCCCTCGCTTGCGCCGCCCGGCTCCCAAGTGCAGAGGCCGTCCTGGTGATCGCCGGGGCGGCGCCCTACGGCGACGACGGCCTGGACTGGACGGCCGGCATGGGCGATGACAACATCGCCGAGTTCGCGGCCGCCCTGGAAGGTGAGGGGAGCCTGCGGCCCTACCTGGTAGAACAGCGGGAACGCCTAAAAGACGTCACACCCGCCGACATCGTCACCTCGCTGGAGACGCTCCTGCCCGACGTTGACAGGGCTGTGCTCACCGGCGAGTTCGGCGAGGACCTGGCTGCGTCGTTCCACGAAGGCCTCAGCCTGGGAGTGGACGGCTGGCTCGACGACGACCTGGCCTTTGTGAAGCCCTGGGGCTTCGACCTCGACGAGGTCGCTGTCCCGGCCGCCCTGTGGCAAGGCTCGGAGGACCTCATGGTGCCTTTTGCCCACGGCCAGTGGTTGTCGTCCAGGCTCCCGGGCGTCGCAGCCCACCTAGAGCCCGGAGAGGGCCATTTGTCGGTCGCCCTCGGCGCCCTGGAGCGGATGCTCGACGAGCTGCTAAGCGCCGTAGGCAGATAGGCCTGAGCCAACGGCGCCCCGACGGCCGTTGGCCGTCGTGCACCGCCGGCAGTAAATAGCGTGCACGCCACGGCGAAAGGGGGCCGTCCGGCCTAAGGTCGGGTGGCGATGGCACTCAGGTTCGGCCTGTTCTTCCCTCCGTTCGCCCGACTGGCCGAGCCCGGCCGCCTCGTTGAGCTGGCCCGGGCAGCAGAACGCTCAGGCTGGGACGGGTTCTTCCTCTGGGACCACATACTGGCCCTCCCGGGCATGGCTGTGGCTGACCCTTGGGTGACCATGGCTGCCGTGGCCCACTCGACAGCGCGGATGCGCCTGGGGATGCTCGTCACCCCCCTCGCCCGACGACGCCCATGGGTACTAGCCCGCCAGACGGCCACACTTGACAGGCTCTCAGGGGGCCGCCTGGTCGTGGGCGTCGGCTTGGGGGATGACAGCGTCGGCGAGTTCAGCTCGTTCCGGGGCGAGGTGCCTGAGCCCGTGCAACGCGGGGCCATGGTGGACGAGTCGCTCGAGCTGTTGCGCCGCTTTTGGTCGGGAGACGATGTCACATGGGAGGGCCAGTACTTTGCGGTGGACAGCGGGCCTTTTTTGCCTCGGCCCGTACAGGACCCCTTACCCGTTTGGGTCGCTTGTCGGTGGCCGCACCGCCGTCCGCTGGCCAGAGCGGCCCGGCACCAGGGTTGCTTCCCGCTGTTCGACCGAGGCGGGTGGGACGTCCCGGCCTTCCCCGACCCGGACGCTGTCTCAGCCGCGCGGGCGCAGCTGAGCACGTACGAGGCGAGCACGGGCATCGACCTCGTTTGCCGCGGGGCGTCGTCCGCCGTCGAGCCAGCAGAGCGCGCCGACCGGCTGGCTGCGCTCGAAGCCGCTGGCATGACCTGGTGGCTCGAGTCCTTCGGCCCCGAGGAGCCTCACCTCCGGGCCCTCGAGCACGCCGCCCGCACCGGCCCCGCCGACGTACTGCGCTCATGAGCTTCTGAACGTCTCTGTTAGGCCCCGTGGTCAGCACCCGGCACCAGAATTGGTGGTACGGCGCCCCGCTCGTGGGCGATGGCTCGAGTGGAACTGCGATCCTCAGCCTGAGCGCTGTGTCACGACAGGTGGGGGAGGAAAGGGCTGACAGGCCTTCAGTGCGGCGCCGTACCGTGGCCCACCGTTGTCCTGGAGCGAATCTGGGATCCTGATCCCGCCGTTGCTGTCGGGGTCGGGGAAGTTGGTGATGCCGTGGTCCCGCATGCACCGGGAGAACCGCAGCGCCTGCGCCACAATTCGTTGTGTTTGCTGCTCGGCCACCGAGCTCTTGGGCAGCAAGTGCTGGCAGGCTAGTTGAGCCGCGTGGACCTGAGCGCTGCCCGCCCCGAGTTGCTGCTGGGTGAGCTTGGACTTATCGAACCCCCCGTAGCTGTTGGGGTCGGGCCAGCCCGGCACGCCATGGGAGCGCATGCAGAGCGCGAAGGCGAGCGCGCTCCCCGGGGCTGACGCGGCCGAGCTCTTGGAGGAAGAGGTGCTGTTCATTGTTGTGGAGCCAAGCTGCGCCACGTGGCCACCCGGCGAGCTGCCGCATCCACCCGCCAGCAGGGCGACGGAGGCCGTGGCGATGATGGCCAGCACGCTTCGAGTTATGGGCGGCTGTGCCCGCCGCCACCTGCTAGTGGTGCTCACCAGGACAGTGGCGAGTGGGTGAGGGGCCAGGGGCGGTCGCTCCCGTAGGGACCACAGCATTGGCGATTTCTTCATGCAGCTAGTTGTACGCCTGAGCGGGTGACATCAGTGCTACACGCGATGTTGCAAAGGTGTCATGTCCGTCAGCGCACAATTGTGGGGTGCGAGTACTCGTGGTCGAGGACCATAAGACCCTTGCCAACCGGGTCTCCCAGGGGCTGCGCCAGGCCGGGATGGCCGTGGACGCAGTGTACGACGGTGCGGCGGCGTTGGACGCGCTCTCGCAAACGGCCTACGACGTGGTCGTGCTCGACCGCGACCTGCCGGTCGTGCACGGCGACCGGGTGTGCCGCGCCGTGGCCGGCTCGGGGCCGCGCATACTCATGCTCACGGCTGCCGCCCACGTCGATGACCGGGTGGACGGCCTGGAACTGGGTGCGGACGATTACCTCGGCAAGCCGTTCGCCTTCGCCGAGCTCGTCGCCCGGGTGAGGGCGCTGTCTCGCCGGGCCCCGTCGGGGCCGCCGATTTTGGTGTGCGGCGACCTCAGCATGGACCGCGCCCGGCACCGCGCAAGGCGCGGCTCGCGCGCCCTGTCGCTTACCCGCAAGGAGTTCGGGGTGCTGGAGTCCCTACTGGCCGCTGATGGTGCCCTGGTCAGCACGGAGGAACTACTCGAGCACGTGTGGGACGCCCATGCCGACCCGTTCAGCAACACCGTCTCGGTGACGATGGCTCGGCTGCGGCGAAAGCTCGGCGACCCGCCGCTCATCGAGACGGTGGTAGGCAAGGGTTACCGAATGTGAGCCGCAAACGGCTGACCGTCAGGGCACGGTTGACCGTCCTCTACACCGGCCTGTTCGCCCTCTGTGGGGCGGTCGTCGTGGGGGTCAGCTACAGCTTGGTGGCCCGGCTGGGGACGTTCGGGCCGGGCCAGCAGTCCTTGTCCTCTCCCGGCGTCCCAGCGAGCGTCGTGGCGCTGTGCCAGTCCGGGAAGCTCCATCGCGACGGGCCGGCCATTGCTAAGTGCAACGCGGCCCTACAGCAAGTGGGCGCGCAACACCAGCGTGAGCTCACGCTGTCACACCTGCTCGAATATTCACTTGTCACCCTCGCCGTGGTCATGGCCGTCGCTGCCGTCCTCGGCTGGGTCTTCTCTGGGCGGGCGCTCCGTCCGGTGCGGCAGGTCACTGCGGCCGCCCGCGCCGCGTCGGAACACAATCTGTCTGCGCGGGTCGCTCTGGGCGGTCCCCATGACGAGCTCGGCGAGCTGGCCGAGACCTTCGACGAGATGCTCGACCGGCTCCAAGCGGCGTTCGAGGTCCAGCGGCGGTTCATCGCCAACGCGTCTCATGAACTGCGCACCCCGCTCGCGGTCATAGGCACAACGGTCGACGTCGTGGCAGGCAACCCGGATAGCACGCCCGGTGACCTGCGCGCCATGGCGGCAGAGGTACGCGCCGCGGCCGACCACGCCGAGCACCTCGTCGGCGCGCTGCTCATCCTTGCCCGCAACGAGCACGGGCTCAGTGTCCACGAGGAGGTCGACCTGGCCACCGTGGCCGAAGACGTCCTCGACAGTGCAGGCCTCGGCGACCGACAGGTGCACGTCGGCCTGGAGCCTGCCGTCATATCGGGCGACCCGGTGCTCGCCGAACGCCTCGTTGCCAACCTGGTCGACAACGCTGCCCGCTACAACGTCCCCGCCGGCGACATCTGGCTCAGCACCCGAACGGCAGAAGGCAGCAGCGAGCTGACTGTGGCCAATACTGGCCCGGTCGTAAGCCCAGCGGACACCGAGCGGCTCTTCCAGCCTTTCCAGCGGCTGAACGACCGTACGTCCCACGACGGCGTCGGCCTCGGCCTGGCCATCGTCGCTTCGATCGCCACGGTCCACGGCGGCACCGCTACCGCGCACCCCCGTGACGGTGGTGGCCTGTCAGTCACCATCGTGATCCCCTCGGCCAGTTTGTCGAGCCAGCGCTCCGGCGTTCAGCCCACCGAGCGACCACGTGCTCCACACTCAGGCTGACATATGCCTGTCTCGCGACACTCGCGATCAAAGCTTGCAGCCGGGAGATGACGGACGTGGCGTCCGGACGGTCGAATCGCCCCGGGGGAGAGGTGACGCCGGGCTTAGTCCAATCGTTTTCGGTCCGGATGATGGGCATTGTGCTCGCCACTAACCCCTTGGGGCTGACCCGTCGGGTGGGCGTACCACTGCGGCCGGAGTCAGGCATTCGCCGAGGCGAGGAGGGGCTCCACCAACACTTCAGCGAGCCAGTCCAGGGGACGACCTCCGAGGTCCGGGGCCAGGACGAAGTGAGTCGCCCCGGCCTCGATCAGCCCGGTGAGCACGGAGCGGCTGGCGGCGGGCTCGCCCGGGTCGTCCGCGCGGATGATGAGCTGGACCGACCGCACGATGTCGCTTGCCTGTCGCCCGATCGCCTCGCAGCACCGGTCGAGGTAGCCGTTCTTCTGAGCGAAGCCCTCGACCGATGTCCACGGGCAGTTCCAGATGTCAGCGTGCTCAGCGACTACGCGCATGGCCCGCTCCCCCCAGGCGCCGACCAAGATCGGCGGGTGCGGCCTCTGTAGCGGCTTGGGCTCGCAGACCGCGCCGCGAAGCCGGATCGAGGCGCCATCGAAGTCAAACGGCTCGGTCTCGGTCCACATCCGACGGATGACCCGAAGGGACTGGTCGAGGTCGCGGAGCGCCTCGCCTGGTGAGACCAGCGGCACACCGTACGCCTCGAACTCTCGGACCGCCGGGTTGTCACCGAGGGCCCGGCTGCCGCCGGCGCCGATGCCGAAGACGAGACGTCCGGCGGCCACGAT